>JAMIFL010000032.1:0-3582 GCA_035906295.1 Alphaproteobacteria bacterium | reverse complement strand
CAGCGCGTATATCGCGCCGGTCTTGGCGTCCATGATGACGGCGGAGGCGCTGATCACTTCGGCAAGGCGCGCCTGCGCCGCGCGCTGCAATTCGGCGTCGATGCTTAAGGCAAGACGATTGCCCGCCGTGGGTGCCTGCGTCGTCAGCTCGCGCACCTCGCGGCCCACCACGTTGACCTCGACTTCCGCGCGCCCGGCTTTGCCGCGCAGATCGCTTTCGAATGTCTTCTCGAGACCGGCCTTGCCGATTTTGAAACCCGGCTGGCGCAGCAATGGATCGGGATCGGTTTCGGGAATATCGGTCTTGCTCGCCGCGCCGACATAGCCGATCAAGTGCGCGGTCGCCTCGGCGAACGGATAGGTGCGGATTTCACCGACATCGGTGCTGATGCCCGGCAGGTCGGTGAGATGCACCTCGATCGACGCCACTTCTTCCCAGCTCAGTTTATCTTTGATTTGTAGAGGAACGAATGACGCGCTTTGTTTCGATTGCTTGATGACCTTGTCCAGCGTGCGCTGGTCGATGGTGATGACGCCCGACAATTTTTCCAGCGCCTCTTTCAGACCGCCCGCCTGCTCCGGCACGACGAGAACGCGGTAATTCTGGTTGTTCAGGGCGAGCGGCACGCCGAAGCGGTCGATGATCTCGCCGCGCGGCGGCGCGACCAGCTTCATGTTGATGCGGTTGTTTTCGGCGAGCGTCTTGTACTTGCCGCCTTCCGCCACCTGCAGCCACGCCAGGCGCCCGCCCATGACGCACAGCAGCGCACCCTGCATCGCCCCGATGACGAAAGCGCGGCGGGAAAACCTCTCTGCACGGTCCTGCTCTTTATCCAACATGAGAAAATCCTAGCGTCCCTGTCATTTAACGCAAGCCCCGGCTCATTTCCTGTGGCAGTAAACGGTGCGTCACGACCAGCAGGAACGATACCAGCGGGAACAACCCGATAGACAGGACGATCGTACCCGCCGCGGGACGGTAATCCGGTAAGGAAAGGGAAAAGACCGCGAACAGCAGCCACTGGATGAGGCCATATGCGAGCGCCGTCACGGCGAAGCCAAGCCACAACGTCATGAAAGACTGCCCCATCAGGAACAGGCGTTGGTCGCGCACCACCCACTGGATGATAAGGAAAAGCAGTGCATTCATCCCGACCGGCAAACCGGCCAGCATGTCGAACAGGATGCCCCACGCAAACGCCATGACAGGCGGAATGAGCGTCGGACGGAAAATCGCCCAGTAATAAATCGCCATCAGCAGGAACAGCGGGCGGATGTCCCCCGCGTGCGGAATGGCAAAATTCACGAGATTGAGAATGAGCAGAAAACCGATAACGAACTGCGCGAACCCCGTCCGCACGAACCACGAGAGTTTTTCCGGTATAAAGACATCACCCATGAATGACGTTATACGCGAAAGGCGCGAAGCGGAACAGACGTTTATCGGGAAAAAACGGCTAGTCGAGCAGGCCGCGACGCAGGTTCGGGTTCTGCGAAGAATCCAGCACGCGGACATAGGTTACGCGATTCATGTCGGCGAACGGGCGGACGAAATAATCGCCGGTCGCGCTTTTTTCGACGCGACCGATCGGCAAGCCCGGCGGGAAAATGCCGCCATGGCCGGACGTGATGACGCGGGCGCCGTTTTCCATGACCGTATCGGGCGGCAGGTGCATCAGGACAGGAAGGTTGTCGTTCGTACCGGCAAGGATGGCGCGCTGGCGGCTGCCTTCGATCAGGATCGGCACGCGGCTGTTCATGTCGGTGATCAGCAGGACTCGCGATGTGTTACGGCCGGTTTCGATGACGCGCCCGACCAGCCCGTTTTCAGCCAGCACGGCATGGTCTTTCTGGACACGATCGTTCGCCCCTGCGGCCACGATAAAGCTTTTCACGTAGGAACTGCCGGAATCCGCCACCACGCGGGTAGTAATGAAACGGTGCTGCGGTTCGGTTTTCAGGTTCAGAAGGGCTTGAAGGGACTGATTTTCAGACTGGAGCAGCAAGGCGGTCTGGTACCATTCGCGCAGACGCTCGTTCTCGCTTTGCAGCTGGGCGATCTCGGCGCGCATCTGGGCCACGCCCGAAACATCGCTGATGACGTCGGCGGCAGTCTGGAACGGCTGGCTGATCGCGGCGAAAAGTGGCAGGAACAGGTCGGCAGCGCCGGTGCGCAAGCCTTCCGTGGTCTGTGGACGGATAAAGGAGGCCAGCAAAAGGATGGACGCCATGAACAGCAGGATAATGGTCGTACCCCGCCCGCCCAGATCGAACGTGGGCGCGAACCGGGCGAAAACCCGGCTGTTGGCGTTCATGGAGCGGCGGTGTCTCAAACCGGTATTCCCCTAAAAAGTCGGTTTAAACCCTAGAATAAGGGCTCGTATCCAGCGTAACTCAATTACCCCGGCGCCTGCAATGGCAAAAACTGGCGCTTACCAAGGATTTTAATACGCGCCGATTAAAACACTCTTAAGCGTTTTCATTTCTTCCAGCGCATGCCCCGTACCCAGCGCGACGCAGGAGAGCGGGTCGTCGGCAATGGTCACGGCTAGGCCCGTGGCGTGGCGCAGCACGAAATCCAGATTGGCCAGCAGCGCGCCGCCGCCGGTCATGACGATGCCTTTTTCCACGATGTCGGCGGCCAGCTCGGGCGCGGTATGTTCCAACGCCACCTTGACGCCCTCAATGATCTGCCCCACCGGCTCGGCCAGAGCCTCCGCCATCTGGCGCTCGTTGATAACGATTTCCTTGGGCACGCCGTTCATAAGGTCGCGGCCCTTGATTTCCATGGTGCGGCCTTCGCCATCCGCCGGCGGACAGGCTGTGCCGATTTCTTTCTTGATGCGCTCCGCCGTCGTCTCGCCGATCAGCAGGTTATGCACGCGGCGGATGTAAGCGATGATGGCTTCGTCCATCTTGTCGCCGCCAACGCGCACCGAACGCGCATAGACGATGCCGCCCAGGGAAATAACCGCGACTTCCGTCGTACCGCCGCCGATATCGACGACCATCGAACCTGTCGGTTCGGTCACCGGCAGGCCGGCGCCGATAGCGGCCGCCATTGGCTCCTCGATCAGATAAACTTCGGATGCACCAGCGCTCTCGGCGGATTCCTGAATCGCGCGGCGCTCGACAGCGGTCGATCCCGACGGCACACAGATAACCATTTTCGGCGAGACGAACGAGCGGCGGTTATGCACTTTGCGGATGAAGTGCTTGATCATCGCCTCGGTGACTTCGAAGTCTGCAATGACGCCGTCGCGCAACGGACGAATGGCGACGATGTTGCCGGGCGTTCGGCCCAGCATCTGCTTGGCTTCATTGCCCACAGCCAGAACCTGTTTCTTGCCGCCAACCAGTGAAATCGCCACCACCGAGGGTTCGTTCAGGACGATCCCCTGGTCGCGCACATACACGAGGGTATTGGCCGTGCCGAGGTCTATGGCCATATCGGCCGACAAAAATCCGAAAAGTTTGGCAAACATGAAGGGAAACCGCCTTTATAAATCAATGTTTTAGACTTTGCCGCGCATAGGCCGCGAAATCAAGCCTCGATATGCGGATTTATGCGAATCAACCCCA
>JAMIFL010000031.1:0-3803 GCA_035906295.1 Alphaproteobacteria bacterium | reverse complement strand
ACGCCATCATGCTGGTCGATTTCGCGGTGGAGCGCGAAGCCGAAGGCATGTCCCAGACCGACGCGCTGGTGGACGCGGGCCGCAAACGCGCCCGCCCCATCATCATGACCACCATCGCCATGGCCGCAGGCATGGTCCCCAGCGCCATGGCACTGGGCGAAGGCGGCGAATTCCGCGCCCCCATGGCCATCGCCGTCATCGGCGGGCTGGTCGTCTCGACCCTGCTCTCGCTGCTGTTCGTACCCGCGATGTTCACCTTCGTTGATGACATCGGTCGGCGCATCTACCGCATCTTCTCCCCCATGATAGGCCCCAAGGACGAATAAAATGTCAGGCACGAAACCGATGAATACCGCCCGCCTGACCCCGTGGCTGCGTCTGGTACTGCCCTATGCCCTGTTCTTCATGCTGGTCCAGTGCGCCACCCGCATCGGCCTTCTGGTCTATAGCGGTCAGTGGAGCGCCATGACCGCGCCCGAAATCGCAGGCATTTTCGGATGGGGCTTCCTGTTCGATATTCAGGTCATGGGCTTCGCCCTGCTGCCCTTGCTGGCGCTGCATGCCGTGCCGTCCCCCGTGCGCTGGGCTGAACGCCGCTGGCGCATAACCCGCACGGTCCTGTTCTTTCTCTTCGCCTATATCTGGCTGTTCACCGCCATATCCGAATTCTTCTTCTGGGACGAATTCGGCACCCGCTTCAACTTCATCGCGGTCGACTACCTCGTCTACACCACCGAAGTCATCGGCAACATCCGTGAATCCTACCCGCTGGGGCCATTGCTGGGCGGCATCGCCCTGACCGCGGCGCTGGCGACGTTGGCGGCACACCGCTGGCTGCGCCTCGATACCCACGGCACGCAAACCTCACGCGGCTACGCCTTGGCCATCATGGCCCTGCCGTTCCTCATGCTGCCCTTGCTGAATATCGACCGCGTACAGCTCAGCGCCAATCAGGCCGTTCAGGAACTTGCCACCAACGGCACCTACGACCTGTTCTCCGCCTACCGCAACAATGAAATCAATTACCGCCAGCTCTACATCACCCACGATGAAACACGGGTCGCAGGCAAAATGCGCGAATTGCTGGAAGAAGACGAAAACGAATTCGTAAACACGGACCCCAACGACATCACCCGCCTCATCGTCCGCAAAGGCCCCGAACTGCGCAAGAACGTCGTGCTGGTGGTCATGGAAAGCATGAGCGCCGACTTCATGCGCACCTTCGGCAACACCGGCGACCTGACCCCCAACCTCGACGGCCTGACCAACGAAGCCCTGTTCTTCAGCGATATGTATGCAACCGGCACCCGCACCGTCCGCGGGCTTGAAGCCATCACCCTTTCGGTCCCGCCCACGCCGGGCCAGTCCATCCTGCGCCGCCCGGGCAATGAAAACCTGTTCTCGCTCGGCTTCGTGTTTCAGGACCGCGGCTACGACACCGCCTTCATTTACGGCGGTCACGGTTACTTCGACAACATGAACGCGTTCTTCAGCCAGAACGGCTACCGCATCGTCGACCGCACCGACTTCAAAGACGACGAAGTCGGTTTCTCCAACGTCTGGGGCGTTTCGGATGAAGACCTCTACAATCAGGTCATCCGTCAAGCCGACCGCGCTTACGCCGCAAAACAACCCTTCATGTACGAGGTGATGACCACCTCCAACCACCGCCCCTACACCTACCCCGATGGCCGTATCGACATCCCGTCAGGCGTCGGCAAACGCTCGGGCGGCGTCAAATACGCCGACTATGCCGTCGGCAGGTTTCTGGCCGACGCCAAAGACAAGCCGTGGTTCAGGGACACCATCTTCGTCTTCGTCGCCGACCACACCGCCGGCGCCGGCGGCAAAATCGAACTGAGCCAGAAAAAATACCACATCCCCGCCATCTTCTACGCCCCCGGCTTCATCAAGCCGCAGAACTACAATCTAACCGCAAGCCAGATAGACGTGGCCCCGGTTCTGCTGGGCCTGCTGAATTTCAGCTACTACACCAAGTTCTACGGCGAAGACCTGCTGAACGACGCCGACGAAGCCGAAAACGCCCACGCCTTCATCAGCAACTACCAGAAGGTGGCGTATCTTGAAAAAGGCCAGCTCACCGTGCTCGAACCGCTGGAAAAAACCGCCTTCTTCGAAGGTGAGGAAACCATGCCCGCAAACCGTGTCGATAACACGCTGCTCATCGACACCGTCACCTTCTACCAGTTCGCCTCCGGCTGGAAAGACCGCATGAAACGCATCCCCACCGTCTATAAAAAACGATGATACGCGCCGAACTCACCCGCCTCGTCAAAGCCGCGGGCTACAGCCGCGATGGTTTCAGGGCGGCGTTACGCGAAGACAAGCCCGTTCAGGTCGAGGCGCTGGCGACCCTCGCCATCCTGCCGCTGGCCTTCTGGCTTGGCGACACGGGCGTCGAACGCGCGCTCTTGGCTGGTACATGGCTTCTGGTGCCGGTGGCGGAACTGCTGAACTGCGGTATCGAAGCCGTAACCGATTACGCCACCAAAGGCGAAATCCACCCGCTGGCCAAAAAAGCCAAGGATGTCGGAAGCGCCGCTGTTCTTCTGACCCTCATCAATGCCATCATGGTCTGGGCGCTGATTCTTCTGACGGGGTGAACCATGCTTGCGCGGGCCATGATATGCATCGGTGTTTTGCTGCTCCTCTCCGGCTGCGCCTCGGTCACGCGCTTCTCATCCGAAAACGCCTCCGGCTACCGCATGCTGGAACGGGAGGAATGCGTCCCCTACGCCCGCCGCGTCTCCGGCATTCCCATTCGCGGTGACGCCCATACATGGTGGGCGCAGGCCGCCAGCCGCTACCAGCGCGGCAGCCGGCCCATGCCGGGCGCCGTCCTCGTCCTCTCGCAATCCTCGCGCCTGCGCTACGGCCACCTCGCGGTCGTGCAGTCCATCGTCTCCCCGCGTGAAATCAACGTCACCCACACCAACTGGGGCGACGACATGGTCAGCCGCAGGGTCACCTATGAATCGATGCGCGCGAAAGACGTATCCCCCGCCAACGACTGGACCTCCGTGCGCTTCTGGAACATGGAAAACAAGGTTTTCGGCGCGCCCTACCCCGCCCACGGCTTCATCTACAACATGCCTGCAACGAATACGGCTTATCAGCCCCTGCCCATCTCGGCACCCGCCTCGGCACCCCTATCGGCCCCCATGCCGGTACCCGTGACCGCGCCGGTCATGCCGCCCGTGGTGAAACCCATGCCTGCCCCGGCGCCGCGCCGGTCCGGCATGCACATGATTCCGGTTTACTGACCGGCCTCAAACCAGCGCATCATGCCCTGCGCTGCATAAACACCCGTCGCAAAACTCGCCTGCAACAGGTAGCCGCCCGTCGGCGCTTCCCAGTCCATCATCTCGCCCGCCACGAACACGCCCGGCCGCGCCGCCAGCATGCTGTTGCCGTCCAGAGACTCCAGCGCGACACCGCCCGCAGTCGAAATCGCCCGCTCGATACCGACGGAGCCTTCAACCCGCACAGGGCAATGCTTGACAAGCTGCGCCAGCTTTTCCGCGCTGTACTGCCCAAGCTGCGCGCGTTCCGGCTGTTCCATCAGCAACCCCACCGCCACCGGCGACAGGTGCAGCACCTTGCGCAGATGGCTGCTCAAGGAATCGCGCCCACGGTTTTTCTGAAGCCGGGCCACAACCGCTTTCACATCGAGGTCCGGTTTCAAATCCACCACCAGCGGCCCGCCCGCATCACGCAGCATGCGCGACAACGCGTAAACAACCCCGCCCTCGACGCCGGTTGCGCTGATAATCATCTCTCCC
>JAMIFL010000030.1:0-31195 GCA_035906295.1 Alphaproteobacteria bacterium | reverse complement strand
GGTCATGGTGCGTTCGCGCATGCGGTCGGTGAGGGTGCCGGTGTCGGCTTCCTCGAGGCCCGCGGTGTCGAGGATGGTTACCTCTTCATCGAAGATGTAGCCGATGGCTTCGCGCCAGTCGCGCGTTACGCCCGGACGGTCGTCGACGATGGCGAGGTCCTTGCCCGCGATGCGGTTAAAGAGCGACGATTTACCGACGTTAGGCCGGCCTATCAGCGCGATGGTCAGCCTTGTCATGTGCTTACTTCCAGGCGGTCAGAGTCCCGCCTTTGGAAAGCAGGTACAGGGTTTCGTTGGCGACAATAGCCGGAGCGATGATGTCCTGGCCAGTTTTCCATTCACGCGCGATGGCGCCGGTGGCGGGGTCGATGTCGCGCGCCTCGCCGTTGCTGGAGAAGACCAGCAGGCGGTTGCCCGCAAGCAGCGGGCCGTACCAGACGATGGCGCCCGACAGGTCTTTCGGGTCGCGGTATTGCGGCAGGGGGGTGGACCAGAGTTTTTTGCCGGAGGCGAGGTCGAGCGAGATGACGCTGGAATCGCTTGCGACCACGAAGACGCGGTTGCCCGCGACCAGCGGGGTCTGCGAACCGCCGATGGGGGCGTCCCAGCGGCGTTCGCCGGTGCGTTCGTCGATGGCGGCGATGCGGCCGCCGTAGGAAATGGCGACGACGATGCCGCGGTCAATGACCGGGAGGCCGCGGATGTCGGAGAAGGTGCCCGCCATGCCGGAGCGCGCCATGGGGGCGATGGTGTCGGACCACGAGGGGGCGCCGGTTTCGGATTGCAGGGCGTAGACCTCACCCGAGGAATAGGCGGGGAGGACGACGTCTTTATTGGCGGCGGGGGACGCGGCGCCCAGCAGGCCCGTGGTTTCGGACAGGCCCTGATGGGTCCAGAGCTGTTTGCCGGTTGCGGCGTCGAGCGCGATGGTCTGGTTGTCGACGGTCACAACGAAGATGCGGTCCGGCATGGCGGAGGGGGCGGAACGCACGGTCGAGGAGATTTTCTGGCGCCAGAGGATGGAACCGTCGCCGGGGTTCATGGCCAGCACCTCGTTGAAGCCGGCGGTCACGAACAGGCGCCCGCCCGCATAGGCGAGGCCGCCGCCGATGACCGGGTCGTCCTCTTTTTCGGGCATGGCTTTCGCGGTCCAGAGGGATTTGCCGGTGGCGGCGTCGAAGCCGCGGACGCGGGCGTCGGTATCAAGCGTGAAGATGCGGCCATCGGCGGCGATGGGCTGCGCGTTCAGCGGCATGGTCTTGGATGCGCCGGAACCGATGCTGGAGGACCAGACGCGGTTGAGTTCGCCGGTGTTGAGGGCGACGTGCTGCATGGCGTGGTTGGCGTAGCCGCCGGCCTGCGGCCAGAATTCGTTGCGCCAGGGGGCGGGCAGGTCCATCGCGCTGTCGGCGGCGGCGGGGGATGCGGCCTGACCCGAGGGGGTCATGGATTTTTCCATGTCGAAGAGCGAGATGCGCGTGCCTTCCAGCGGGGGCGTCTCTTTATCCTTGAAGACGCCGCAACCGGAAAGGGTGAAGGCGGTGAGAAGAATGGCTGCCGGGAGGATGCGGGTCATCATTGTTTTTTCTCCTTAACGTCGGGCTTGGCCGCGGCACGCTGCTCGTTTGTGTTTGCAGCACGCTGATTGTTTGTGTTTGCAGCACGCTGCTGGGCACGGATTTCGTAAAGATGGCGCAGATCGGCGATCATGACCGCCATGGGCGTGGAACGGGGGATGCGCTTGTCGGCGCGGGCGAGGTATTCGAGCGCCTGTTCGGGGTCTTTCAGGCGTTCGCCGGCGATGACGGCGGCGTCGGTTTCGGGCAGGGAGGCGAGGTTGGAATTGCCCATGGCGCGGGCGAGGTCGTCGAATTCGCCGATGAGTTTGGCGGGGTCGGCTTTTTCGTCGTCCATCTGCAGGCGCAGGATGTTCCAGCGGGCGAGAAGGCCCCACGCGCTGTCGTCACCCGCGCGGGCGGCGGCGTCGAAATATTTCGTCATTTCATTGCGCTGTTCGGGGGTGGAGACGTCGGTCACGGTGCCGGCGCGGACGAGCCAGCCGATGGCGGCGTGGGTCCCGTCCATTTTCGCGGCGGTTTCGTCGGTCATGCCTGCGCCGTTGTCGGAGACGATAGCCATGAGCTGGTTGGTGGACGATTCCTCTTTCTTGTGGCGCCATTCGCGCCAAGCGACGCCAGCGCCGGTGCCGATGACGAGCATGAGCGCCATGCCGATGATGGTCGGGCCCCACTGGGTCCAGAAGAGCTGGAGGCGTTCGCGTTGCAGCGCCTCCTCAGCGTCGCGGAGGAGAAGGGCGCCGCGGGCGTCGGCTTCGTCCTGATTCATGGCCATGGGGTGTTCTCCTGAAAACGTAAAAACGGGCGGCCTTCTTTATGAAGAGGGCATGGCGGACCGTCAACCCGTCGATTGACATAATCGTGACAAATATGAGATAGGTCGATGTATGGGGATCTCATTCAATCACGGCAAAAATGCGTCGCGCGCTTTCGGCGTCGTCAATGGCGGGCTGGACCGCGCGGAAGAGCTGGAGCTGCGGACCGCAAACCAGCGGCAGGCGCTGCTGGTGATGGTGCAGCTTTACAGCTGCATGCAAAGCGTGGACCTTGCGAAAGACTACACGCTGGACGTGGATGACGGGCATATCGCCATGACGGTGAAGAATTTCGCCCATTCGGTCGAAAGCCATAGCTGGATGGGCATGCACCAGCAGGGCCGGCTGTGGCATTTCTATTACAACAAGTTCAAGGCGCAGGACCGCGATGTATTTTTGCTGGGCGAAAAGGCGCGCGCGGGCATCAGCGGCATTGAAAAACGCGAACTGCCGCGCTTAATCGTGCCTTCGGGGCGCATCCGGCCCGCAATCGGGCTTGTTCCTTCCTGACGCAGGCCCTAGTGTAAGTGCGCAAAGCGCACCTACGAAAAGGACCCTGCCATGGCGAAGATTTCCGTCAAAAATCCGGTCGTCGAACTCGACGGCGATGAAATGACCCGCATCATCTGGCAGATGATCCGCGAACGGCTGATTTTGCCTTATCTGGACATCGACCTGAAATATTACGACCTCGGCATTGAAAGCCGGGATGCGACGGAAGACAAAATCACCGTCGATGCCGCGAACGCCATCAAGCAGTACGGCGTGGGCGTGAAATGCGCGACCATCACGCCGGACGAGGCGCGGGTGAAGGAATTCAACCTCAAGAAAATGTGGAAGTCGCCCAACGGGACCATCCGCAACATTCTGAACGGCACGGTATTCCGCGAGCCCATCATCTGTTCCAACGTGCCGCGCACGGTGCCTATCTGGACGCAGCCCATCATCATCGGGCGCCATGCGTTCGGGGACCAGTACAAGGCGACGGACGTGAAAATTCCGGGCGCGGGGACGCTGACGCTGACGTACACGCCTGCCGACGGCTCTGCCGCGCAGTCGTGGGAGGTGTTCACGTATGACGGCCCCGGCGTGGGGATGGCGATGTTCAACGTGGACGAATCCATCAAAGGGTTCGCCCGCGCGTGCCTGAATTACGGGCTGGCGCGGAATTACCCGGTGTACCTGTCCACCAAGAACACCATTCTGAAGGCGTATGACGGCCGGTTTAAGGATATTTTTCAGACGATTTACGATTCCGAGTTCAAAACCCGTTTCGAAGCCGCAAAATTGACATACGAGCATCGTCTTATCGACGACATGGTGGCTTCGGCGATGAAATGGCCCGGCGGTTTCGTGTGGGCGTGCAAGAATTACGACGGCGACGTACAGTCGGATTCCGTGGCGCAGGGGTTCGGCTCGCTCGGCCTCATGACGTCGGTTCTGCTGACGCCGGAAGGGGATTGCGTGGAGGCGGAAGCCGCACACGGCACCGTGACCCGCCATTACCGCATGCACCAGAAGGGCGAGGCCACGTCGACCAACCCCATCGCGTCCATTTTCGCATGGACGCAAGGGCTGAAATACCGCGGCCAGTTCGATAACACCCCGGACGTCACCGGGTTCGGCGAGGCGCTGGAGCGTGTCTGCATCCAGACGGTGGAAGCCGGGGACATGACGAAGGACCTGGCGGCGCTGGTCGGCGACGGCCAGAAATGGCTGACCACCGAAGCCTTCATGGACAAAATCGACCAAAACCTGAAAACCGCACTCAAGTAAGAAGAACCGTTGTACCGATGAAACATTTCGCCAGCCTGCTGACCATCGCCTTCCTGATTGCCGCGCCCGCGTTTGCGGAGACGTCGCCGCAGCCCACGCCCGGGCCCGCCGCCACGCAGGCCGCCAAGGCGGCTGCCGTCAAAGAGGGCGCCTTGAAAGGGAGCGCGCAGATTGCGAAGCCCATCGTCGATGATGCGGTCGTTAAAAAAGGCGATTCCGCGAAAAAAGGCGACGCCGCGCCGAAGGCCGTGAAAACCGCCAAGGCCACGACGCCGAAGAAAGACCCTGCCGCCAAGATGGCGAAAATGGGGGCGGTTTCGTTCACCAAGCTTAATTACGTGGGCGAGATTGAAACCTACAAGGCGAAGGGCGACGATACGCTTTTGTCCATCGGCGAGCGCGAGGGGCTGGGGTATGTGGAGCTGCGGTCCGCCAACCCGGCAATGGACCCGTGGCGCCCGGGCAACGGCACGTTCATGATTTTGCCGAAAATGCACCTGCTGCCGGATGCGCCGCGCAAGGGCATCGTCGTGAACCTGTCTGAAATGCGGGTTTATTATTATCGTAACGACGGGCAGATCAAAACCTACCCCATCGGCGTGGGGCGTGAAGGCTTTTCGACCCCCATGGGGACGACCACGGTGGTGCGCAAGGCTGACGGCCCGACATGGCGCCCGACCGACCGCATGCGCCGCGAAGACCCGACGCTGAAACCCGTATACACCTCCGGCCCCGACAACCCGCTGGGTACGCATGCGCTGTATCTCGGCTGGCCGCAATACATGCTGCACGGGACCAACAAGCCCTGGGGTATCGGGCGCCGCGTGTCCTCGGGCTGCGTACGCATGTATAACGACGCCGCCGAAGAGCTTTACAACACCGTGCCCATGGGTACGCCGGTCGCGGTGGTGCGCCAGCCCATCAAGTTCGCGTGGATCGGCAACATGCTGTACATCGAGGCGCACCCGGACGGCGCGCTGGCCGACCAGGTGGAACGCGTGGGCGGCAACGTCGATTATAAAGTGCCGGGCGACCTGTTCGCCGAGCTTTCGAAGGCGGCGGGCGATGCGCGGGACAATATCAACTGGCAGGCCGTGCGCGAAGCCTTGCGCGACCGCCGCGGCTACCCGGTACCCATTCTGCAGGGCGCGAAGGACGACGACCTGTTCGTCAGCGCGTCGATGATCGAACGCGCCGGTACGTCGCGCTTCGGCCCCGGCCTGACGCAAAGCCCGATGGAAGACGAGATGAACCCCGGCGTGGGCGCCGTACCCGCCAGCGCCGCGCAGGGGCAGCCCCCGCGCACGCCTGAACCGGCCCCGGACGGCGACGCGCCGCCGGAACGGGTGCGCCGTTCTTCCGGCGGGTTTAACGGATGATAACAACGGGGCCTTTTCGGCCCCGTTCGTTTATCCTTCTTCTGGGTTGTGGAGGACCGGGGCGGGGGGCTATTGTATTTGACAGATTTTGTTTAGAATCACACGTCTAACCCGTATACGCGCCCAACTGATTTCAGCCATCGATGCCACCCACCCCGCCGCAAGACAGTAAACAGCCCGCCCGCCCCGCCAACCCGGCGCGGAAAGCGGCTGCGCCTTCTGCCGCCGCCGCGGCCGCAAACGCGGCTTCGGCCACTGCGGCCGACAATACCAACATGCAGGCGGGGCTGAGCCGCGTCATCGTGCGCAACGAGTTTTACCGCGACGGTTACCGCACCATGCTGCGCGTGGCGCTGATACAGGGTATCGCCATTCTGGCGCTTATCGTGGCCATTGTGACCATCGTTTACGTGAACCAGCCGGAAAACCGCTATTTCGCCACGACCGAAGACGGTCGCGTGGTGCCGATGGTATCGCTGTCGGAGCCGAACCTGTCACGCCCGGCGCTGCTGTCATGGGCGTCGCAGGCGGCGACCGAAACGCTGACCTTCGGTTTCCACGATTACCGCCGCCGGTTGCAGGAGGCGTCGCGCCACTTCACCCGTCCGGGCTGGAATTCCTTCGTCAAGGCGTTGCAGGACGCGGGCATCATCGAGGCCGTGGAGGCCAACCGGCAGGTGCTTTCCGCCGCGCCGCGCGCCGCGCCGACCATTCTGGCCGAGGGCATCATGAACGGCGTTTACCAGTGGCAGGTGGAAATGCCCATGATGGTGACGTACCAGTTCGGGTCGCAGCAGCGGAACACCAGTATGACCATTCGCCTGACCATCGTGCGCGTTCCGAAGCTGGAAAGCCCGAACGGGGTCGGCATCGAACAGTGGGTCGCTTATGGATCGTAAGGCGTTTTCGATGGTATCCGCGGCGGTTTCCGGAATTCTTGACAGGACGGCAAAAACCGCGTTTTTTGATGGGCAAAAGCCGACAAGAAAACGTCCGGCGCACCGCTCCGGTCAAACGGCGGGCGCACATGGCGCGGACAGAACCGGCGCGGACAGAATCGATAGTGGTGGTGTACGAGTGATGATGCGGTCTTCCAATCCGTTTTTGGTGGCGGTTGCTGCGTTGGCGATGACGTCGGCGCTGGTATCGCTGCCGGGTATTGCGCTTGCGCAGCAGGCACCCAATGTAACCGCGCCCGCCGCACCCAGCGTGGCCCAGCCGGTGGCGAACGCAGCCCCGCTGCCTTCGGCCACGCCCGCCGTTTCAGGCAGCGCCGCAACCGCCCTGCCCGACGTTACCGCCGCGGCCCCCGCCGAAAGCCTGCCGCAGACGAGCGAACAGCCGCCCGCCGAGGTGCAGGACCCGCTGTCCGAATTCCGCCGCGCGCAGCAGGACGCGATGCGGCCCGTGCAGGGCGCTAACGGCAGCACGCCGCCGCCCACCCCCGGCGGTTTCCAGCAGCCGGGCGACATGGCGATGCCCGCCGACCAGTATTACAACCTCGAGACGCTGAGCGCCGAGGACATCGAGGCCAAGCAGGCCGAACTGCAACAGAAAGCCCGCGAACAGGCATTCGATTCCGCGCTGAACGGCATGATGCCGATGAGCCCGGAACAGATCCGCGCGATGCTGGATAAATACAAGGTCACGCGCGAGGCGTCTGAATCGCGCATCGGCGGCGCGCCGAAACCGGAAGTCACGGTCGAAACGGTGAGCCTTGAGCCGGGCGCAACGCCCCCGGTGGTCAAGCTTTCGCCGGGGCATGTCACCAGCGTGACCATGCTGGACATCACGGGCCAGCCCTGGGCCGTGCAGGACGTGAGCTGGGGCGGGAATTTCGAAGTCATCTCGCCGGAAGAGGGCGGGCATGTCATCCGCATCAGCCCGATGGCGGCGCATGAAGTGGGCAACATGTCGGTGCAGCTCGTGGGACTGAAAACCCCCGTCACGTTCACGCTGGAAACGCAGCTTGACGTGGTGCAGTACCGTTTCGACGCCCGCATCCCGGAATACGGGCCGCTGGCATCGCCGCCCATCATCGACCCGGGCCTGACCACGGTTGCGGGCGGTGACAAGTCGCTGACGCAAATCCTCGACGGCGTGCCGCCGGACGGCACGGAGCGCCTGAAAGTTTCGGGCGTGGACGGGCGTACCTCCGTCTACCGGCAGGGCGGCGCCACGTATCTGCGCACGCCGCTGACGCTGCTTTCGCCGGGCTGGAGCGCGTCGGTCAAATCGGCGGACGGGATGACCGTCTATGTCGTCAACAATTCCCCCGTCCTGCTGTTGTCGGATCGCGGCAAGCTGGTTCGCGCGCAGGTTGAAGAAAACAGGAACGCCCAATGAGAACCGACGATTTCGATGGTCCCAAATCCCAGGACGCGGAAGACAACCGCCCCGACGTGCTGGCTGCGGACGAAGACGCGGCGCTGGGCCGCGACCATGACGGTGACGGGTTCAACGAATTCGATTCGCCGTTGCCGGGGCAGAAAAGCAGCGGGTCCTTGGCGGAAATCTGGCGAAACAACCCGATTCTGAAGCTGGGCATCATCGGCGTGGGGGTGATCGCGGTTGTCGCGGCGCTCATCATGTTCGGCGGCGGGTCCAAGGATAACGATCAGTCACGCGTGGGCAACGCCATCAAGCAGAACGAGGCGCCGGGCAACGACACGACCGAGGCGTACCGCGACGCCATCAACGAAGTGAACCAGCAGCGGCTGGACCAGGCCCTGCAAACGGGCCAGAGCACGATGCCGATTCCGGTGTCCACCGACCCCACGAGCACGCAGCAGGGGGGCATGGATTCACCGCCGGTCGATTTGGCCGACCCGCTGGCGGGGTGGCGTTCGGGCAACCAGCAGACGGGACCGGAGGCCACGCTTTCGCCCGATTCGCCGCAGCTTACGGGCGGCATGCCCGGACAGGGGCAGCAACAGCAGCAGCTCATGCCGCAGGGGCCGGACCCCGCGGCGGTGGACGCGCTGGCCAGCGCGATGAACCAGCAGATGGCCAGCATCCTTGAAAAGCATGCAATCAAGGGTGCGCAGATCATCTCGGTCACGCAGAAGGATTATTACAGCGCTAAATCCGACGGTACGGGCGCGGGCGCCGGTGGTAGCGAAGATGTCGAGGTCAAGGAAATCCTCATCCCGGCGGGTACCATCGTGTATGCGCAGACGCTGACCGAATCCAACACCGACGCGCCCGGCCCCGTGCTGGTGCGCCTGTCGAGCGGGCCGCTGACGGGGTCGCGCATGCTGGGGACGTTCAATAACACGGAAGACTACCTGATCCTCGAATTCAACACGATCGTGGTCAACGGCGTGTCGCAGGCCATCAACGCGGTGGCGCTGGACCCCAAAACCACGCTGCCGGCCGTCGCCACGGAAGTGGACCGCCGTTACTGGCGCCGGGTGCTGCTGCCTGCGGCGGCACGCTTCATCGAGGGTATGGGCGACGCGGTGGCGCAACGCGAACAGACCATCGTGATGAACGACAATTCCACCGTTTCGACGACGCCGGACCTGAACACCCGCGAAGAACTGGCGGCGGGGCTGGCCGAAGGGACGCAGGAACTGGCGGACGAGCTGGACCGCGAGGGCGACCGTACCAAGATCATGATCAAGGTCCATGCCGGGACGCCCGTGGGCATTCTGTTCCTGGAACCGGTCCTGAAAGAAGACCAATAAGGTTTTCGGCTTAAAAATCAATTGAACCGGGCTTCACGGCCTGTTACGCGTAACGTTATGAGCGACAGAAATACACCTCCCGCGCCGGACGAAGAGCTGGACAGTTTCGATACTTTTTCCGACGATCTGGACCAGAACGACGGCTTGGACGACGTGACCGTCGACGATGCGCGGCTTGATGCGCGTCTGGCCGACGATTCCATCGACGACGCGGATTTTCAGGATATTTCGGACGACGTCGATGCCGACGTGTTCGGCGAGGGCGAGCCTGCCCCGGCCCCGGCCAAAAAAACCAACTGGTTCAATATCGGCGTCGCCGGTATTGCGGTGCTGGTCGCCGGTGTCCTTATCTGGACCAAAATCGGCCCGCAGATCATGAGCGACGGCAGCGCGCCTGAAAATACGCAACAGGCCGCGTCCGGCGCCAACACGCAAGACAGCAACAC
Organism: Alphaproteobacteria bacterium; assembly: GCA_035906295.1. Classification (GTDB taxonomy): domain Bacteria; phylum Pseudomonadota; class Alphaproteobacteria; order Micavibrionales; family UBA1664; genus UBA6145. Next base: position 21,513 of record JAMIFL010000030.1, on the reverse strand, counting down.
GGCGGCCCAGCAGGCCATCCAGCCCGCGGGGGCGGGCGCCAGCGTGAACGGTGGCGGCGTGCTCGACAACCCGGACCAGTACGCGGCGCTGGGGACGGCGATGCCTGCCGGTAACACGGGCGGCACGCCCGTCGCCTCGGAAGATCCGTTCGCCAATATTTCAGCCGAGCCTACGGCCAACGGTCAGGGCGAGGTGCCGATGCCTGCGCCCATTTCCGCGGTTCCCATGCCGGGGACCGGCCTGCCGCAACCCACGGCGCCCAAGGGCGCGACCACGACCCGTACGGCGGGAACGCTGCCGGACGGTACGGCGGCGCAGCCTGCGACCAACGCGCAACCGGAACTGGTGCAACCTGAAATCGTGCAGGCGGGAACGCCTGTCCTGACCGACGTTACCGCAACCGCCACGGGCGATGCGGTGGGCAATGCGGGGCTTGAAACCAAGGTCCTGACGCTGGAATCGCGCCTTGACGCGATGGACGCCAAGCTGAACCAGGCGGTCGAGAAAATGCAGGCGCCGGTTGACGATACGCGCCTGAGCGCCATCCAGACCTCGCTGGAACGGCTGGAATCGCGGCTGGATACGATGAATGCATCCGCCCCTGCCCAGCGCAGCGCGCCGCGTGCAAGCGTGCGCGAGGCATCTGACGACGTCATCACGGGTGACGGCACCCCCGCGCCGGTCAAGAAACGCAGCGGCACGGCCAAGAAGGCTTCCAAACCGAAATCCACCTCGTCCCATTGGGACCAGCCTTATGCCCCGCAGGGCGGCAGCAGCGGTTCGCTGCGCAACGCTTCCGCGTCCTCGGGCAACGGGGGTTGGGAACTGCGCGGGGCGCAGCCGGGCCGCGCCATCATCGCGCGGGGCGGCGATATTCGTGAAGTGGCGGTCGGCGACAACGTGCCGGGGCTTGGCGAAGTCACGGGCGTGGCCAGCATGAACGGCAACTGGGTCGTTCAGGGCACCGGCGGGCGCGTTTCCCAATAACTCTGAAATAGTTGCGGTAATGGACGTCAAACCCTTGTCCGGCGAGGGTTTGTCATGCGTTTCATCTGGCGTATTAACTGAAAATTAGGTAAAATTTTAGACAATGATAGGCGGGGTAAACGCATCGGACCATAGAGTCCGGTGTTGCAGACGGGGTGTACCATGGCCCTTTTCGGGTCCAAAAAGGTAAACGACAGTGCCAAGGGCGGTAAAAGCAGCCCTGTGTTCCGCTATACGCATATGCCGGAGTTTTTCCCGCGCGTGCGCAGGCTGTTAGGAAAATTCGGACATTTCGCCTTTTTGCTGGCGCTGATTTACCGTTCCGCGCGTTTGCTGCCGGAGGGGCATCCGATGCTGAACTCGGCCAATATCGGCCGCTTCGGCATTCGTGACGTTATTGCGACCGCGGCCAACGGGCTTGTCGTCAAACGCGAAAACGCGGACCAGGTCCTGATTTTCGGGGCCGTGATGATGGCGGTGCTGCTGATTGCGGTGCAGACCATCCTGATTGCCATGTATGCCTTCATGGGGCAGGCAAACGCCGCCGATATATTCGGACTTACGAATACGCAAATGCAGAGCGACGTGGTCATGCAGTTCCTGCGCCAGGTGTTCGGCGTGGCGGATATTTTCGGGTCGCTTGGCGGGGATGCGGCACCGCAGCCCGGGTTGCACGCGATTTTAGGATTCTACAGCTCGGCGATGATGATCATCGCGGTGCTGATCGTGGTTTATTACGTGGTGACGGTGGTGGGCGAATCCGCGCAGAGCGGCACGCCGTTCGGCCGCCGTTTCAACGGGCTTTGGGCGCCCATCCGCCTTGTGCTGGCGCTGGGCCTGCTGGTGCCGCTGGGCAGCGGCCTCAACGCCGGGCAATACCTGACGCTTTATATCGCGAAATTCGGTTCGGCGCTGGCGTCCAACGCGTGGTCCACCTATACGAAGTCGTTCGACAACCCGGATGCGCTGATGTCCAACGTGCGCGCGCCGGCGATGTCGGCCATCGGCAACGCCATCTTTACGGCCGAGGTGTGCAAGGCTGCGTACAACCTTACCGACGAGGGTATTTCCAAGCCGGTCAAAGTGCGCATCGATAACGGGCATTCGTCGCAGATTGCGACGCTGACCGCGTCCGACTTCGATTTCGCCAAGGCCAACAACCAGAACGCGACGAAGCTGACCTATGTTTACGCGGCAATGAGCGACAGCCGCACCGACCGGGCGGAGCCGACCTGCGGGTCGTTTGAAATGGAGATTCTGGCGACGTCGGCTTCGTCCAGCAACGACAAGATAAAACTGGGCAACGAAGCGGCGCGCAAGCTGCGCAATGCCTATATACAGGCCATCAGCGGCATGATCACCGACATGGCGACGCCGGCGAGCCAACTGGCGAAGAAGGCCGTGGTGGGGGATAGCTGGTTCTCGTCAAGCTCGGTCACGATTGCCGACGTGGCGCCGAGCGTCGCGTCCGCCATCAACAATGCGCAGACGAAGATGAACACCGCCATCGGCGCGGTGAGCTGGAGCGGCAGCAACAGTAACGTCAAAAGCAACATGAAGACCGACGCCGAAACGCGCGGCTGGGGCACTGCGGGGATTTACTACCTCGAGATGGCCAAGGTTACACAGATGGTGCTGGATGCCGTGGGCCGTGGTTACCCGACGCCGGTGATGGGACCGGACGGGCGCCAGCTTATGAGCCTGAAGTCGGACGGGTGGTTCGACTGGCTTGGCCTTTCTTCGCCGGACAAGGATGTGCGCGCCGCCATCGCCCTTGCGAACGACGCGCTTTCCGAAGCGTCCAAGGGGCTTACGGTTGCGCCGACGGCGCTTAACGCGGGCAAAATGAAGGAGCAGTCCTTCGGCGGGCAGGTGACGATCACCAAGCCGTTCCTGTGGGTTGCGAGCTGGCTGTTCGGCGACGCGTTCATTTCGCTGGTGGATAAACCGGAAATGAACCCGATGGGCCGCCTTATCGAAGGCGGGGCGTTCATCATGGAGCGCGTCGAACTGATGACATACCTGTACCTCATGTCGAATACGGGCGTGATTACCGCCAGTATCATCGGCGCGGTGGCGGGCGCGGCGCAGGCCAGCGCCACGGCGGCCCCTGCCTATGCCATGATGGGGGCGCTGGGCGGCGCGGTCATTTCCGCGTTCTTCAGTTCGCTCGGCGGGGTGTTCTGGTTCCTGCTGACGCTGGGGCTGATGCTGGGGGTGGTGCTGTTCTACGTGATGCCGCTGATGCCGTTCATGTATTTCTTCTTCTCGGTGGTGAACTGGGTCATCGAAGTGGCGGAGGCGTTCGTATCCATGCCGCTGTTCGCGCTGGCGCACCTGCGTATCGACGGGGACGGGTTGCCGGGCCAGACGGCGTATCAGGGATGGCTGCTGCTGTTCGGGATATTGGTGCGACCGATCCTGATCGTGCTGGGGCTTATCGTGGGCCTGCTGATTTTCAACGCGGGGTCGTATTACCTGAACCAGATCTTCAAATACGCGGTCTTCGCGTACAACCCGGACGCGTCGAACGCGGCGGGCGCACTGAGCTTTGAAAACATGAGCGGGTTCGGGCTTATCGTTTACACCATTCTTTACGTGTACCTCGTGTACATGCTGGCCAATACCAGCTTCAAGCTTATCGACGAAATTCCCGACAAGCTGCTGCGCTGGGTCGGCGGCGGCCAGTCGTTCACCGGCCAGAACCCGGTCCAGATCGAAGGCATGAAGAACATGCTGGGCGCCGGCTACCTGGCCCTGCAGAGCGGCAACAGCGCGCTGATGCCGCGGTTCTCAAGCATGAGCCGCCGGGCGGAAGGGGCCGTGACGGGCGGCGCCACGAGCTTCATGAAACGGGACAACGGCGCCACGAAAACCGAATAAGGGCGTGTCGCGCAGGGGCTTTCGTAAAATGGCGAAATACCCCCGGCGGGCGCGGATTTGTGCGGGGCGGGCCATAAGCGCAACTATGTTTTCGGTGGTGTCTTAACTGAAAATTAGGTAAAATTTTAGAGAATGATAAGCGGGGTAAGCCGCGCCGGAATCCGATGGGTCCGGGGCCGTAAAGACGGGGTGTGCAATGGCCCATTTTGGGTCTGAAAAAATCAACAAGGCCATGGACGATCTGTCGAAGATCGAAGCACGCGATGTCGTGCGCTATGCGCATATGCCCGAAATCATGCCGCGGTTGCGCCAGCTTGGCACCAAGCTCGGCCATATCGCTTACATGATTGCGCTGGTCTACCGTTCGGCCAACCTGCTGCCCGCGGGGCACCCTATGCTGAACCCGGCCAATATCGGTCGGTTCGGCGTTCGCGACGTTATCGCCACGGCGGCCAACCGGCTGGTGCTCAAGCGCGAGAACACGGACCAGGTTCTGATTTTCGGCGCCGTGATGATGGCGCTTATGCTTATCGTGCTGCAGACCATCCTGATCGTGGCGTATGCCTATCTGGGGCAGGCGCACGCGGCGGACGTCTTCACGCTGCCGGCATCGCGCATGCAGACCGACGTGGTGATGCAATTCCTGCGCCAGGTGTTCGGGGTCGACAATATCTTCGGGACCCTTGGGGGCGCGGACAGCGCGCCGCAACCGGGGCTTCACGCGGTTTTAGGTTTTTACAGCACGGCGATGATGATCATCGCGGTGCTTATCGTGATTTACCATGTCATCACGGTTGTGGGTGAATCCGCGCAGACGGGTACGCCGTTCGGCCGCCGGTTCAACGGGGTGTGGGCACCGCTTCGCCTTGTGCTGGCGCTGGGCCTGCTGGTGCCGCTGGGCAGCGGCCTCAACGCCGGGCAGTACCTGACGCTGTATGTCGCCAAGTTCGGGTCGGCGCTGGCGTCCAACGCGTGGGTCAAGTTCACCACCGAGTTCAGCAACCCGGATGCGCTGACGTCCAACGTGCGCGCGCCGGCGATGACGGCCATCGGCAATGCGCTGTTCGCGGCGGAGGTGTGCCGCGCCGCCTATAACATGACCGACGAGGGCATAAGCCGCCCCGTGGTCTTGCGCGTGGACAACGGGCAGTCGTCCAAGCCTGCCACCGGGGCTTCCGGCACGCAGTCCGGCATCGCGTCGTCGGACGTGGAATTCGCCCAGACGGGCAACAAGGCCAATAAAGTGACGTTCATTTACGCGGCGATGGACCCGTCTTCCACCAAGCGGGCGCAGCCGACCTGCGGTTCGTTCGAGATGGAGCTGCTGGCGACGACCAGCAATTCGGGGAACGATAAAATCAAGGCCGGGAACGACATGGCGCGCAAGCTGCGCAACGCGTATGTGCAGGCCGTCGACGGCATGCTCAAGGACATGAAATCCCCGGCGGAGCAGCTTGCGAAGAAGGCAATCGTGGGCGACAGCTGGTTCTCCTACAGTGCGACCACGGTTGAAAGCGTGGCGCCGAGTGTCGCGTCCGCCATCAACAATGCGCAGACGAAGATGAATACGGCCATCGCCGACATCAAATGGACGGGCAGCAATACCGACGTCCAGAAACATATGAAGGACGACGCGCAGACGCGCGGCTGGGGTACGGCGGGCATTTATTACCTCGAAATGGCGAAGGTCACGCAACTGGTGCTGGACGCGGTGAGCCGCGGTTACCCGACCCCGGTGATGGGGCCGGACGGGCGCCAGATGATGAGCCTGAAGTCGGACACGTGGTTCGACTGGCTTGGGCTTTCATCCGCGGACAAGGACGTGCGTGCCGCCATTGCGCTTGCGAACGAGACGCTGGGCGCGGCCTCGAAGGACATCAACGTGCTGCCGTCGGCGAGCGAGACTTCCAAAATCAAGGCCCAAAGCTTCGGCGGGCAGGTGAGCATCACCCGGCCGCTGCTGTGGATGGCGAACATGCTGTTCGGCGACGCCTTCATCACGATGGTGGACAAACCCGAGCTGAACCCGATGGGCCGCCTTATCGAGGGCGGGGCGTTCATCATGGACCGGGTCGAACTGCTGACGTATCTGTACATCATTTCCAACATGGGGGTCGTGATGGCGACGCTGGTGGGCGCGGGGGCGGGGCTTGTGTCCGGCGCGGCGCTGACGGCGGGTACGGCTGCGCCCGCGTTCGCCATGATCGGCGCGGTGGGTGCGGCCGCGGTTTCGGCGTTCTTCAGTTCGCTTAGCGGTATTCTCTGGTTCTTCCTGACCATCGGGCTGGGGCTGGGGGTGGTGCTGTTCTACGTGCTGCCGATGATGCCGTTCATGTATTTCTTCTTCTCGGTCGTGCAGTGGGTGGTTGAGGTGGCCGAGGCGTTCATTTCCATGCCGCTGTTCGCGCTGGCGCACCTGCGCATCGACGGGGAGGGCATGCCGGGCCAGACGGCCTATCAGGGATGGCTGACGCTGTTCGGGGTGATGCTGCGGCCTATCCTCATCGTCATCGGGCTTATCGTGGGGCTGCTGATTTTCAACGGCGGGTCGTATTTCCTGAACCAGGTCTTCAAATACGCGATTTTCGCCTACAACCCGGCGGCATCGAACGCCGTAGGGGGTATGAGCTTCGAGAACATCAGCGGGTTCGGGCTTGTGGTGTATATCATTCTTTACGTGTACCTCGTGTACATGCTGGCTACGATGAGCTTCAAGCTGATCGACAAAATTCCTGACAGGATGCTGCGCTGGATTGGCGGCGGCGGCGGGTTCACGAGCGACAAGACGGTCGATCTGGGCGATGCGTCGACCATGGCTATCGGCGGTTACGTCGCCATGCGCCAGGGCGGCGAAGTGTTCAGCCAGCGCATTGAATCGATGAACAAGAAGAACCAGGATCGCGTGGGCGGGATGGTGGCGCGCGCGGGCCAGAACAACGCGGGTACGGGGCCTTCGACGGATTCGAAATAAGGGTTCCAGCGTTGCCATGTGCATTTAAAAAGAAGGCCTTGGGGCCTTCTTTTTTTATGGCGTTTTTTGTGTGGTCTGGGCGGCATGAAAAAAACCGCGGGGGGGAATAGCCCGCCCGCGGTTTGGAATATGCCGTTTGAAAAGCCTTAGACTTTAAGCGCCGGGCCCGGGCGTTTACGCAGGGTGGGCCGGGTGCGGGGCGGTACGATGGGGGCGCCTGCGACGACGACGGGGGCCACTGTGGAGGCCACTGCGGTCGCCACGGCGTCCTTCGCGGTGTCGGCTGCGGGCATCGTGCTGTCCGCAGCGGTTGCGGGTGCGGCTTTGTCCTGCGTGGCGAATGCCTGAAGCAGGCGGTCGGCGTTATCGGCCAGACCGTTGTCGCGCAGGCGGGTATCGGCGGTGTTCCTGCCGATGGCCGAAGCCTTGCGGGCGGCGGCCTTGTCCATATCGGACAGGGGGCCTGCGGCGGCTGCGGTTTTCAGGTCGTTGAACGCGGTGGATGCGGCGCGGATGTCGGCCGGGTCGTTATCGCCCACACGGGCCGCCGGGAAACCGGCTGCGCGGGCGGGATCGCCTGCGGCCAGTTCAAGCCGGGCGGATGCCTGCGCCAGAAGCGAAGCGTCCTTGAGGGCGTAGAATTTATCCGTGTCCATGCCGCCGGCTTTCACTTCCGCCTCGATGACGGCCATGAAGGGGGGGACGGCAGCGTGATTGTCGCCCAGCCCTTTTCCGGCATCGACGACGGCGCGGTTTTGCGCGGTCAGCGTGTTGAAATTGGCCGGATCGGTTTTGGCGACGGCTTCGTTGAAAGCGTCGGGGCTGTTCATCAGGCCGGAGAGGCGGGATTTGCGATCGTCCAGCGACTCGTTCGGTTCACGCGTCAGGGTGTCGAGGGACATGAGCTGCGCCTGTTTGTGGGCTGCGCCATCGACGAGGGATTCAACGCCGGTCTGGCGGGTAAGGCCGGCCAGAACCTGCCCCACCGGCTTGGTGGCGATGTCTTCCAGCGACATCGGCTTGTGGCCAGCAGTGGATTGTTCGGCGGTCGTGGCCTGCGCGTTCACGTTTTTCAATGCGGCATCGAAGCCCTGGTTGAAGCCGGGGGTATTGTCATCGCCTTCGAGGACGACGGCGCTTTCATAGCCGAAGGATTTGTTGTTGTGACGCTGGATGAGGCCATCGACGTCGATGCCGGCCAGACGCATTTCGGCCACGGCGGCGGCATCGAGTTTATTGACGTCAAGCTGGCCCACGGGGCGTTTTACGCCGCGCTGGTCGCGGTATTCGAGTTTCAGGTCGACCTTTGCACGCTCGCCTTCATGCAGGGCGGAGAGGATCATCAGGTCCTTGTTGTAGCTGTGTTCCTTCTTCTTGTAGCCAAGAAGATGGGAGGCCATCTGTTCCTTGTAATTGCCGGCGGACCAGTCGAGGCGCATAAACTTGTAGTTGGTGTTCACGCACAGGGCGACCATGGGCGTTTCGCCCGGGTTTGCCGGTTTCAGGCGGTTGGCGATGTGGATGGCGGACTGGTTCATCGCCGTGTGGGGGCCGAATTTCTGGCTCGCGCCGACATAGACGCGCACGCTGCGGCCATCGTCCTTGTAGATGTTCTGGTTGCTGTCGCGGAACATCAGGTCGGAACCGATGAGGGACTGGGGATTGCCGCCGTCCTTCAGCAAAGCCGCCTGGCCCTTGCGGCGCGCGGATTTGGATTTTTCCTTCATCATGAAGGACACGATGGGCTGCGGGTTCTGTTCAGCGTCGAAATGCGCCATCAGCGCGGAGTGCTGGCGGAAGGTCGCAAAGATGGCGGACTGGGAATCCATCTCAGCCGGTTTGCCATCGGGGCCGGTGGCCGTGATGGTCGTTTTTTTATCCGCCCCGCGTGCTTCCATTTCCTCGAGGGTGAGTTTTTCGGCCTTGGCGAGTTCTTCCAGATTCGATTGGTACCTGGCGTCGGCGGTATCGAGTTCGATGCTGCTGCCGTCGGCCTTCTGGAAGAGGCGGGTGGTGCGTTTCTTTTCCGTCCCCTCTTTTGCCATGTCCTCGACGGAGCGTTTTTCGTCTTCGGCGAGGGTGGCGAGTTTGGCCTGGTATTCAGGGTCGGCGGTATCGAGTTCGACGCTGCTGCCGTCGGCCTTACGGAAGACGTGGACGGTGTGTTTCTTTTCCGTTCCCCGCTTTTCCATTTCCGCGGTGGTCAGTTTTTCGCCTTTGGCGATTTCGGCGAGTTTGGCCTTGTATTCGGGGTCGGCGGTGTCGAGTTCGACACTGTCGCCGTCGCTTTTGCCGAAGACGCGTTTCTTCGGTTTTTCGCTGTCCTGTAGCATGTCGGCGATGGAGCGGTTTTCATTTTCCGCCAGTTCGCTCACCTGCGTTTTAAAATCCGGATGCGCGGTATCGAGCAGGACGGAGGTGCCGTCGGCTTTGTGGAAGATGCGGCGGGTTTCCTGTTTGTGACCGTGGTCTACAAGGTCCTGCACGCTGTCGAGGCCGTTTTGCGCGGCCAGATTTTCAAGCCCTTCCATGAAGCTGGGGTCATGCGCAGGGCCGCCGTACCACAGCGAAATCATGCGCATGGCATTGTAGTTGCCGACCGGCTGCCAGCCGTTCATGGAGAAGTTTTTGACCTGCGGCTGGCCATCGGCGCCCAGCTCCGCATCAGCCAGATCGTAGGGGCGGAACGGCATGATGATGCCGTCGGCGCGCGCGGCACGGATTTTTTCAAGCTGCTGGTTGTGGGCGTCGGCTTTGCGCTGGGCTTTTTCCTCGGCGGTTTCCGGCTGGTCTTCGGCGGCGGCGGGCTGCGCCGCTATGGTTTCGGCGGTTTTTTCTTCTGCGGGTTTTTGTTCTTCACCGGCTTGTTGTGCAGTTTCAGGCTGGGCTTCGGCGAGGAAGCCGGGCGGTATGATGCCGGCATCGACCGGGGTCGCGTCGCCATCGGTGGCGGCGGCGGGGGTGCTGGCGTCTTCGTCGGGGGTGCCGTCGGCGTTCAGGACGGTTTTGGGTTCGTCCCGGTTCTGGCCCGCGACGGGCGCATCGGCGGTGCCGGATTGCGTGTCGGGTACGAGCGCGCGCAGCACGTCGAGGGGATCGCGGTTATCGGAAGAGGAATCCAAAGCCATTGCACAACACCTTCGTTATCTTTTGCCCGTTATGTTTTGCAGTCGTCGAACGCATGGGCAGCCGGTTTACCGGCTTTTTCTTTATACAGTGCAGCGTTTAACGTTTCCCTAATATGGGAATGTACATGAAATATAGGAAAAACAGCGCAAAAAGGCAAGTTTTTCCGGGGGTTTACCCCCGTCGCCGGGAGGCCTTAGCGGGTGTCAGTTCTTGACGTCGCTGGTGCCGCCCTTGCGCAGGTAGTCGGTGAGGGCGGTAAACGTGCCGCCGCCCTGCTGGATGACGCCCGCGAAGTCGTTACGCTGGGTCACGGCCATGCTGACGCCTTCGACCATGACGTCGATGACCTTGCCGTCGCGGACACGCCAGTCGACGTTGATGGGTGCGCCTTTGCCGGTGACCCGGCTGGTGACGACGGCGTCGCCCGAGTCATCCTGACGGGAGCCGGTGACGGTGAATTCCTGACCCGCGTAGTTCTTGAAGCGCGAGGTGTAGACGTTGATGACCATGTCGCGGTACAGGCGCTGGTATTCGGCCTGCTGCTCAGGCGTGGCCTGGCGCCAGTATTTGCCTGCGGCGAAGCGGGCGATGCGGTCCATATCGAAATTCTGGCCGAGGACGGAGACGAACAGCGCCTTTTTCTTGTCGTCGGTCATGGACGCGTCTTTCAGCGCGTTCATCGCGGTGGCGCCGAGTTTTTCGATGGTAGCCTGTGCGGCGGCGGCGTTGCCGATGGCGACGTTCTGGGCCGCGGATTCGGCGACGGGGACGGCCAGTTGTTCAACGGCGGAAGCGAAAGCGGGGGCAGAGAAAGCCAGCGGCGCGAGAATGAAGGCGGCGAGCAGGCGGGTAGCGGTGTTCATAAGTCCTTGTCCTTCCGGGTTTTCACCCTGTGGCGGATGTTGAGCCGCCATAGCGCCATTAGCGCATGTTATTGGGGCCGCTTTAAGGCGGCCCCGATTTAATCCTATGTTATAAGGGAAAATCCCAAGCGTTCAAGCGGCAAGAGACCGCATTTCGACGCTTATTCGATTTCAGGCAACGAGACCTTTTTCGGGTCGGAGTCGTTGATGAGGGCGTTGCGGCGCTGGATATAAACGCTTTTCAGCGTGGTATACAGGTCGCCCGAGTTCTGGCGCAGGTCGTCCATGGTGTCGCGGGTACGGTCTTTCGCATCCAGCAGGGTCAGGCCGGCGCGGGTGTATTGCAGGCCGGTCTTGTCGTTGTTGTGGGCGTACCAGTACAGCGGGTCCATGGCGATGTCGCCGACGAAGCCGACCGAGTCACGCAAGGTGGAGGGGCCCAGGATGGGCCAGACGATGTACGGGCCGTTGCCGACGCCCCAGGTGGCGAGGGTCTGGCCGAAGTCTTCCGGCTGGCCGGGGATGCCGGTTTTGGCGGCGACGTCGACGACACCGCCGACACCGGCGATGGTGTTGATCATGAAGCGCTTGGCCACGGTGCCAGCGCCCTGCAGGTCGCCCTGCAGCAGTTCGTTCGCAAGGTAAACCGGGCTTTTGGCGTTATCGAGCACGTTGTGCACGGCGTCGCGGCCGACCTGCGGCACGAGGGTGCGGTAGACCGTGTTCAGCGGATTGAAGAAGATTTTGTCGAGCACGCCGTTGAAGGCGAGGGTGACGCGGTTGACCGGGGCGATGGGGTCGCTGACGCCGGAGTCGTTATCGACCGCGCGGGGGTTGGTGGCGCAGGCGGACAGAGTCAGCGCAACGATGCCCGTGAGAGCGATTTTAGCGCTGGTTTGCGCCAGATTCTGAAGTTTATTGGACAACGCGAGCATTCTGATCCCCTGATACAAGACAAGTGTCTTGAAAACATTATAGAAAGGGCCCGTTAAAAGGCCCTTAATTCCTCAGCACAACTCTTAACAAATTCGGACCCCGCGTCAATTGGGGGGACCCGCAATTTTCGACTATTTTTCAGCCATCTTCCGTGTTGAGCAGCCATGTCGCGCTGGCGAGCATGACGATGATGCCCGTGGACCACGCCGAAAGCACGACCGGCAATTGGTGCGAACCGCCCAGCGCCTTGAGGAACGAGGACATGAAGAAGACGACGAAGCCCGAAATCATGCCGGTGAGGACCATGAACAGCGCGCGCTGGAAGCGCGGGGGGCGTAAGGAGACGGTGGCGGCCAGCAGAATCATGGCGGCCAGCAGCAGGGGCTGGGCCAGCAGGCTTTGGTAATAGACTTCCATGGGGGCGGTTTCGAGGCCGGTGTCGCCCAATGTGCTGATGAAGGCAGGGAGTTTCCAGAAGGATATGGTGTCGGGGTCGGAGAAGCTTTCCTGAATGTCGGCGAGGGTCAGGCTGCTTGCGAGGGTGTAGGTCTGGTGTTTTTCGTCGGGCGCGCCGGGTTCGCGGATGACGGCGTTGCGGAACATCCAGCGGCCGGGCTGGAGGGTGACGGAATCGGCATCGAGGCGGCGGGTATGGTTGCCTACTTCGTCATAAAACAGGGCCATGACGCCGTTGAGGGTCCAGTCCTTCAATGTTACGGAACCGGCGTGGATGATAACCTCGCCGCCGACATCGGCTTCGCGCAGCCAGATGCCCTGCTGGCTTATGGTGACCATGCTTTTGTGCTGGCCCAGGTATTCGCTTTCCATGGCGCGGTAGCGTTCGAGCGACCGGGCGGCGAAGGGGTGGAAGACCATGATGTGGATGAAACCTATCATCATGGCGACGGTGACCAGGGGGGCCACGAACTGCCATGCCGAATAGCCGGCGGCGCGCATGGCGGTCAGTTCATGGCGGCGGGCGAGCCACCAGAAGGTGCTCATGGCCGCGAACAGCACCGCGAAGGGCAGCAGAAGCTGGCCCACCTGCGGCAGCTTATAAAGGCTTATCTGCATGATGAGGCCGAGGGTCACGTCGTCCCGGTCGGAGGCGCGGCGCATGATTTCCAGCGTGTCGAACAGGTATACGATGGCCAGAAGCCCCGCGAACATGATGGCGAACATGCGCAGGAAGTGGATGCCGAGATAGCGGGAAAGAAGGGACGGCGCGCGCATCAGGCCTGCCCCCTGTGCAGCAAGGCGTGGGCCATGCGCTGGATGCGCACCAAAGTGCGTTCACCCGCCGGTGTCAGGAAGAAGAGCGCGAACAGCACGGGCAGCCCCGCCACCGCGTAAAGCAGGATGCAGCCGAGCAGCGATTTCTTGGCCAGTGAAAACACCGCGAGGTAAAGACCCTGCAACAGCAGCGCGCCCGTGGCGGTAATGCCTATCATGGGCATCTGGCCGCCGCGGGTGAAGGGCGCCATGAGCAGGCAGCAGGCGCCCACCAGCGCGAATGCGAGCATGAGGATGGGGGTTGAGAAGCGGCGGTTGATTTCGGCGCGGAACTGGAGGTGTTCTTCGCCGGTCAGGGTTTCCTTGTCACTGGGGTCGACCAGCTGGCTCAGGGTACGTTCATCCGGTTCGCGCCAGCGTTCGTCGACGGGGGTGGCTTCGTCAGGCATGTCGAGGGTGTATTGCTTGAAATCAAGCCGCGAGAATTTGCCGGTATAGGGGTTCAGTTCCTGACGGGAGCCGTCATAGACGATGATTTTCTGGCCTTTGGCCTCGCTTACGATGTTGCCGGAACGGGCGACGACGGTGACGGCGGGGCCACGGTTGTTGGTCTGGCGCGTATCGTGGACCATGAGGCCGAAAAGGCGCCCGTCCTGCGCACGCTGGTGGACGTAGGCGGTGAGGTTTTTGCCGACCGTGTTGAAGATGCCTTCGCGGAAGAGCAGGTGGGCGTACTGGGCGCGCACCTCTTTACGCATGGTCTGCATCTTGGCGATGCCGGCGGGGGAAACCCACAAGGAGATGACCAGCAGGAGGGCCACCAGCGCCACCGCGCCGGTAAAGACCGGGCGGGCCAGCCGCAGGGGCGAGGCGCCGGAGGCGCGCAGGACCACCATTTCGGAATCCATGGCGAGGCGATGGAAGACGAAGAGCGTTGCGATGAGGACGGCCGCAGGCAGCACCGCCTCGAAAAACCGGGGGATGGACAGCGCCATCATGCTGAAGAAGGAGGCGGCGGAGGCGTTCGACTCCATCACCAGTTCAATCAGCTTCAGGGATTGCGTGAGCATGATGATCATGGACAGGCCCCCCGCGATGACGAGGGTGCTGATCATCAACTGACGCAATATATACCGGTCGTAAATCTGAAACATTGACCGCACCGACAGAGGGAATATCCTTTCGGACCGGACCATACACGCTCGAGACAGGATTATGAAGATAAGCTTTTCACCCAAAGGCACCGCCGCCACCGACCTGCACCTGATTGCCGTTACCGAGGGCGAAGCCCGCAAAGCGGCAGGACCCCATGCCAAAACCATCAAGGCCATTCTGGCCGCGAACCCCGATTACAAGGGCGAGGCGGGCGAGATCGTTACGGCCGTTGTGCCGGGATTCAAGGCCAAGCGGCTGGGGCTTCTGGGGCTGGGCGCACGCAAAGCGCGTACGCAGCTTTCGCTGGAAATCGTGGGCGGGCGGATGATGGGGACCCTCATCACCATGCCGGTGAGCAATATTTTCGTCGATTTCAGCCAGGCCGGCGAACTGGCGGCTGCGGACATCGCGGCGCTGGCGTCGGGCGCGAACCTTCGCGCTTATGAATTCCGCATCTACCAGACCAAGAACAAGGAACAGCACCTGCCGGACAGCGTGACGTTCGGCGCGGGCGCAGCCGCCCAGAAGGCGTACCAGCCGATGGCCAAAACGGCCGAGGCGGTGCACTGGGCGCGCGACCTTGTGAACGAGCCTGCGAACATCCTGTACCCGGAAAGCTTCGCCAAACGGGTGGCGGCCAAGATGAAGCCGCTGGGCGTGAAGGTCAGCGTCATGAACGACGAGCAGCTTGAGAAGAAGGGCTTCGGCGCGATGATTGCCGTGGGCAAGGCCAGCGAGCACAAGCCGCGCCTTGTCGTGATGGAATATAAGGGGACCGCAGGCGCCAAGGGCCAGCCGGTTGCGCTGGTGGGCAAGGGCGTGACGTTCGATACGGGCGGTTATTCCATCAAGCCGAACGATGGCATGCTGGAAATGAAGTGCGACATGGCGGGCGCCGCCGCCGTTGCGGGCGCCATGATGGCACTGGCGGCGACGAAGGCGAAGGTCCATGTCGTGGCTGCGCTGGCGCTGGCCGAAAACATGATTTCGGACGAAGGGTACAAGCCGTCCGACGTGCTGACGAGCCTGTCGGGCCAGACCATCGAGGTGACCAATACGGACGCGGAAGGGCGCCTTGTGCTGTGTGACGCCATCTGGCACATACAGGAGACGTACAAGCCGCGTGCGCTGGTGGACATCGCCACGCTGACGGGGGCCGCCATGGTGGCGCTGGGCGAGGAATTCGCCGGGCTGTTCGCCAATGACGATGGTTTGCGCGACCAGCTTGAGGCTTCGTCCAGGGAAACGGGCGACAAGGTCTGGCGCCTGCCGCTGGACCGGGCGTTCGACCGGGCCATGGATTCCAATATCGCCGACATGAAGAACGCGTCGGCCACGCGGTACGGCGGGTCCTCCACCGGGGCCGCGTTCCTGCAACGCTTCATCCAGAAGGGCGTGAAATGGGCGCATGTGGATATGGCGCCGGTGATGGTCAACCGCGGCGACGCGGCTTTGGGCCCGCGCGGGGCGACCGGGTTCGGCGTACGCCTGCTGGCCGACTGGGTTAAGGCGGCGTGACGGACGTCCGGTTCTACCACCTGCAAAAGACGAGCGAGGCGCAGGCCCTGCCGCAGATTACGCTGAAGGCGTGGCAGGCGGGGCACCGCGTGGTCATCAAATGCGCCGACGAGGCGCAGGTGGAAAAACTGAACGATGCGTTGTGGACGTTCCGGGCGGATGTTTTTTTGCCGCACGGATCGGCAGCGGACGGGTCGGCAGCCGACCAGCCGGTATGGCTGACCACGGGGGACGACAACCCGAACGGGTCCAAGACACTGGTGCTTTCGGCGGGTTGTACGTCTAATTCCGTGGGCACGTACGATTTGTGCTGCGCCATGCTGGACGGGAACGACCAGACACAGGTGGAGGCCGCGCGCGGCCAATGGAAGCAATATAAAGACGCGGGCCACGGCGTGTCTTACTGGCAGCAGACCGATAAGGGTTGGGAGAAGAAAGCCTGACGGCTTTCGGTGGCTGGGAAAAGAAAGCCTAGGCGGCCTGCGTTTTCGGGCGGGCCAACCGGCCGCCGGTGACGGGGGACGCGCAGCCCGTGGTGGTGGGCAGACTTAAAGGCAGGCCTCCCAGCGAACGGGCGGCGAGATACGCGAAACCTTCAGCCTCGATATAATCGCCGGACCAGCCGAGCTGGTCGGCGTCCGTTACCGCCACGCGGGCGGACAGGCCGCGCATGATGGCGCGGTTATGCCGCCCGCCGCCGCAGGCGATGACGTGGCGTGTACGTTCCGGCATCTGGGCCAGACCCATGAGGATGCTGTTAACGGTGAAGGTGGTGAGGGTGGCGGCGCCGTCATCCACCGGCAGGTCGTCGACCGAGCAGGCGGAGAAGGCGTCGCGGTCCAGCGATTTGGGGGCGGGTTTGGCGAAATAGGCGCGTTGCAGCCATTCGGTGACGCGGGCGAGGTCGGGCAGGCCGCGCAGGGCTGAGGCGCCGTCCTTGTCCATGGCCGTGCCGGTTTTGCGGAGCATCCAGTCGTCAATCAGGGCGCTGGCGGGGCCGGTATCGCAGGCGATGACCTGTTCGCCGCTTATCCATGTAATGTTGGCGACGCCGCCGAGATTGAGGACGCAGACCGGCTGGTCGAGGCCTGAACGTACGGTCAGGGCCTTGTGGTAGAGGGGCAGTAAAGGCGCGCCCTGACCGCCCGCGCGCATGTCGGCGGAGCGAAAGTCGTAGATGGCGGGGATGCCGGTTTCGGCGGCGAGGCGTTCGCCGTCACCCAATTGATAGGTGCGGGCGTTGGCGGGGTCGTGGAAGACGGTCTGGCCGTGGAAGCCGATGAGGTCGATGGGGCCGTCATGGGGGAAATTTCTGACGGCCTGTATGTGCCAGTCGGTCACCAGTTTTGCGGCGTTCGCGGCATCGTCGCCGGGAATGTTTCCGGTGACGGCGCGGATGGCTTCGCGCACGTCGTCGGGATAGGGGGTGAAGCTGTGGGCCAGCGCCTCGCCCGCCTGAACGCCGTCGGTGCGCAGGAGGCTCGCGTCGATGCCGTCCATCGATGTGCCGCTCATCAGCCCCAGAACCGTCAGTGTCTTTGCCATAGCGCCATTTTCTGCTATTCAGGGGGCCTTGTCATGAGGTTTAAACGATGGCTTACAAATCAGAATTCCTGAACACCCTGTCGGAACGTGGATTCATCCACCAGTGCAGCGATTTCAACGGGCTTGACCACAAGCTCAACGAAGGGCCGCAATCGGCGTATATCGGGTATGACGCGACGGGGCCGTCGCTGCATGTGGGACACCTGATTTCCATCATGATGCTGGCGTGGTTCCAGAAATCCGGCCACCGGCCCATCACGCTGATGGGCGGCGGGACCACGAAGGTGGGCGACCCTTCGGGCAAGGACGAGCAGCGCAAACTGCTGTCGCACACGCAGATCAACGAAAATATCGTGAGCCTGCAAAGCGTGTTTTCGCGCTTCCTGACCTATGGGGCTGACAAGGCCATCATGTCGAACAACGACGCGTGGCTTTCGACGCTGAACTACATCGACTTCCTGCGCGACGTGGGGCGGCATTTTTCCATCAACCGCATGCTGACGATGGATTCGGTGAAGCTGCGGCTTGAGCGCGAGCAGCCGCTGTCATTCATCGAATTCAACTACATGATTTTGCAATCCTACGACTTCGTGGAGTTGCACAAGCGCCATGGCGCGATTTTGCAGATGGGCGGGGCCGACCAGTGGGGCAACATCGTGAACGGCGTGGACCTTGGCCGCCGCATGCACGGGCAGGAGCTGTTCGCGCTGACCGCGCCGCTGCTGACCACGGCGTCGGGCGCCAAGATGGGCAAAACCGCCGCGGGCGCGGTGTGGCTGAAGCCGGAGATGCTGAGCCCTTACGATTACTGGCAGTACTGGCGCAACGTGGAAGACGCGGATGTCGTTAAATTCCTGAAGCTGTTCACATTCCTGCCGATGGATGAAATCAAACGTCTGGAAGCCCTGGGCGGCGTTGAAATCAACGAAGCCAAGAAGGTTCTGGCATTCGAGGCGACCAAGCTTTGCCATGGCGAAGAGGCCGCGAACGAGGCCGCGGAAACCGCGCGCCGCGTGTTCGAGGAAGGGGCTTCGGGCGACAACCTGCCGTCAATCACCGTAGAGCGCGCGGCGTTGCAGGGCGGCATTCCGCTGGTGCAATTGCTGAAAGACGCGGGGCTTGCGGCTTCGAACGGCGAGGCGCGCAGGCTTATCCAGGGTGGCGGGGCCAAGGTCAACGACCAGGCGGTGGACAGCGACGCTTATGTCTGCACGGTCGACATGCTGGGGGCGGACGGCGCCATCAAGCTGTCAGCCGGTAAGAAGAAGCATGCGCTGGTGCGCCTCGCGGCCTGATTTATTGACATAATAAATCTTTGAGCGTATGGTTTCCGACCATGATGCACGAAAAACCGCCGGAAACGCCGAAACAGAAATCAGTTGAAGAGCTGACGCGTGAAATGCAGACGCGCCGGGTAGAGACGCATCTGCGGCGCGGGCGCGAGGCGGAGGCCCGGTTTGCTGATAACCGCGACAACCTTGTCAGGATGCATACGGAATCGCTGCGCCGCCTGAGCGAACGGGAACGGGAGCGCCGCGTTGCGTTTGAGCAGGAGAGCGTTCGTCTCGGCCTTGCGAAAGAGCCGGAGCCGTTCGTCCAGAAAGCCAGCGACCCGGAAGCGGGGGCCGCGTTCGATGGCTGGGACCTCGATACGTTCAATGCTTTTACCGGTGGTAAAAAAACGGCTGCGCCGGTTGCGAAGCCGGTGGCGGTCAAACGCCCGCTGGTTGAGTTTTCGCTGCGCACCAAGCGGCGCATGCGCAACTGGGCCGTGGGCGTGAGCGCGCTGGCGGTGAGTTTTGCCGGGGCGGTGGTTTACGACGCGTCGCACCCGAACGCGAAAACGTCGCGCCTGCAGAGCCCGGTCATTGAAAAGATGAGCGCATCGGGCAAGGCGCAGATAGACCGCGCACGTTACGAGCGTATCCGCAATATTCCCATCAACAAGTAATCAGGATTTACCGCAGGCCCATTCCAGCACGGCCATGCGCACGGGCACGCCCAGCGCGGTCTGGCGCAGGATGAGGGAGCGTTGCGGGTCGTCCGCCACTTCGTCGCTGATTTCGACGCCGCGGTTCATGGGGCCGGGGTGCATGACATATACATCAGGATGAGCCAGAGCGAGGCGTTCGGGCGTGAGGCCGTAGGCCTTGTGATAGGCGGTGTCGCTGTCAATCATGCCAGCCTGCATGCGTTCTTTTTGCAGGCGCAGCATCATGATGATGTCGGCGTCCTTGATGCCTTTTTCCAGCGTGTCGCAGCGTTCGGCCTGCGCGAATTCCTTTTCCTGCGGCATGAGCATGGGCGGGGCCATGATGCGGACTTTGGCGCCCAAGCGCGTGAGCAGCACGTAGTTGGAGCGCGCGACGCGGGAATGGGCGATGTCGCCGCAGATGGCGACGGTGAGACCGGCGATTTTACCCTTCATGCGGCGCATGGTGAGCGCATCCAGCAAGGCCTGCGTGGGGTGGGCGCGCCATGAATCGCCGCCGTTGATGACGGGGCATTTGAAGATGCCGGCGGCGAAGCGGGGGGCGTTGTATTCGGAATGGCGCAAGATGACGCCGTCCGGGCGCATGGCGGCGAGATTGGCCAGCGTGTCGTAATAGCTTTCGTTCTTTTTCAGGGAAGAGGACGAGGCCGCGAAGTTGATGACATCGGCGCCGAGGCGCTTGGCCGCCAGTTCGAACGACATGCGGGTGCGGGTCGATTCCTCGAAGAACAGGTTGAAGAAGATGCGGCCGTCGAGCACGCGGGGAACGGGGTTGCCTGCATCAAGCTGGGCGGCCCAGTGTTCTGCGCGGTCCATCAGGTCTTCCACCACGCCCGGGGCCAGGCTTTCGATGTCGAGCATGTGGTGGGTCATTTCAGAACGTCCTTCTGGTGTTGGGCCGCGGTGGGTGGCGCGAGGCGGTAATTGACGGGGGTGGCCGACAGCTTGACGGGGTTGCCGACGAGCTGCACGGGTTTTGACGTTAGCGGGTGGGGCATGTCAACGACCATGCGGCGGGCGGCGGTCTGTTCCATGGCCAGCGCGTCGCGCATGGTGTTGACGGGGCCGCAGGGCACGCCCGCGTGGGGCAGGCCATCGGCCCAGTGCGCGACGGGGTGTCTGGCGATGATGGCGGTCAGGACGGGCATGAGCGCGTCGCGGTGGAGGACGCGGCTGGAATTGGTGGCGAAGCGCGGGTCGCGCGCCCAGCCGGGTTCGCCCGCGAAGGCGCAGAATTTTTCGAACTGGTGGTCGTTGCCGATGGCGAGGATGATCCAGCCGTCCGCCGCCTCGAACGCATTGTAGGGCACGATGGTGGTGTGGGCGTTGCCGACGCGGGGCGGGTTGTGGCCGGAGGTAAGCGTGTACTGGGCGATGTTGGTCATCATCGCCAAGGCGGAATCGAACAGGGCCAGGTCGATGCGCTGGCCGGTGCCGGTGGCGTCGCGCGCGCGCAGGGCCGCGAGGATGCCGATGGTGGCGTTGAGGCCGGTGACATAGTCGATGATGGCGACGCCGGCCTTGGCGGGAGGACCGTCGGCGGCGCCCGTGACGCTCATGAAGCCGGAGAGGCCCTGAATCATGAAGTCGTAGCCGGGTTCGTCCGCCAGCGGGCCGGTCTGGCCGAAGCCGGTGATGGAGCAGTAGATGAGGCGGGGATAGATGGGTTTGAGCTGTTCGTAGGACAGGCCCAGTTTTTCGAGCGAGCCGACCTTGAAGTTTTCGACGAGGATGTCGGCGTCTTTCAGCAGGTCGTGCAGTTTTTTGCGGTCGGCGTCTTCGCTGAGGTCGAGCGCGATGGATTGTTTGTTGCGGTTGGCGGAAAGGTAATAGGCGCTTTCGGTGGTGTCGTTTCCCTTGTCGTCCTTCAGGAAGGGAGGGCCCCAGAAGCGGGTGTCGTCGCCGCCGCCCTGGCCTTTTTCTCCCGGACGTTCGACCTTGATGACTTCGGCGCCGAGGTCGCCCAGCATCTGGGTGCAGACGGGGCCTGCGAGCACGCGGCTGAGGTCGATGATGCGGAGTTTCCTGAGGGGGCCGGTTGCGTCCATGGCGGTCAGACCATGCGGAAGAGGGGCAGGGTTTGCGCGAAGTCCCAGATGGCGACCAGAATGGCGCCCGCGCAGAAGCCGGGGCCTGCGGGGATGGTCATTTCGCGGAATGAATCCGCCGTGCCTTTTTTCCAGCGGGTGTAGAGCATGACGATGACGCCGTGCACAAGGCCCGCCAGCGCGCCGACGCACAGGGCGGTAATGGCGCCCTCAAGCCCAAGCCAGATGCCGACGGCGCCCATGAGCTTGAC
>JAMIFL010000029.1:0-3102 GCA_035906295.1 Alphaproteobacteria bacterium | reverse complement strand
CACCGCGACCATCTCGAAGACCTTGTCACCTAACAGACCGCCGACCTTGTGGAAGCCAAGGAACGCGCCGAGGCCGCGAACATCGCCAAATCGGAATTCCTGGCGAATATGAGCCATGAAATCCGCACGCCGATGAACGCCATCATCGGCCTCGCCTCCATCCTCGCGCGTTCGGCCCCGCTGACGGACCGGCAGACGCATTTCATCGGCACGCTGCGCACCAGCGCGGACTTGCTGCTCGCCCTGCTGAACGACATGCTCGACATCGCCAAGATAGAGGCGCGGCAGGTGACGTTCGAATCCATCTCGCTCGACCTGTCGGCGCTGGTGCGCGAGGTGCTGGGCATGTTCACGCCGCGCGCCGTTGAAAAGGGCCTGAGCATGGTGCTGGACGATACCGGCTTCGCGGGCCGGCGTTACTGCGGCGACCCCACGCGCCTGCGGCAGGTGCTGGTCAACCTGTGCAGCAACGCGGTCAAGTTCACCGAAAAAGGCGGCGTCACGGTGACTTTGCGCCGGGAAGGGGCGGACAGCATCGCCATCGCCGTCAGCGATACCGGCATCGGCATCGAACCCGCCAAGCGCCAGACGATTTTTGAAAAATTCGTGCAGGGTGACAGCTCCATCAACCGCCGCTATGGGGGTACGGGGCTTGGCCTTGCCATCACCCGCACCTTGACCGAAGCCATGGGCGGCGCAATTTCAGTGGAAAGCGAAGTGAACCGTGGTACCACCTTTACCGTTACGCTGCCCCTGAACTGCGGCGACGACGCCCCCCGCCAGATTCCCGAAACCCGGAAAGACGACATGCCCGCATCCAGCGCCGCTCACCCCATCCTCGTGGTCGAAGACCATGAGGCGAACCTGCTCGTGCTCACCACCTTCCTTGAGGAGTGGGGTTACGCTTACGACGTCGCCCGCAACGGGGTTGAGGCGGTGGAGGCTTTCATGAAGCGCGATTACGCGGCCGTCCTGCTCGACGTGCAGATGCCGGGGATGAGTGGTTTTGAAGCCGCCCGCCTGATGCGCGGATATGAAGAGCGAGGGCAGCGCCCCCGCACGCCCGTCATCGCCATGACCGCGCACGCGCTGTCCGGCGACCGGGAGAAATGCCTCGATGCGGGCATGGACCATTACTTCAGCAAACCCTTCCACCCGGAGGAGCTGAAACGCCTTCTGGCGGGGCTAACCGGGGTCTGAATGCGGCCATTCGAAAAAACTTAACTTTTCCCGGATTAATCCCTAGGATGCGGCCAAATTTGAACGCAACGCCAAAGGGATGCGCATGAAATACGATCTGGTTGTAATGGGTTTGGGCTATATCGGTCTGCCGATGGCCGCTGTTTCGGCGGAAGCCGGGCTGAACGTGCTGGGCGTCGATATTCGCCAGCACATCATCGACACCGTCAACGCCGGTAAAATCCATATCGAGGAACCGGGCCTGCTCGAACGCCTCGACCCCGTCGTCAAATCCGGCAAGATGAAAGCCGCGCTGAAGCCGGAACGCTCCAGCATCTTCATGATCGCCGTGCCGACGCCGGTGGACCACCACACCCACCAGCCCGACATGGCCATGGTTGAATCCGCCGCCACCGCCGTGTCCGCAGTGGTCGAGGCGGGCGACCTTGTTATCCTGCAATCCACCTCGCCGGTGGGCGCGACCGAGAACAACGTCAAGGCCGTCATCGAAAAGCTGCGCCCCGAACTGGCAGGCAAGCTCGAATACGTCTACTGCCCCGAACGCGCCATCCCCGGCAAGACGATGCAGGAAATGATTTTCAACGACCGCGCCGTCGGCGGCCTCACGCCGTCCGCCACCAAACGCGGCATTGAATTCTATTCCCGCATGGTGAAGGGCAAGCTGCTGGAAACCGACGCCGCCACCGCCGAAATGGTGAAGCTGGTCGAAAACGCATCCCGCGATGTGCAGATTGCATTTGCGAACGAACTCTCGCTCGTCTGCGACCACATGGGCCTGAACGTCTGGGAAGTCATCAAGCTTGCCAACCACCACCCGCGCGTGAACATCCTGCAGCCCGGCCCCGGCGTGGGCGGCCACTGCATCGCGGTGGACCCGTGGTTCATCATCGACGCGGCGCCGAAACAATCGCCGCTGATGCGCACCGCGCGCAACATCAACGACGGCAAGCCCGACTGGGTCGTCGAAAAAATCCGCGAGGCGTCGGCGGGTAAAGCCAAGCCGTCCATCTGCCTGCTGGGTCTGGCCTACAAGGAAAACGTCGATGACTTCCGTGAATCGCCGTCCGTGACCGTCGCTGAAAAAGTGATGGCCGCGAACATCGGTAATGTCAGCGTGGTCGAGCCGTTCATGCCGAAAAGCGAGCAGTACAATTTGGTGCCGCTGGAACAGGGCGTGAAGGATGCCGACATCGTGGTCCTGCTGACAGCGCATGACGACTTCCTGAAAATCTCGCGCGAGCAGCTTTCGGGCAAGACCGTCATCGACACCCGCGGCAAACTGCAGGCCGCCTGATTGAAGCACCATGGAAATAAAAAAGACCCGCCGGTGGCGGGTCTTTTTTTTGGCCCATTGAGGGCCCGCGTAGCGCAAGCGGAGCGAGCGGGTACGGGCGTAAGCCCGCAGCGGGGGCGGCGGTTGAGCCCCCCGGATTAAACGCTGTAGATGAAGGTATTGTCCTGCGGCGAACCGCCGTTCAGCAGGTTGACGATGCGCTGGCTGGCGGCGCCGTCGCCGTAGGGGTTGGCGGTGTGCGCCATGCGGTTGTACAGCAGCTCGTTATCGAGCAGCGAGCAGGTTTCCGCGATGATCTGGTCGGCCTTGTTGCCGACGAGGCGCGCGGTGCCCGCCGTGATGGCTTCCGGGCGCTCGGTATTGTCGCGCATGACCAGGATGGGCTTGGCCAATGACGGGCCTTCCTCCTGCACGCCGCCGGAATCGGTGAGGATGAGATGCGTGCGCATCATCAGCGCCACGAAATCAGGGTAGTCCTGCGGCTTGATGAGGTGGATGTTGGCGATGCCGCCCAGCATTTCATGCACCGGCCCTTGCACGTTCTGGTTCAGGTGCACCGGGAACACGAATTCGTAGCCCTGGTCGGCGTACTTGGCCGCCAGCGTTTT
>JAMIFL010000028.1:0-17669 GCA_035906295.1 Alphaproteobacteria bacterium | reverse complement strand
ACCGAAAGCACCGCCGCCGCGATAAGCCCGGCGCAGGTAACGAATTGCGCCCCGTGGTCGCCGATTTTCTTGCCGAACAGGAAGGCAATCAGGAAACCGATAAGCGGCAGGAAAACCGGAAGGACGTCCAAAAGCATTGTTATCAGCCCTTCAGCTTGGAAAGATCCTCAACCGCAATCGAACCCTTGTTGCGGAAGAACGTGACGAGAATGGCAAGGCCAATGGCGGCCTCGGCTGCCGCGACGGTCAGCACGAACATGGTGAACACCTGCCCCGCAAGGTCGCCCAGATACGCCGAAAACGCCACGAAGTTGATGTTGACCGAAAGCAGCATCAACTCGATGGACATCAGGATGATGATGACGTTTTTACGGTTCAGGAAAATGCCGAACACGCCGACGACGAACAAAATCGCCGCCAGCATCAGGTAATGAGTAATGCCGATAGCCATCAGTTAACTCCCTGCCCCGGCTGCACTTTGCGCATTTCGACCACGTCCTCGCGCTTCACGCCCACCTGGTCGGCCACGCGCTGGCGCAGGACCCCGCCGCGCACGCGCAGCGTCAGGCAGATGGCGCCGATCATGGCCACCAGCAGGATAACGCCCGCCACCTGGAACGGCAGCATGTATTGGGTATAGAGAATGCGGCCAAGCGCATGGGTGTTGGAAACACCTTCCGGCATGGCGGCGGCAACGTTGGTCAGCGCCGCGGGCGTCACCTGCCACGAGTACATCATGAAACCCATCTCACCCAGCAGCACGAGGCCGATGATGATGCCCAGCGGCACATACTGCATAGCGCCCCGGCGCAGATCCGCGAAGGAAATGTCGAGCATCATGACCACGAACAGGAACAGCACCGCGACCGCGCCCACATAGACGATGGCGAGGATGAAGGCCACGAACTCCGCCCCCAGCAGCACGAAAAGCCCTGCGGCGTTGAAGAACGCGAGTATCAGGAACAAAACCGAGTGAACGGGGTTCTTGGCGGAAATCACCAGAAGCGCGCTCAAAATCAGCACGAAGGAAAACAGGTAGAATGAAAGGGCCGCAATCATGATTATGGACGCCTGAAAAAAGATGCCCCCTGTTTACCTCGCTTGCAATGCCCATGCAAGCGCCCCGCTTAAAAAAAACGTGCATAGACAAAGGGGTTAACGCCCCTCTACTGTCCGCCGGATGAGGGGAATAACCAGAACCGTTTTGGCAGGCCTGTGCCTTGTTATGGCATTTACAGGCCCCGCACATGCGGAAGCGGAGCCTGACCGCTTCGTTCTTGCCGCCGGCATCCACAATGTGGACGATAACATGTCCATCCACCGGGAAAGCGATTTCCGCGTGGAATGGCGCATGGCCTCCCTGCCCTTGTGGAAACTGCACCCGTGGCTCGGCGCCGAATTCATCTCGCGCTCCGCAAGCTGGTTCGGCGCGGGGCTTGAAACGGACATCGACCTCTACCGCGACCTCGTCTACCTGACCCTGCAAACCGGTGTCGGCTATTTCGATGACGGGTCCCACACCTACCCGTGGCGCAACATCAACCCGCCCTCGGGCCTTGAATTCCGCCACCAGTTGGAACTGGGCGTCAAATTCCCGCAAGGCAACCGCGTCGGCCTCGGCATCAGCCACATGTCCAACGGCGGCATCGGCGGCGGCGCGAACCCGGGGAAGAACTCCCTCACCGTCAATTTCCACATCCCCCTGGGCGTCAGCGTCGGTAAAATCAGCAAACCCATCGATTAAGCCGCAAGCCGCCGTACGAAATCCATGCGCCGGTTTTGTCCCAGCGGCGTCGAATGCACCACGCTGTAAGGGTCGCGCGCGATGAAATCGGTCGGCAACTCGCGGTCTTCCGCGTGCACGTTCACGGCCCACCCGGCCCCGCTGCGCATAAGCGCCCTGTGCCACGCCCCGTCGACGAAGTTTTCCGGGTGCTGCCGGTAATATCGCTTGTCGATGGCGCCCTGCTCCGTCCCGCCGGGGTTGTAGTAAATCATGCAGAACGCAACCAGCGGCGCCCGCATTTCATCCCGCACGAAATTGGACTGGTAGACGATGTTGCTGGCAATCACCCGCACCTGCCGTGCGAACCGCAGGCCCAGCCGCGCCCCTTCTTCGAAGATGGCGGCAAGGTAACGGTCGTCGTTATCGCTCAAATCCACCGTGCTGTCGCAGCGCGAAAGCGCGCCGACCATCAGGATGCTGTCAATGTCAGCGCAGGCGCCCGCGCAGTTTCTGGCCAGCACGGCATCGGTAAAGGCGGACATGCAAAGAGGACGCATAAAGCGAAACTACGCAAAAACACAAGCTTATGTAAATATTTTTCAGCGATAAGGGGCGTCGGCGGCCAGGTTGGCGGCAATCTGCGCCTCCCAGCGGTCGCCGTTGGCGAGCAGCTTGTCCTTGTTGTACAGCAGCTCTTCATGCGTTTCGGTGGCGTATTCGAAGTTCGGCCCCTCGACGATGGCGTCCACCGGGCAGGCTTCCTGGCACAACCCGCAATAGATGCACTTGGTCATGTCGATGTCGTAACGCGTGGTGCGGCGCTGGCCGTCTTCGCGCGGTTCGGCTTCGATGGTGATGGCAAGCGCCGGGCAAACGGCCTCACACAGTTTGCAGGCGATGCAGCGTTCTTCCCCGTTGGGGTAGCGGCGCAACGCGTGCTCGCCGCGGAAACGGGGCGAAAGCGGCGCTTTTTCAAACGGGTAGTTCAGCGTCACGCGCTGCCTGAACATGTACGAAAACGTCAGCGCCATCCCGCGCGCGATTTCCGCGAGGAGGAAGGAACGGGCCGTGCGATCGAGGAAAGCCATGCGGGGACAAGAAATATGCGAAACCGCGGTGCAAATCAACTGGCTATAATCAGTTAAAGACGGGGCCTTCCACCGGCACCCGGGCCCCGGCGTTGCGCTTGGGAATTTCCATCAGCTTCGTCTGGCCCGCATGGCGCGGCAGGCTCATATAGGCCGGCGCATGGCGGCGCAAAGGCGGCACGAGGCAGGGCCGCCCGTTGCCGAGTCGAATGCCCGCGACCTCGAACCATTTATGCAGCGGCGTGGTATACCCGCAGCGATAAGGGTCGAGGTGATGCGCCCCGCACACCACCAGGAACGGTTTCTGCGCCCCGCCCTTGGCCTTCTGGTCCGCCTCGATGGCGTTTTCCCACATCATGTTCCGCGCCCAGATATTGGTGCCCGGGTAAAACACCGGCTTGTTGTCAGGCTCGATGCCCACGACGCGCAAACCGCTGTCCCTGGCCGCGGTCAGCATCTTCCAGTAATACAGGCGCATATGCTCCGAATGCGCGGGCAGGTGGTTCAGGAGCCATGCCAGCGCACCCTTGTCGCCCCGGTCCTGCCATGTGTTGATATCCCCCTGCTGGCGCTGGGTGAACATTTCCACGTAAAACCTGTCCGCCCCGCTTTCTCCCGCGCGGGGGATGAAGTCGCTGATGAAATCGGCATGGCTGTACATGCCATGCGTTTCGCCGAACACCATGCCGCCGGTACGCTCCAGCGCCTCCTGCATGATGCTCAATGCCTGCGGAATCGTGCCGTACACATGCGCGCGCACCGCCATCTGGAACGACATGGAAAGCGAACGGACACCGTCCACGACAAAAGGAATGGGGTCGCGCGCCTTGACCGGCGGCACAAAGAATTCCATGGAAAACCTGCCCTGCATTTTCTTGTTAAATCAAAAGCCCCGCGGCGTTGCGCGGGACCCCGGAAATCAGACAAGGAAATACAACGATGCCGGAAGGGAAACAGGCAAGACAAAATTATGTTGCAGGCGCTAAGAGGCCCCGGCCCCGGAGTTAGCCCAGCGGCAGGAACTGGCGGCGGCGCGGATGCGTCGGCCCGTAGGTCCGCGCCAGATGCACCATGCCGCGATAACCTTCCGTGAACACGGTGCTAACGTCGCGGCGCGCGTCATCCGCCTCTATAACCGGGCCCTGATAGGCGCGGGCCTGGAACCTGATGCGCAACCCCTGCTCCAGTCGCGGCAGCACCGCATCCCGCACCCACACGTAATGCAGGTTGGCGTCGGCAGGCTCGAACGGCAAAACCATTTCGGGCCACTCGCAGGCCCGCGCCAGCGCCCGCAAATTCGCAAGCCGCGCGGTCAGGTTCGCCGTAATGCGGCGGTTTTCCGGCCAGTCCATGGGGTATTCGGTGAAGTAATGGCTGACATTGCCGACGAAATCCGTCGTCTCCCGCGCCATCTGTTCCATGGCCGGTTCGCCTATCGTCACGCTTTTACGGCGAAACGCATCGCTTAAGGAAAGAAGGTTACCGGGCCTGATCATGCCCGGCCCCATTATTGCACCACCGGCAGGGCGTCCATGTAAATCAGCGTACCCGCCATCAGCAGCACCCACGCAAGCGTAAACGGCAGAAAAATCTTCCAGCCAAGGCGCATAAGCTGGTCGTACCGGTAACGGGGCAGCGTCGCCCGCACCCAGATGTAAACGAACAGGATGAACGACGTTTTAAGCCCGAACCAGATGATGCCCGGCACCACCGCCAGCGCCTCGATGCCGAACGGCGGCAGCCACCCGCCGAGGAACAGCACCGTCGCCATGGACGACATCAAAATCATGTTGGCGTATTCCGCGAGGAAGAACAGCATGAACCCCGCCGCCGAATATTCCACGAGGAACCCGCCCGAAAGCTCGGACTCGCCTTCCGGCAGGTCGAACGGCGCACGGTTGCACTCCGCTAGGATGGACACCACGAACACGATGAACATGGGAATGAGCATGACCGTCACCCACCACGGGCGCGGCGTCATCACTATGTCCGTCAGGTTCAGGGAACCCACGCACAGCAACACGCACACGATGACGAGGCCCATGGAAACCTCGTACGAAACCATCTGCGCCGCGGCGCGCATGCCGCCCAGAAACGCGTATTTGGAGTTGGACGCCCACCCCGCCATCAGCACCCCGTAAACGCCCATCGACGACACGGCAAACAGATACAGAATGCCGACATTGATGTCGGCAATCACCCAGCCAAGGCTGACGGGAATGACCGACCAGGCGACGAGCGAGAGCGACAACGTCAACAGCGGCGCCATCAGGAACACGCCCTTGCTGGCCGCCGTCGGCAAAATCAGTTCCTTGGAAAACAGCTTGATGGCGTCAGCGAACGTCTGCAGAAGGCCGAACGGCCCCACCGTCATCGGCCCCTGCCGCAGTTGCATCGCGCCCATCACCTTGCGCTCGGCATAAACGAGGTAGGCCACGATAACCAGCAGCGGCACCACGAAGGCCAGGATTTGCAAAACGATGAAAAGCAGCGGCATCCCGTACTGGGTCCAGAGCTGCATCGGAGTAGAGAGATCGGTCATAGCGAGCGCACCTTATACCTTTGTCAAAACGGCTTCAAGGAACCCCGTGCCTGCACGGCTTCCAAAAACCGGCTGGCCAGAACCGGGTAAGCGTTGTTGATTAATACATGCGCCTTGGCCTCGACCCCGTAGGCGTCCCGGTCCTCCGGCTTCATGCCGAGAAATCGCTCCAGCGCCCCGGCCACGTCCTTGGGATCGCCCGAAGGTACGGAAATGCCACATTCCGCATCCGCCAGCATGTCGTTGCCCGCGCCGCCCACGGCCATCACAACGGGCCGCCCCGCCATCATGTAATCGTAAACCTTGTTGAACGATACGCCGTGCCTGTACACGTCAAGGTGCCTGGCCCCCATGTACAGCACATCCATCTGCCGCAGGAACCGCGGCACCTGCCGCTTGGGCAGCGCCCCGCAGAACACGAAGAAATCTGCCACGTTCAGCTCTTCCGCGTAATCCATCAGCGGCGCGCGGTAAGGCCCGTCGCCGATGCACACGAACCCGATGGGCAAATCGCGCACGAAACCGGCGGCCTCCACCAGCACTTCCAGCGCGTTGGTTTCACCATGGCTTCCGGCATAGCCCACAATCATGCGCCCCTGCGCTTTCATGCGGTCGATAACCGCCTGCACCAGCATGTCGATACCGGCGTTTTCGTTGGAATCCTCCCACTCGTCCGGCTCCACGCCGTTGGGAATGACCACGAACTTATCCGCCTCAAGCCCGTAATTCCGCAGGAACGCCTCGGCCCCCGGCAATGCCGAAACCACAACGTCGGCGGCCTTGCACGCCTGCCGCTGCCCCCATGCGCACAGGCGCATGAACGGGTTTTCAGGCCCCCATCCCCATATTTCCATCGGGGAATCGGGCCACAATTCGCCCACCTCGTACACCAGCCGCGCGCCGTATTGCTTCGCAATCATCTGCGCCGGTCCCATGTCGAACGGGTGGGTCGATGACGCAATCACAAGGTCGGGCCTGAAATTCTGCGTCACATCCCCGCGCCGTAGGTAAAGCTGCGCCACGAACGACAGGATATTGGCCACCCTGCCCCACCCGTTACGCACGTAACCCGGCGTTCTCAGGAAGATGTATTCGATGCCGTCAAACCCCTGCCGGTCGATCATGCCCTTCACCCGGGGCTGGCGCAGGCGCGTATGCGCATGGCTCGCCGCCACGATGCGTACGCGGTGCCCCGCCCGCACCCATTGCCGCGCCATGTAATACGGGCGGTATTCCATGCCCAGAACGGGCGAACCGGCATAGTGGTCGATGTAAAGGATGTTCATATCCTCACTCCTCCGGCACGAACGGCAGGTTCTGGTCGCCGATTTTGAGGATTTTGAAATCCGGCGTGACCACATCGAACTGCCCCGCGGCCAAGGCCTTGCGCAAATCCGCATGCTTTCCGCCGCGCGGCGAAACATAGTTCCACGTCACCGTGCCGTCCGCCTTGCGGTGCAGGACGTAATTGCTGGCATACATACCGAACACCACCACTTCCGGCGCGGCGTCGCCGTACAGGTCGGTCACCACCATGTAGCAGCGTTTCTCAGGCGTCGTCTGCTTCTGGCATTCCTTGATATTCAGGCTGGCTTTCTTCCCGCTATCCGCTAGCCAGTCCGGAATGGGCGTACCGGCAGGCAGCACGGCAAAAGCCTGCACCAGCTGGTCCATGCCCAGCGGTTCCTGTCCGGCTTCGCCCTGCGTACGCTTCAGGTCGTAGTAAGAATCCGCCTTGTCCACCATCGCCAGCTTTTCAAGGATAACCGGCCCCTGTGCATGTGCAGCCGCTGCCGCGCGAATATCCTCAAGCGCCTTCTTCCCCGGTTCGCCCAGGCGGAATTTCATCGCCGCGAAATCGAACTGGCTGACCGCGATGCGGCCCGAAAGAAGCGCGTTCTTCTGCTGCCAGGCCGACAATGCATAGGAATTGACGATGGGCGTCGTCATGATGGCCGCCACGACCAGCACCGCCAGCGCGTTCACCACGTTCACGCGGCGTATCTGCGCCTCCCACCCCATGCGCCACTTGGTCAGCGCCGACACGGCGTAGGTCACGGCATAAAGGCTGGCAATGCCCATAAGCACCACCGCGTCGATGCGCCGCGGCGTAAGCCCGTAGGTGGTGATACGCTCCGCCAGCGCCCAGAACGCCAGCAGCGCCAGAACGGGCAGGGCCACCGCCAGCACCCGCGCCGACAGGGCGTAAAGCCGGTTGGCCACGCAGCCCTCGCGCCGGATGATGGCGTTGATGAACAGAACCGAAAATACAATCAGCGTCGCCACCATGGCGCTGGTATGCCCCGTCTCCCAGATGGGCCCGAGGCCCGTGACCGGCAGCACGACGATGAACAGGGTCACCAGCAACGCCAGCATCGGCGTCAGCACCGAGCCCAGCGTTTCCACCAGCGACCGGGTGGATGCAAGAATACCCTCCTGCCGCACCAGCAGCGCCGCCCCCAGCGCGAACGCCGCGCCGATGGCGGTTGAAATGAACCACGGCTGCGTAAAAACGGTCTTGAAAATGGGAATGCCCAGAACGGAAAAAAGCACCATCCACAACCCAAGGATGGCCCAGAACAGGCCCACGAAAAACCATGCGCCCACGTAAATCAGCGGCCTGTCCCACGCGAACTGGTCCAGAAGCATGTAATCGGCATTCCAGCGCCCCTTGGCCGAATACGCCATGAAGAACGCCGCGCTGATGATGAACACGATGCTGCCGTAGAAAAACCCGCCCAGCGAACCGGAAAGCGGCGCCCCCACCCCGCGCACGAACGCGCCGGCATCAAGCCCGGTGTTCTGCACGACCGCGTTCAGCCACCCGCACACCGCGAGGAAACCTGAAATCACCAGCGCATACAGCGCGGTTTTCAGCGTGTCGCTTTGTTCATTGCGGTAACTGAGCACGAAGGCCACGGCAAACGCCGTGAAGAAAAACGCCCACCACGGAAAGGACGGCACGCACATGCGCGTGGCAAAACCAAGCGCCCCCCCTATCAGCGTCAGAACGGTGATGTTGTCAGCCTGAACGCGAAAGGTGGTCATGGATGTCCCCGTTTTGGTTATTCAGCGGCCTTTGGCAAGGCGTTGCGGCCGCCGAACGAGTCTACACATTCCGCCATGGTGACGGAAGCGCGTGAAATCGGGTCGGTCTGGTAATAGTTCGCAACCGCGGAAGCCAAAGAAACGGACGCCGTGCCGCCCTCGCGACCGAAGCCGCCCCATGCGGCGGGGGCAATTTCGCCCACCTGCCCGAACGCAGGCACTTCCAGCGCCAGCCGCGCCCGCAGCTCGGACAGCGTGTTGTAACCCAGCGGCAACCCCAGCACTTCCGAAAACGCGCGCAGGATTTTCCAGTCTTCCTTGGCCTGCCCTATCGGCGTCGCGGCCATGCGCGCCATCTGCACACGGCCCTCGGTGTTCATGTAAAGCGCGTTCTTCTCCGTATACGCAGCGCCCGGGAAGATGACGTCGGCGCGCGCAGCGCCCTTGTCGCCGTGGTGGCCCTGGTAAATCACGAATGCGCTCTCCGGCAGTTGGTCCACCAGGTCGGTGTCCACGCCCAGCAGGTAGGCCGCCTTCAGTTGCGATAGGTCCAGCGCCTGCCCCTTCGGCGGCGTAAACCCTATGCTCAGCGCGCCCATACGGCCAGCAGCCGTGTGCAGCACGTTGAAGCCGTTCCAGCCGTCCCCGTCTTGACCGGAACGGATGCAGCCCAGCGCCTCGGCGGCCTTGTGCGCCATCGCATGCATCGCCATGCCGTCCTTGGAACGGAATGCGTTCATGCCGAAAATAATCATCGGGCGTTCGGCCTGCACCGCGCCTTTGTGTTCGGCGACCATTTTCTCCAGCGCCTCGACGCCGCTGCCCGCATGGAAATACGGGTAATTCAGGTCCAGTTTCTCGCCGATGACGGCCACTTTGACCCGGCGGTTCAGCCACGCCTTGCGGATGCGCGCGTTGATAAGCGGCGCTTCCGTGCGCGGGTTGCAGCCCACCAGCAGGATGGCGTCCGCCTGCTCAATGCCAGCGATGGTCGAATTGAAGCGGTAACCCGCCGGGTTCGACACATCGAACTGGGCGCCGTCAACGCGGCTTTCCATCAGGTTGGACCCCAGCGCCCGCGTCATGTCGCGCAGCGCGTAGGCGGATTCAACGTCCACCATGTCACCGGCAAACGCAGCCATGCTGGCGCCCTGAATGTTCTTGAGGGCGGAAGCCGCGAAAATAAACGCCTCTTCCCACGTCGCCTCGCGCATCTTTCCATGATCGCGGATATAAGGACGGTCGAGGCGCTGATATTTCAGCCCGTCATACGCATAGCGCGATTTATCCGCCAGCCATTCCTCGTTCACTGCCTCGTTCAGGCGGGGCAGGATGCGCATGACCTCATTGCCGCGCACGTCGACACGAATGTTGGCGCCCACCGCATCCATCACGTCGATGGTGTCGGTCTTGCGCAGTTCCCACGGGCGGGCCGTGAAGGAATAAGGCTTGTTCAAAAGCGCGCCCACCGGGCACACATCGGCAAGGTTACCGGACAGTTCGGAACTGATGGTGCGTTCGATATAGGTGCCGATTTCCACGTCCTCGCCGCGGTTCAGCAGGCCAAGATCATCCACCCCCGCGATTTCTGAAGCGAAACGCACGCAGCGTGTGCATTGAATGCAGCGCGTCATGTTTGTCTTGATAAGGGGGCCAAGCTCCTTGTCCTTCACCGCGCGCTTGGTTTCAAAATAACGCGAACGGTCGAAGCCATAAGCCACGGCCTGGTCCTGGAGGTCGCATTCGCCGCCCTGGTCGCAGATGGGGCAGTCCAGCGGGTGGTTGATGAGCAGGAATTCCATCACGCCCTTGCGCGCGCGGTGCACCATCTCGGAATCCGTGAACACTTCCATGTTGTCGGCACAGGCCAGCGCGCAGGATGCCTGCGGCTTCGGCGGCCCGCCCTTCACTTCCACAAGGCACATGCGGCAGTTGGCGGGCACGGACAGCTTGTCGTGGTAACAGAAGCGCGGAATTTCAATCCCCAGCGTCTCCGCCGCCTGGATGATGGAAGTACCCTGCGGCACTTCGACTTCGATGTTGTTGATTTTCAGCTTCGGCATGACAGCATCACGACTTAAGGTTTTTACCGGATAACACGACCCTGATCAGCGGCGTTGCACCAACCGCCACGGCCAGGATGAAAATAACGACGTTCCCCACGCCCTGCACCACCACGGGCAGCCCCAACTCGGTCAGCATGCCCGGCGAGGTGTAGGAGAACAGGAAATACAAACCCACCAGCAGCATGGCCCACTCGAACATCGCCGCCTTGACGATGCGCGCCGTGTAATCTTTTTGCTGCTGCGGGGTCATGACCATGGCGTTACCGTGCGCTGCCCTGATAAGGCTGGGTGGAAGCGTCGTCACTGGCGGGCGCAGCCTTTGCCAGCGCGTCGCACGCAACGATTTTGTCCGTCAGGACCTTGTCCACACTGCCCGTGCCGGCCTGAATTTTATTGGTATAGAACGCGGCCTGCGCGGCCACGATTTTATCGATGGCGGCCTGCGCGGCGCCTTCCCTGGCGGCCTCGGCCCTGAATGCGTTGCCCCACAGTTCATGCGGCTTGGCAGCCTGATCGTTCTCAAGGACGTAGAAATAATATTCATACAGCGCGTTGTGCGCGCCCGCGCATTCGGCATATGCCGTGGCCTTGTCCTGCGCCATCGCCGGCAAGGCCAGAACCATCAACGCGGCAATGCCGATAAGCAGGTTTTTCATGCCGCGACCCCGGTGCTCACCGCCATGAAGCCGCGTTCGCGTTCCGCGCGCGCGCGGTAATCCATGATGCGTTGCTCCACCATCGGGCGGAAGTGACGGAACAGGCCTTGAATCGGCCATGCCGATGCGTCGCCGTGCGCGCAGATGGTGTGGCCTTCGATCTGCTTGGAAATATCCAGCAGCATGTCGATTTCCTCGACCGAGGAATTGCCCGTCACCATGCGCTGCATGATGCGCCACATCCAGCCCGTACCCTCGCGGCACGGCGTGCACTGGCCACAGCTTTCATGCATGTAGAAGTAAGACAGCCGCGCAATGGCGTAGACGAGGTCGGTGGATTTATCCATCACGATAAGCCCCGCCGTGCCAAGGCCCGACTGCACCGCGCGCAAGGAATCGAAATCCATCACGACCGTGTCGCAGATGTCTTTCGGCAGCAGCGGCGTCGAAGACCCGCCGGGAATGACAGCCAGCAGGTTGTCCCACCCGCCGCGCATGCCGCCCGCGTGCTTTTCAATCAGCTCCTTCATCGGGATGCCCATGGCTTCCTCGACGTTGCACGGGTTGTTCACATGGCCGGAAATGCAGAACAGCTTGGTGCCGGTGTTCTTGGGGTCACGCCCGATGCCCGCGAACCACGCGCCGCCCCGGCGCAGGATAGTCGGCACCGATGCGATGGTTTCCACGTTGTTCACCGTCGTCGGGCAGGAATAAAGCCCCGCCATGGCCGGGAACGGCGGCTTGTTGCGCGGCTGTCCCTTTTTGCCTTCCAGCGATTCCAGCAGCGCGGATTCCTCGCCGCAGATGTAAGCCCCGCCGCCGCGGTGCAGTTCGACGTCAAAATCCCAGCCGGAACCGGCGGCATTGGGCCCCAGCAGGCCCGCGGCGCGGGCTTCGTGGATGGCTTTCCAGACGTTCGACGACTCGTCGTAAAACTCGCCGCGGATGTAGATGTAGCACTTGTGCGCGCCAATGGCGTGCGCCGCAATCAATGCGCCTTCCAGCAGCTTGTGCGGTTCATGGCGCAGGATGTCGCGGTCCTTGCAGGTACCCGGTTCGGATTCGTCGGCGTTGATGACAAGGTAATGCGGCTTGTCCGAAGGCTTGGGCATGAACGACCATTTCATGCCGGTAGGGAAACCGGCCCCGCCGCGCCCGCGCAGGCCGGACTTTTTCATCTCCTCGATGATCCAGTCTTTACCCTTGGCGATGATGCCTGCGGTGTCGTCCCAGTCCCCGCGCGCCCGCGCGGAATCGAGCGAGAAGCTCTCCCACCCGAAGATATTCTTATAGATACGGTCGCTGTCAGCCAGCATGTGTCATACGCTCCATCACAATCACCCGGCGCCCGCCGCCGAAACCACGGCGCAGCACCCAAAGCGTCGCCAGAATCTGGGCGACGACATAACTTCCGAACGATGCCGTCATGAACAGCCAGTCAGGCTCCCTGTTGCCGGTCACTTCGCGCAACGCGCCGAACAACGCGCCCATCAGCATGCCCATGACCACGGCCAGAAACAGCCCGCGCCAGAACACAGCCCACCACAGCGACGCTGCGACATTGCCGGCGGCTGGCACCTGCCCCTGCAAAGGCGCCACATGAACGGCATCATTCGCAACCTTGGCAGGCTTGATGATGAGGCCGTTTTCGTCGACGTTCATGCCACGCCAGCCTTCTTGGCTTCGTCCACAAGCGTGGTGGTGCCGCCCGCGGCCATGGACGCGCGGCGCCCGGTCTGCGGGCCTTTCGGCACATCCCGGCCCGCCTTCAGCGCGGCGATGATTTCAGCCATGCGCTGCGGCGTCAGGTCTTCGTAGTATTCGTCGTTGATCTGCACCATCGGCGCGTTCACGCACGCGCCGAGGCATTCGACCTCGGAAATGGTGAACATCTGGTCCTGCGTCGTTTCGCCGACATGGATGCCAAGTTCGCTCTCGCAGGTTTTCACGATGTCCGCCGATCCGCGCAGCCAGCACGGCGTGGTCGTGCAGCACTGGATGTGGTGCTTGCCGATGGGCGCCAGAATGTACATGGAATAGAACGTCGCAACCTCAAACACCTTGATGCGCGGCATCTCCAGCATGCGGGCGATTTCTTCCATCGCGGCTTCCGGAATCCACCCGCCGCCTGAAGGCGTTTCCGCCGCCACCTGGCGCATGACCAGGTCCAGCAGCGGCATCACCGCCGATTGCTGGCGTCCAGCCGGGTAACGGCTCAGGATGTCCTGCACCCGGGCAGTGTCCTTGAAGGCGAAGTTTTTGGGTTGCAACTCGGGCGGGGCGATGCGCGGTTTCATACCGATTTATCCAAGCATGTCTTTGAAGACTCGAAATAATGCGTCTTTTTAGCCAACCCCGGCCCAAATGTCCATGATTGATGCCCCAAACCCGCAATATTGTTGAAACACCATAATTTCTGTATTTTCAAAAGGATGCATACCCACACCGCCTCCGCTTCCCCTGCCGATATCAGCCTGTGGCGGCTTGCCGCCGCGGGGCTGGCCCTCTTGCCCGCCTTCCTGCTGAATTCGCAGGACGTGATGATGGCGACCCTCATCATGGGCCCCAG
The DNA here is from genome assembly GCA_035906295.1 of Alphaproteobacteria bacterium. Classification (GTDB taxonomy): domain Bacteria; phylum Pseudomonadota; class Alphaproteobacteria; order Micavibrionales; family UBA1664; genus UBA6145. Next base: position 3,974 of record JAMIFL010000028.1, on the reverse strand, counting down.
CCACGCTTTGCTGGCGTTCCTGGCCCAGCGCAAGGCCGGTTATTACCGCGAACGCCGCCGCAACGCCCTGTTCCTGTCGCTTTTCGCCATGGCCATCGCGGCGGGCCTCGCCTTCCCGCTGTATTTCATCTTTTTCGTCAGCGGCTTTTTCATCCTGCACAATTTCCTCGACGACATCGTCCTCTTCAACACCACCCCCAACGGCAGCACGCAGGCTGTCGGGCTTTACGCCTTCCTGCTGTTCCTTGTCATCAACATCGACAGCAGCTTCGACCTGCACCTGATGCGCGACTACATCTGGCTCTGGGCCGCGGGCCTGCCCCTCACCGCCCTGCTCGTTGCCCGCGAACGGCATACACCGCAGGCGCAATACCTGTTCTTCATTTGGATGAACGCGCTGGCCCTGCTGGCCCTGTCATGGCTCGCAACCGGCACCGCCATGGAACGCCTGCCCGTCGAAAACGTCTTCTGCTTCCTCGTCGTGACGCATTACCTGAACTGGTACGTCTACATCTTCAAAAAGAAACAGGCGCGTGAACCCCGGCGCCCCGGCGAACTGCGGTCCTATGTGCGCCAGTGCCTCATCAGCAACGCGTTCTTCGTGGCGCTGTTCTTCTTCACCCGCCAGCTCGGGCAGGATTATGGGTTGATGGGTTCCCTCGCAGGTCTTGTCTACGTGGGCGTCTTCCACGTCGTGACGTTCAACATCTTCACCTTCATGCACCTCGCCACCACCGCCCGGGCGGATGATTACATCCCCAAACTCACCCGCGCCTCATAAACCCCCTGCTCCAGCGTATCAGCGGCAATTCCACCCACCGGTACACGGCAAATCCAAGCCCTATGGCCATCGCAAAACAGCCGGCCCCGGCTATCACACGCTGGCCCAGGGTCATGTCGAACGCCATGCCCAGCAGCCCGAACACCGGCACGTAAACGAAAATATGGGTGAGGTAGATGGAATAAGACGCATCCCCAAGCGCCACCAGCGCGCGCGGGCTGCGCTCCAGCGTCTCGAACCGCGTCAGTACGGCGGCGCCTATCATCACGCTGGCTGCAAATGCGCTCAGCGCATGGAAAATCACGCTGTCGGGGCGCTGTAAAAACATGCCGTACACGCACCAGTGCGCCGCGAACGCCAGCACGCCCGCCAGCAAAACAACGGCCTTTGGCCCCATATACCGCCAACCCGTCCAGTACAGGACGCCGATCCATGCCCCCGCCACGAACTTCCACAGCGTGGCCGACGTCCAGAACGACAGCGCAATCGCATCCTGCGGCACCAGCGCATGCAACAGCCCCGTGGCAACCGCCCAGCCCGTCATCAGCAACAGCCCCGTGCGCATCCGCACCAGCATCGCCAGCGCGAACAGCAGGTAGAAATACATCTCATAATTCAGCGTCCAGCCCGCCGGCAGCACGGGCCGCACCCATGGCCTCGTCTCCCCGAAAATGCCCGTAACCTCGCCATGCGCGTAAGGAATGAACAGGTACGATTTAAGCGCGCCTTCCCAGCCCGGCTGCTGGAACCCGGCCACGTCGCCCACTATGGCGCCCATCGCAATGGCCAGCGTGACGCATACCCAGTAAACCGGCACCACCTTGGTAATGCGCATCCATGCGAATTTGCGCCATGCGCCCCTCTCGCCGAACGTCGCGCGCGAGATGTAAACCATGATGAACCCACTGCCGACGAAGAAGATATCCAGCATCCCGTCCGCCGCGTTGGCGAGGAACACGATAACGGCCTGCGGCACCAGCCGGGTCAGCGTTTCGTCGCCGTAAACCACGGCCAGCGCGATATGCCCGATCAGGATAAGCCCCATCCCAAGCCCGCGCAGGACCTGAATACTCTCAAGCTGCCGCCGCCCGCCGGTGGAAGCAACGCTGGGCGCAACACTGGTCATGACCGGATATTCCCCCTCATCGGAAGAATCTACCTGAATGTACGAATTTGGAAAACCTTAGCGGTCAATCTCACCGAACACGATATCCATCGAACCGATGATGGACACGGCATCCGCCAGCATGTGCCCGCGCGACATGAAGTCGAGCGCGGCCAGATGGGCGAAGCCCGGCGCGCGGATATGGCACTTGTAAGGGCGGTTGGTGCCGTCCGACACAAGGAACACGCCAAACTCGCCCTTGGGCGCCTCGACGGCCGTGTAGGTTTCCCCAGCCGGCACGTGGTAGCCTTCGGTGTAGAATTTGAAGTGGTGGATAAGCGCTTCCATCGACTTCTTCATCTCCTCACGCGGCGGCGCGGTGACCTTGTAGTCGTCGGATTTAACGGGCCCGCCCGGCATTTCGTTCAGGCACTGGCGCATCATTTTCAGCGACTCGCGCATCTCCATCATCCGCACAAGGTAGCGGGCATAACAATCGCCCGTCTTACCGACCGGAATGTCGAAATCCATCTTGTCATAAACATCATAAGACTGCGATTTGCGCAGGTCCCACGCGACGCCCGATGCGCGCAGCATCGGTCCCGTGAAGCCCCAGTCCATCGCCTGCTGGCGCGTAACCGCGCCGATGCCGACCGTACGCTGCTTGAACACGCGGTTTTCCGAAAGCAGCCCGTCGAGATCGTCGATGACCTTGCCGAAATTCTCCGTCCACGCCCACATGTCCTCGGCAAGCCCTTTCGGCAAATCGAGGTTCACGCCACCCGGGCGCACATAGTTCGCGTGCAGGCGCGCGCCGCAGACACGGTCATAGAATTCCATGCCCTTTTCGCGCTCTTCAAAGCCCCACAGGGCGGGCGTAATTGCCCCAACATCAAGAGCATACGTGGTAATGTTAAGAATATGGTTCAGGATGCGCGTCAGTTCGCAGAACAACACACGGATGTACTGGCCGCGCAGCGGCGGGGTGATGCCCAGCAGCTTTTCCGTCGCCAGCGCGAAGCAATGCTCCTGATTCATCGGGCTTACATAATCAAGCCGGTCGAAATACGGCAGCGCCTGCAGGTAGGTCTTATATTCGATAAGCTTCTCGGTCCCGCGGTGCAGCAGGCCGATATGCGGGTCCGCGCGCTCCACGATTTCCCCGTCCATTTCAAGGATGAGGCGCAAAACCCCGTGCGCCGCAGGATGCTGCGGGCCGAAATTGATGGTGTACGGCTTGATTTGCGTTTCGTCGCCCACCGCCGTCATCTGGCCCGTGGCTTCGTTCAGGCTGACCAGTTCGCGGGTGCTCATGATACGCCCTTATCCTTGGTGCGGTAGTTGATGGTGCCCAGCTTCTGCTTGGCCGCCTTCTCGTCGCCCGGAAGCTGCACGGTCGTCATCGCTTCCCACGGGCTGAGGTTATCGAACATGCGGAAATCCTGCGGCAGCTTCACCGGCTCATAAACCACGCGCTGCAACGCCTCGTCGTAACGCAGCTCCACGAAGCCGGTCAGCGGGACGTCCTTGCGCAGCGGGTGCCCCTCGAAACCGTAATCGGTCAGGATGCGGCGCAGGTCTTCGTTACCTTCGAACACGATGCCGTACATATCCCACACTTCGCGCTCCAGCCACATGGCGGATGAGAATTGCTTGGTGACGCTCGGCACCGGCGTGTCCTCGTCGGTCGCAATCTTCACCCGCACGCGCGTGTTCAGCCGCACCGAAAGCATGCTGTACACAACGTCGAAACGGTCCGGGCGCGCCGGGTAATCGGTGGCGGTAATGTCGATAAGCTGCTCGAACAGGCATTCCGCGTCGTCGCGCAAATCGGTCAGCAGTTTTTGAATCTGGTCACGGCGGGCGTGCAGCACCAGCTCGTCCTGCGCGAATTCATGGCTTGCAACGCCATAGGCGAAACGTCCGGCAATCTTCTCGGCCAGCGCGGCCAGCGTTTCGGAAGCAGCCTTTTTCATCGCACTATCCCCCTCACCTTACGATACGCGTATCTTCGCGTTTGATTTTCTTCTGCAGTTGCAGGATGCCGTAGACCAGCGCCTCGGCCGTCGGCGGGCAGCCCGGCACGTA
>JAMIFL010000027.1:0-4670 GCA_035906295.1 Alphaproteobacteria bacterium | reverse complement strand
GACGGCCGCACCCATACGTCCAACTACCAGCTTGGCTGCTCCCCTTCCCGGGCGCGGGTGTTCGACGAAGCGCCGGACGCGCTGATTGCCGCGTTTGAAACGGCGGGGCTGGTTGCACCCGCGGTGGTCAATTTGCGCGGGCTGGCGCTGGTTTACCGGGTGCTGCACGTCGCGCACCGCAAGATGCGCTTTTAAACGATTCGTTGAATCGAGCCCGTTTAGGCAGTAAAACGGCGGGATGACAAAACCCGCCTTTCTGGCCCTCGATACCGAATTCCTGCGCGAACGCACCTACTACCCGCAGCTCTGCCTCGTGCAGGTCGCCGCGCCCGACGGCGACGCCATCCTGCTCGACCCGCTGACGGGCGACGACATGACCGACCTTGAAGAGGCGCTGTTCGACCCCGACGTGGTGAAGGTGTTCCACGCAGGGCGGCAGGACCTTGAAATTTTCGTGAAGCTGTATGGCCGCGTGCCCGCGCCGCTGTTCGACACGCAGGTCGCCGCCATGGCGCTGGGGTATGGCGAGTCCGTATCTTACGCCGCGCTGGTGGCCGATGTGTGCCACCATTCCATCGATAAATCCCAGCAATACACCGACTGGTCCATCCGCCCGCTTTCGGCGGAGCAACTGGCCTATGCCGCCGACGACGTTTTGTACCTGCGGCAGGTGTACGAGAATTTCGTCGAGCGCCTCGACCGCCTTGGCCGCCGCGCGTGGATTGACGAGGAGATGGCCGCACTGTCGGATGCGGGCATCTACACCGTGGACCCCGAAAAAGCGTGGGAGCGTATTAAAATCCGTTCCGACAAGCCGCCGGTTCTGGCGGTCTTGCGCGGGCTTGCCGCGTGGCGCGAGCGTGAGGCGCAGCGCCGCGACATTCCGCGCCCGCGTATTTTCAAGGATGAGACACTGGCCGAAATCGCCCTGACCCAGCCGCGCAATGCGCAGGCTTTGGCCCGTGTACGCGGTTTCCCGTCCGACCTCGCGGAACGTTCGCTTGGTCAGGCGGTGCTTAAGGTGGTTGAAGAAGCGCTGGCGCTGCCCAAGGAAGACATGCCGCGCGTGGAACGCGCCAAGCCCTTCCCGCAGGAATTGCAGCCGGTGCTGGAGATGCTGAAGATGCTGCTGCGTATTCAGGCTTCGGAAAACGGCGTTTCGGCCCGCCTGATTGCGGACGGCGACGATCTTCAGGCGCTTGCCATCGGCGGCGAGAACGCAAACGTCTCGTGCCTGCAGGGCTGGCGGCGCGAGGCGTTCGGCGCATCCGCGCTTGAGCTGCTGTCGGGGCGCCTGCGCCTGTCCATCGTCGACAAGAAAATCTGCAAGTCCTGAAGCCATGGCGACCGGTCTTTACTTCGTGGGCGAGGCTATCGCCGACCAGCGCCCGGACCCGGCGCATCCGCGCCGGATGGTGGTGTCTCTGGGCGGGTCCATGTATTTCGGGTCCATGGGCGCGGCCCGCGCCATCAGGCGGCTGAACATCGCCGACACGCAAGCGTTTTACGTCGGCCCCGTTTCATCGGATTATTTCGGCGGTATTTTCAGCGCCGATTTCAACGAGGCGGGCGTGGGCATGGCGTATGTGCGCCCCTCGCCCTTCATTTCCATGATTGCGGTGGTCAGCGAAGATGGTAAAGGCGGGAATAAATATTCCTTCTATGGCCGCAACCAGCCGAACACCACCGAGCATTTGCAACTGGGCGACCTGCCCCAGCATTTCGCCGAGAAGAACGGGCTGTTCTGTTTCGGGTCCGTCGCGACCACGCTGTCGCCCAGCGGGCAGACCCTGCGCCAGTACGCGGAAATGCAACGCAAGGCCGGACGCATCGTATTATACGACCCCAACACGCGGCCCAGCGTCATTCCCGATGCGGGTACGTACCGCACGGCGGTTGAGCGCTGGGTTTCCACCGCGTCGGTTGCCAAAGCGAGCGACGAGGACGTTGCCTTCACCTACCCGGGCCTGAGCCACGCGCAGGTGGCGGAGAAATGGATAGCGCTGGGCGCCAAGGCGGTGTTCGTAACGCACGGCGCTGGCGGCTGCACGTTCTTCGACCGCAGCGGGGGCTACGGCATTCCCGGCCATCATGACGCGGGCATCACGCGCACGGTAGGCGCGGGCGATAATTTCAACGCGGGTATCCTGCTGGGCCTCAGGTCAGAAAACCTGTTCGACGACGATGCGCTTTCGCAGGCCAAGACCGCGACGTGGCATCGCATCGCCAATGCCGCGAACGACACCGCGTTCGCGCATCTATGTTTAGTGAACGAAATTCCCGTTAAGGCTTAAGCGCGCAGAACCTGTTTGGCCACCGGGGCCGAGGTGGTGGACACGTTGGTGCCTTCCAGTTCCGGCAGGCGCGCTTCGACTTCTTTCCATTCCGGCACGCCTTGCTGCGCGCCTTTTTTGGTGCAGGCCAAGGAGCCTGCAATTGACGCGTATTTCATCGCGTCCGGCAGTGTCATGCCGCGGTCGATGCAGGCGGCGAGGTAGCCGCAGAACGCGTCGCCCGCGCCCAGCGTATCGACGGCTTTCACCTTCAGCGCCGGTACGCGGTGCATGGTCTGGCCGTCGAAGGCCATGGCGCCGTCCGCGCCCAGCGTAATCAGGGGGGTCACGCCGTGCAGCTTGTGCAGCGTGCGGGCGAAGTCTTCAAAGCCCTGTTCGGCGATGCCGAGATGTTTGCGCAAGGACGTCGCCTCATGCTCGTTCATCACCAGCACGTCGATGTTGGCGACCATTTCGGGCGACAGGTCTTTATACGGCGCGAGGTTGACGATGACCGACCGGCAGTTGCGCGCGCGGGCGCGGCGGATGAGCGTCGCGGTCTCGTTCAAATTCAGTTCGGCCTGCAGCAGCAGCGTGGTGTCGTTGTTCAGCAGTTCGTCGAGGATGTCCGACTGTACCGCATAGGCGTTAGCGCCCTGGGATACCACCACGCGGTGCGTGCCGTCGGCGGGGTCGACGAAGATGGTGGCGATGGAGGTCGGCTGGTCCGGCATCATCTGGATACCGGAGGTGTTGATGTCGCGGTTCTGGAGGTTTTTGACCATCATGCGGCCATGGGCGCCGTCGCCGACCGCACCGTAGAAGCGCACCCTGGAACCGGCGATAGCGGCTGCAACGGCCTGATTCTGGCCCTTGCCGCCCGGTTCTTCCTGGTGGGTCGCGATGTGCACGGCCTGATCATGTTCCGGCAACTGGGCCAAATCGAAATAAAGGTCGACGACGTTCGAGCCGAAAACGATGATCATGACGGGTTGTCCTTCTTAGGCCGCTTTGCGCATTTCGAGCGATTCAAGCACGCCGCGCGCGCCCTGTGCGTACAGGTCGACCATGGCTTGCGTCAGTTCGCGCACGAAACGTTCGTTGGCGATGAGGTCGGCGCCGAACACTTCGGTGATGGAGAGAACCGATTTCGGGTCGCTGGGATTGACCTTGATGGCGGCCATCATCTGGTCCTTGCGGGGGTCCTTGATTTCGATGGCGTTCATCTGTTCATCGACGCCGGTCATGTAGCGGAACCAGCCGGCCAGCGCCATGCAGGCGTATTTGATGGAGCCGTTGGTTTTCAGGGCATGACGGACGCTGGGCAGCAGACCGTTCGGGATTTTCGCGGTGCCGTCTTCGGCGAGGCGCTGGACCTTGTCGGAAATGGCGGGGTTGGAGAAACGGCGGATGAGCGTGTCTTTATACTGGGTCACGTCGATGCCGGGAACGGCGGGGACGGACGGGGTGACGTCGTGGTCCATGTAAGCGCGCACGAATTTCGCCATCAGCGGGTCGGCCATGGCGACGTCCACCTCGCGGTAACCCATGAGGTAGGACAGGTAGGAAAGCGCGGAGTGCGAGCTGTTGAGCAGGCGCACCTTCATCAGTTCATACGGTTCGACGTCAGCGACCATCTGGACGCCGGAGGCTTCGAAGGCCGGGCGACCGGCACCGAAATTGTCTTCCAGAACCCATTGGCGGAAGTCTTCGCAGACCACGGGCCATGCATCGTCGATGCCGCACTTCTCTTTCACGAAGGCCACGGTTTTATCGGTGGTGCCCGGGGTGATGCGGTCGACCATGGCGTTCGGGAATTTCACGTTGGCGTCGATCCACGCCGCCAGCTTGGCATCAACCAGTTTCGCGAACTGGCCGACGATGTGGTGGGTGCGGTGGCCGTTGCCCGGCAGGTTGTCGCACGACATGACCGTGAAGGCTTCCATACCAGCGTTCATGCGGTTGCGCAGGGCGGATACGACATAACCGATGCCGGTTTTCGGCGCGTCCAGATTTTTCAGGTCGTGCTGAATCATCGGGTTGGTTTCGTCGAGGTCGCCCCTGGAATTGTAGCAGTAGCCTTTTTCCGTGATGGTCAAAGACAGGATTTTGATGGCCGGGTCCTGCAGGCGGTCGAGCACCGCTTTGGGGTTGGAGGGCGCGTGCAGCGTCTCGTGGATGGAGCCGACAATCTTGATGGTGTCTTCGTCGGCGGTGCGCTCGACGACGGTGTAGTAGTGGTCCTGTGCCGCGAGGGCTTCGAGGCTGGCCTTGTCCGATTCCAGAAGGCCTACGCCGGTGATGAGCCAGTCGCCCGGCTTCTGGTCCATCAGTTCGCAGACGTAAAGCGCCTGGTGGGAACGGTGGAAACCGCCGACCGACATGTGCACGATGCCG
>JAMIFL010000026.1:0-4096 GCA_035906295.1 Alphaproteobacteria bacterium | reverse complement strand
GCCATCGAAATCACGCCCGAGCCGGAACCTGAAATCATCATCGAATCGCCCAAGCCCGATTTCTCCTTCCGTGAAGAGCTTGAAATCGAAGTGGAAGACGAAGTGGCGGATTCCATCCTGACCGACACCGCCAAGGCCGCGTCGCTGGATTCGCTGACCCGCCTGGCCCAGAACATCGCCATCAGCCGCGCCGGCAAGGGCGGCACGCTGGAAGACATTGTCCGCGACCTGCTGCGCCCCATGCTGCGCGACTGGCTGGACCGCAACCTGCCCGACATGATCCAGCGCGCCGTCGAGCGTGAACTGGAACGCATGGTCAAACAGGCAATGGACCGCTAACCAGCCTTCGCTTTCTCCCCATTTTCCTGCCAATTGGCCCATTGCGGGCCCGCGAAGCGTAAGCGCAGCGAAGCCAGGGCGCACGAGAGTGCGCCGCCCGGCGCCTGAGGGGCATATTTTTGTTGCTGCGCCCCGGTCTCGGGGCGTACGCTTTTTGGATGACGTCTGATTAAACAGGCGCATGATTGAACAGGGAATTTAAGCATGGCCACGGATTCATCCGCCCACAAACCGTCAATCTCCATTTTCCGCACGTCGCTCGACGCCCGCCCGCCCGTGCGCGTCATGTTCGACCGCGTGGCCGTGCCTGCCGCCGCCAACACCCAGTACGACAATGCGCGCCTGCCGGCCAAACTGCACCCGCATGTCCTGCGCACCGACAAATTCCAGACCATCCGCGTCCTGACATGGGTAGACCCGGCGGACAAAGGCACCTTTATCACCGGCTTCCTGCACGAAAGCTGGCCTTCCGGCCAGTTCATGACCGGCTGGCCCGATATTCGCCTGCTGTCCCACCAGCGGTTTACGGACGAGGCGGCGGCGCTGGCCCTGCGCGACCAGTTGGCCCGCGGCAAAACCTATTCCCAAATCCAGAAGATGTTCGTGGGCTCCCCCATCATCTCGCAGGACCCCTTCGACGTGCCTTTCCTGCGCCCCGCGCACTGGAAAGAAAAAACCAGCCGCGCACTGGTACCCGTACAGCACTGAAATACCTGGCCCGTTGAGGGCCCGCGAACGCGTAAGCGGCAGCGAGCCAGAAGCGTTGCGAAAGCAACGCGCGCCGGCGGTTGAGGCGCGCACATAAACTATTGCTTTTTGGCCTTAGGTGGCCGAAAACAAGCCGTTCTATGGATGGAAAACGATGACCGAAAAAACGCTCGATAAAACCTTCGACCCCGCCGCGATTGAAGCCCGCCACTACGACGCATGGGAACAGTCGGGCCTGTTCGCGGCCCAGCCGCAGTCGAACGCGGCACCCTTCACCATCATGATGCCGCCGCCGAACGTCACCGGCAGCCTGCACATGGGCCACGCCCTCAACATGTCGTTGCAGGACATCCTGACCCGCTACAACCGCATGAAGGGCCGCGACGCGCTATGGATGCCGGGCACGGACCACGCGGGCATCGCCACGCAAATGGTCGTCGAACGCCAGCTCGAAGCGCAGGGTACGTCGCGTAAAGAGCTTGGCCGCGAAAAATTCCTGAAAAGGGTGTGGGACTGGAAGGCCGAATCCGGCGGCACCATCACCCGCCAGCTCCGCAAGCTCGGCACCACGCCGGACTGGAGCCGCGAACGCTTCACCATGGATGAAGGTCTGAACAAGGCCGTCCTCAAAGTCTTCGTCCAGCTCTACCGCGAAAAACTCATCTACCGCGACAAGCGCCTCGTCAACTGGGACCCCAAACTCCAGACCGCCGTCTCCGACCTCGAAGTTGAATCGCGCGAAACCAAATCCCACATGTGGCACATCGCCTACCACATCGAAGGTGACAGCGCCCGCACCATCACCATCGCCACTACCCGCCCCGAAACCATGCTGGGCGACACCGCCGTCGTCGTGAACCCGAACGACGAACGGTACAAAGACCTCATCGGCAAATCCGCCGTCGTCCCCATCGTCGGCCGCCTCGTGCCCATCATCGCCGATGAATATGTCGACATGGAAACCGGCACCGGCGCCATGAAAGTGACGCCCGCCCACGACTTCAACGACTTCACGCTAGGCAAGCGTCACGACCTCGCGATGATTTCCGTCATGGACAAGCACGCCTGCATGACCGGCGACATCCCCGGGGAATATCAGGGCCTCGACCGCTACGCCGCGCGCAAGAAAATCCTCGCCGAACTGGAAGCGACGGAAGAACTGGTGAAGGTCGAAGACCACGTCACCAAAATTCCCTACAGCCAGCGTTCCGACGCCGTCATCGAACCGCTGCTGACCGACCAGTGGTATGTCGACGCCGAAACCATGGCCAAACCGGCCATCGAGGCGGTCGAAACCGGCAAGACCGTCTTCGTCCCCAAATCGTGGGAAAACACCTACTACGCATGGATGCGCTCCATCGAACCGTGGTGCATCTCCCGCCAGTTGTGGTGGGGCCATCAAATTCCGGCATGGTACGGCCCGGACGGCACCATCTTCGTCGCCGAACAGGAAGCCGAAGCGCAGGAACAGGCCGACAGGCACTACGGCGCCAAGAAAACCATCACCCGCGACCCCGACGTGCTCGACACGTGGTTCTCCTCCGCCCTCTGGCCGTTCTCCACGCTGGGCTGGCCCGAAAAAACGCCGGAGCTTGCGAAATACTACCCCGGCGACGTCCTCATCACCGGCTTCGACATCATCTTCTTCTGGGTCGCCCGCATGATGATGATGGGCTGCCACTTCATGGGCGAAGTGCCGTTCAAAACCGTGTACATGCACGCGCTGGTCCGCGACTCCAAGGGCCAGAAAATGTCCAAGACCAAGGGTAACGTCATCGACCCGCTGGAACTGACGAAGACCTACGGCGCCGACGCCGTGCGCTTCACCCTGTGCGCCATGGCCGCGCAGGGGCGTGATATCCGCCTCTCGGAAAAGCGCGTCGAAGGCTACCGCAACTTCGCAACCAAGCTCTGGAACGCCGCCCGTTACCTCGAAATGAACGGCGCCAAACCCGACGCGAATTTCAAACCTGAAAACGCGAAGAACGTCCTCAACCAGTGGATTATCGGCGAAACGGTCCAATGCGCCCGCAACGTCGAAACCGCGCTGGCCGAATTCAAGTTCAACATGGCCGCCGACGCCATTTACGACTTCGTCTGGGGCACGTTCTGCGACTGGTATCTGGAACTGACCAAACCGTTGATGGACGGCGATGCAGGCCCCGAAATCCGCGCCACCGCCGCATGGGTGATGGACCAGATCCTCGTCATCCTCAACCCGTTCATGCCGTTCATTTCGGAAGAACTCTACGCCGGCATCACCGAACGCAGCTCCACGCTCATCGCCGCGCAATGGCCGGAATACCCGGACGCGCTGGTCAGCAAAGTGGCTGCCGATGAAATCGCACAGTTGCAGGCCGTCATCTCCGACATCCGCTCGGTGCGTACCGACATGAACGTGCCTGTCGCAGCCATGCTCAACCTGCAGGTACGCGGGGCAGGGCAGGCGGAACGCGACATGCTGGCCCGCCACGACGCGCTCATCAAGCGCCTTGCGCGCCTCGAAACCGTCACGGTTTCCGACGACACGGCACCGAAAGGCGCCATCCAAAGCGTTGTCGGCAACCTCACGCTCATCCTGCCCGTCGCCGGAATCATCGATATTTCCAAGGAAGGCACGCGCCTGAAAAAGGAAATCGAAAAACAATCGGCCGAACTGAATAAAATCGAAGCCAAACTCGGCAACCAGAACTTCGTCGCCAACGCGCCCGAAGAAATCATCGCCGAACAAAACGCCCGCAAGGCCGACGCCCAAACCGTCATCGCCAAGCTGTCGGCCGCTTTGAAAGCCATCGGCGAGGCGGCTTAACATGTCCCGCGCCCGCGACGATTTTGAAGGCGCCCTCATGGTCGCCGCGGTCACGCACCCGATGTTTCTGGCGTTTCATACGGCACCGCCCATCGCCGCGGCCGACCTCGTTCACATGGGCGGGCAGGTCGGCAAATCGCTGGGTGAACTGATGGCCGCGCACGGCATCGCCACCATGGATACCGCGCCCCTGCAACAAACCAAATCCATGCTCGACGCCTATCTCGACGAAGGCCGCTA
>JAMIFL010000025.1:0-3358 GCA_035906295.1 Alphaproteobacteria bacterium | reverse complement strand
GGCCCGCAGCACCGCGCCCACGATGGCGGGGAGGACGTCGAAATCCACGTAACCGCTCATGTCGTTCAGCCGCGTGTCAGCCCGGCCCACGGTCACCACCGCAAGATCGGACCCCGCGATGGGGTCCGGAACCCGCAAAACGCTGGTCGGCACGCGCAGGGGCAAACGCAGCATCGGCCCCGCCCCCGCATCCGAAAAATCGCGGTTTGCCGCGACCGACGGCAACGCCACCGGCTTGGGCTGAATGTAAAGCCGCCAGATAAGCCCGCCGCCCTCGGGCCGCACATGGGCGCCCTGCGGCATTTTCAAACGGTATGCCTGCCCACCGTCCAGCGTGATGCGGTCCATGGCGCCAAGCTGTGCGGCATCCGGCCCGGTGACTTCCGGCGGCACCGCCAGTTGCGGATGGTCCATCACGATCCACAGATACCCCTCGCGCACGAACACGGCCAAAGCCAGCCCCTGCGTCGACCCCAGCGTAATGGTGGCGGACCCCGTAAACGGCTTCTCCGGCTGGGCCGCCACGGTTGCCACCGGCGTAGCATCCACCGCGCCCACCGGCACCGCCGGCATGCCCGGCGCGGTTTCGGTGGATACGGGTGCAACCGCCACCACGGGCGGCGCCTCTTCCGCGTCATCCGGCACGATGACCGGCACAGGCCCCTGCGCCACCTCGATGTTTTTTTGCTGCGCATCCAGCCGCGCGAGGGAGGCCGGAACCGGCAACTCCTCATGCCCCTCGTCCGGCGCGACCAGCGACGCGGGCGCCGCAGGCTTGGCCGCATCGGTCTTTAACGGTTCGACCTTCAGCGCCGCCACGGGCGGATTTTCAATCTTGGGCGTTTCAGCCTTGGGTTTCTCAGGCTTCGGTGTTTCAGCCTGTGCGGCATCGGTCTTCGGTGTCTCGGCTTTCGGCGTCTCGCCTGCCGGTTTTGCTGCGGCCTCTTTCGGCGCGCTTTTCGTGAAAATATCAACGAACAGCCGCTGCCCCAGCGCCAGCGTGCGGTGGCGCGTCATGGCGCCGGTGGTGATGGTAAAACTGCGCCCGTCCGCCGAAGGCGCGATGCTGGTGGCCGGGCTTACGCCTAAAAGCGCCGCCGCAACATTTGCCACGTTCACCGGCTTGTCGAACACCACGCTCAGCGTGCCGTCGCCCTGCGCGTTCACATCCGCCCGCGGCAGGCCCGCGCCGGTGAAAACGAGGCGGATGAACCCGTCCTGCACGTTGGCGCGCAGGCTTACGGCAGCCCTCTCCTGCGCCTGCGCCACAAACGCCACGGCGAAGCCCAAAAACATTACGGCAAGGAGAACGAGTCTGCGCATAAACCCTCTAGCCGAAGCGTGGCACGCACGGCCCCCCGCGTCAATCAAACCCATCTGATTTTACAGGCATTTTTGGGTATTTCTTATTTGGCGATGCCGTCATCCGGCGCGACGCGCATTTCAATGCCCGGGCGCCCGCCGCCGGTCTCCCCCGTCACCACCATGGCCTTGTGGTATCCGGCCGACCGCATGACCGTGGCCACCGCCTCCGCCCGCGCGAATCCATCGGCCCAGTCGGCCCCCGCACGGGGCCGCGCAATCAGCATCACCGCGTTGGGCAAAACCGAAAGCCGCCCCGCCAGCGCCCGTATGACGGCCACGCCTTCCGCGCTCACGGCATTGCCGCTGAACACCGCGCTTTCATCGATAAGAAGCTTGAGATGGTCGCGCCCCGTGCCCACGCGCACGACATTGTCGATTTTGGCGTCCTTCAGGTTATTGCGCAGAACGCCTTGCAGGTAATCGAGGTTCAGGGCCTCGCCATATTCCACCTGGTTGATGCCCTGCCCCTTGAACGTCCCGGCAGAAGACACGCGTCCGGCCACGGCGTTGGTCTTGCCCGCGCCTTCCATCAGGTCGTGCGTCTTGTGCCCGCCCATCGCACCCACTTTTTCAAGGTCGGGGTCTTTCATGGTGTACATCATCATGAAAAAACACAGCAGCAGCGAAAACAGGTCGGTGAACGAAATCAGCCACATCCGTCCCTGCACCAGCTTGGCCTCTCTTTCCGCCTCAGCCTCCCCCTCGCGCACGCGGCGCACATGGTTCACCACCGGCCCGGCCTCGATATTGGGCATGTTTGCTGCGTTATCGGGGGTGAAATTCTCGGTCGTCATGTCATTTCCCCGCCGGCACGAACCGGAATTCGATAACCGCGCGCCCGCGCTCTTCATACCCGATGGACATCATCTGCGGCGAAACGCCTTCCACATCCGCCAGCTCGCGCGCCAGCCCGGCCAGCATCCCGGCCCGTCCCGGCCCGTCCAGCGCCAGGATTTGCAGTGCGTGCCGCCCCTGCCCGCGGTTCACCACGTCGCCGAACCGCCCGCGCAGGGCCGCCCAACGCTCTTCCATGTCCTCGATTTTGATGTCGACCGCCATGATCGACCCGCCCGAAGCCGTCTGCCGCGCCTCGAAACCCACATCCGGCAGCACCGCGCGCAGGCCGGTCGATACGCTTTCCTCGATGTCCCCCGTGCCCGCGCGGTCGTAATCCTCCGTCACCTCGTCCGAAAGCCCGATGCCGAGGCCGAAAGCCCCGTGAATCGCCTGCGTCACGCGGGAGGCTTTCACCATCGACGTCGCGGAAAAACAGTTCAGCACAATGAAGAACGCCAGCAGCGCAATGAAAATCGACACCGTCAGCATCAGCGTCAGTGTACGTAAATCCGCCTGCGGCGGCCCTTGGTCGCGGGAACTCTTAATACGCATCGGGGGCATTTTAACATGCCCCCGAACGATGATGAATGGTTTTAGAAAAAGGTCTTTTTAATCGAAACTGGCCAGAAGCTTGTCGATGTCTTCCTGGCTCACGCCATGCCCCGCCAGTTGCGGCCCGTTCAGAAGCTTGGCGTCGCCCGTGCGCGTGTCCACGGCTTCCCCGCCCTCGGCATGGCCGACCACGGAAAGCATGTGCTGCACCTTGTCCTGAATTTCGCGCAAAACCTTGATGACCTTGCGGATACGCTGGCCCGTAATATCCTGGAACGAACAGGCCTCGTAAATCCTGGTCACTTCAGCCTGCACGGCCAATGCCACCGCGTCGTCCTTGCCGGCAACGGCTTTTTCCATCGCCTCGCACGCCGACATGATGGCGTCCGTCGCGTTCTTGGTATCGGTGATGACGGCGTCAAGCTCGTCCGTAGCGCCCGGCACCTGCTGGCCCGCCACGTCCTGCGGGCGAATGCCCGCAATGTCATGGCGCATCGCGTCGATGACGGACAGCAGCCCTTCCAGTTCCTTGACGATTGTATCCTGCCCGCCCGGTCCGCCTTCCATCTTGGCGATGACCGAGTTGACGATACGCACGACCTTG
>JAMIFL010000024.1:0-15104 GCA_035906295.1 Alphaproteobacteria bacterium | reverse complement strand
GGCAGCAGGACCACGTTGTCCATGGCCTTGAGGGCGTCGGGAACATGGGGTTCATTGGCGTAAACGTCGAGGCCGGCGCCCGCGATGGTCTTGTTGGTCAGGGCATCGACCAGCGCCTCCTGATCGACCACGGAGCCGCGGGAAATGTTGATGACGTAGCCCTTGGGACCCAGCGCCTCAAGCACATGGCTGTTTACGATGTGGTGCGTGTCAGGCCCGCCCGGGCAGGCGAGGACCAGATAGTCGGCGTCCTTCGCCATGAGTTCGAGGTCTTTATAAAAGGGCCATGCGAGGTCGGCCTTCTGCCTGCGGCCGTGGTAGACGATGCGCATATCGAAGGCGACGAGGCGTTTGGCGATGGCCTTGCCGATGCGGCCCAGCCCCACGATGCCCACGGTCTTGCCCTTGGGGGTAACGCCCAGCGGCATGGCGCCGGTGGACCACTTACCGACGCGGACATACATGTCCGCCTCGCAGATGCGGCGGGACAAAGCCAATAATAAAGATACGGCAATATCGGCGGTGTCGTCGGTCAGCACGTCGGGGGTGTTGGTGACGATGATGTTACGTTCGGCGGCGGCTTCGAGGTCGATATTGTCCACCCCTACCCCGAACTGGGCGATGATTTCCAGATTCGGGAGCGCCTCGATAAGCGAGCGGCGTACCGGGTTGCCCCCGGCGGAGGAGACGATGCCGACCACGTCGTTGCGGATGGCCTGCAGGGTTTTTTCGGGGTCCGGCTCGTTATACAGGCGGACGACGTGGAAGCGTTCGTCCAGCCGTTTCATTTCCGGTGGCAGCAGCGGCTTTAGGACGAGGATGGTTTTCTGGGACATCGCAGGGATTATGGGTATCGGTTTTCGCTTGCGTCGACAAGGTCCGATAAGGGTATAAGGATGGCCATGAAAGCCAAGAGCCTGTTCATAAAAACCTGGGGCTGCCAGATGAACGAGTACGACAGCCGCCGCATGGCGGACGTGCTGAAGCCGCTTGGGTATCAAACCGTGGATTCCGCCGACGATGCGGACATGGTCATCCTCAACACCTGCCATATCCGCGAGAAGGCCACCGACAAGGTGTTCTCGGACCTTGGCCGCATCCGCCACAACAAAGAGAAGAAGGCCGCGCGCGGCGAGAAGATGATTATCGCGGTGGCGGGCTGCGTGGCGCAGGCGGAGGGCGATTTCATCGCCCAGCGCGCGCCGTATGTGGACATGGTGTTCGGGCCGCAGACCTACCACCTGTTGCCGGAGATGATGGTGAAGGCGGGGGTCGAGCGCGTCATCAACACCGATTTCCCGGTTGAATCGAAGTTCGACCACATGCCGGTGCCGGAGGCGAAGGGCGTTTCGGCGTTTCTTTCCATTCAGGAAGGCTGCGACAAGTTTTGCACGTTCTGCGTGGTGCCTTATACGCGCGGCAGCGAATATTCGCGGTCCATGGCGGCAATCGTCGAAGAAGCCAAAAAGCTGGTGGACCAGGGGGTGCGCGACATCAACCTGCTGGGCCAGAACGTGAATGCGTGGCACGGCGCGAACGGCGAGACGCTGGGCGATTTGATGTTCGCGCTGCATGATATTCCGGGGCTGATGCAGTTGCGGTACATGACGTCGCACCCGCGCGACATGCATGACCGGCTTTATGAAGCGCATGCGCTGCCGAAGGTGATGCCTTACCTGCATTTGCCCATTCAGGCGGGGTCGGACGCGGTATTGAAGGCCATGAACCGCAAGCATACGGCGGAGGAATACCTGCGCAGCATCGAGCGCCTGCGCGCCATACGGCCCGACATCGCGTTTTCTTCCGACTTCATCGTCGGTTTCCCCGGCGAGACGGATGCGCAGTTTGAAGACACCATGAACGTGGTGCGCGAAGTGCGGTATGCCGCCGGTTATTCGTTCAAGTATTCGGCGCGGCCCGGTACGCCCGCGGCCACTTTGGGCGGGCTTGTGCGCGAAGAGGTGAAGTCGGAACGTTTGACGCGGCTTCAGGATTTACTGCAAGCGCAGCGGCATGATTTCAACACCGCGCTTATCGGCAAGACGTTGCCCATTCTTATCGAGAACCCGACCAACAGGCCGGGGCAGATGTATGGGCGCACGCCGTATAATCAGGGCATCCATATCGACGACGCGCCGGCGCGGCTGGTGGGGCAAATCATCAACGTTGATATTGCAGATGCGAACCATACCTCGCTGAAAGGGCGCATTTCCGTCACCGAAAGCGTGCTGGCGGCGGAATGAATTTGCGTGTCGTTTCAACAGGTTTTCTGGTATAATCAAATCAGTGGCAAAAGCTAAGAACAGCATCCTCACCCTCGACGTCGGCACCACCAAGCTGGCGCAGATGCTTGCGGGTCCGCATCACGCGCATATCACGGAACTTGAGCAGGAATTCGGCGTCGTCATTCGTGACGAAAGCACGGTGTTCCGCATCACCGGCCCCGTGGCCGCGGTTGAAGAAGCGGGCCTCGCCATCAAGGCGTTGATGGACATTGCGCGCCGCCGGGAATTCGACACCAACGACGTCATCGCGGTCATCCGCCACGGGGTTGAGGCGGACAACGCCATGGCATCCATTTCCACGCGCAAGAAAACCATTGTCGCCAAGACCGTGACGCAGAGCGATTACATGCGCGCCATCCAGTCGAAGGAACTGGTGTTCGGCGTGGGGCCTGCCGGTACGGGCAAAACCTACATCGCCACCGCCTATGCCGCGAGCCAGCTTGAGGCCGGGAACATCGACCGCATCATCCTGACCCGCCCCGCCGTGGAAGCGGGCGAACGCCTCGGCTTCCTGCCGGGCGACATGAAGGAGAAGGTGGACCCTTACCTGCGCCCGCTTTACGACGCGCTTTATGACATGCTGCCGCCGGAAAAAGTGGCGCGCGCCATTGAATCCGGCGCCATTGAAATCGCCCCCCTCGCCTTCATGCGCGGGCGCACGCTGACCAACGCGGTGGTGCTGGTGGACGAAGCGCAGAACACGACATCCATGCAGATGAAAATGGTGCTGACGCGGCTTGGTGAGAATTCACGCATGATCGTGACCGGCGACCCCAGCCAGATCGATTTGCCGAACGGGCAG
Source organism: Alphaproteobacteria bacterium (assembly GCA_035906295.1). Taxonomy (GTDB): domain Bacteria; phylum Pseudomonadota; class Alphaproteobacteria; order Micavibrionales; family UBA1664; genus UBA6145. Next base: position 12,017 of record JAMIFL010000024.1, on the reverse strand, counting down.
ATTTCCGGGCTGAAAGAGGCCGTGTCTATTCTCGGCGGCGTGCCTGAAATTTCCATCGTCAAGTTCGGCAACAAGGACGTTGTGCGCCACAAGCTGGTGGGCAAAATCGTGGACGCCTACGACCGTTCCAAGACGTCCCACGCCAAATCACCCGACGCCTGACATGACCGGCATTACTTACGACATCGCCCGCGAAAGCGAATTGTGGGAGCGCATTCCGCGCCTGAAAAAGCCTTTGGGCCGCGTGCTTGCCGTGCTGCGCGACCATGAGGGCGCGGAAGGACATATCACCTACGTGTTCAGCGACGACAGCATGGTGCAGGTTCTGAACCGCGAATGGCGCGGCAAGGACAAGCCGACCAACGTGCTGTCCTTCCCCGACGGCGACGAGGATGAAACCGGGGTGGTCCATTTGGGTGACGTTATACTGGCGCATGAAACGCTGGTGCGGGAGGCCGAGGGCCTGGGCATCAGTTTCGACGACCATTTGACGCACCTGCTGCTGCACGGAACGCTGCATCTTCTGGGGTATGACCACATCGAAGAGGTAGAGGCCAAGGTTATGGAAACGCTTGAGACGCAGTTATTGGGGTCTTTAGGCATTAAAGACCCTTACCAAGGCGGCGGCGGGACGCTAGATTAACGCATCATGCCTTCCGACGAACCTCCCTCCGCCAACGGCGGACAGAACGAACACCCCCGCACATACCTGCCTGCGACGCGCCAGCCCAAAGCGGCGATGGACACCAATTTCTTCATGCGCATGGTGAAGTTTCTTTTCGGGTCGGCGAAAGACCGCGAGCTTAAAGAAGCCATCGCGGAAGTCATTTCCGAAGACCACGAGGATCTGGACGCCGAAAAAACCGCCGGGCACCAGAAGCAACTGATTTCCAACGTCGTGAAGCTGAAGGACATGCGCGCGTTCGACGTGATGGTGCCGCGCGCGGACATCGTGGGCATCGAGGTGAGCACGCCTACGGAAGACGTGCTGGCGCTGCTGTCGGAAAAACAATTCTCCCGCCTGCCGGTGTACCGCGAGACGCTGGATGACGTCATCGGCACGGTGCATATCAAGGAAATCCTGTCCAAGACCATGACGGGCGAACCGCTGGTGATTGCCGACATGATCCGCGAAGCGCCGGTGATTTCGCCCGCCATGCCGGTTCTGGACCTGCTGCTCATGATGCGCCAGCAGCGCCGCCACATGGCGCTTGTGGTGGATGAATACGGCGGCATCGACGGGCTTGTGACCATCAACGACATCGTGGAAACCATCGTCGGCGAAATCGCGGACGAGTACCACAACAGCGAAGCGGGCGAGCTGATGGAAAAGGCCGACGGCAGCATCGTGGCCGACGGGCGCGTGGACGTGGATACGTTCGAGCAGCGCTTCGGCGCCATTTTGCACGAGGACGAGCGCGAACAGGTCGACACGCTGGCGGGGCTGGTCGTGAAAATGGCGGGGCGCGTCCCTGCCCGCGGCGAGGTCCTCAGCCATGACAGCGGCATGGAATTCGAGGTGCTGGACGCGGACCCGCGCCGCATTCACCGCCTGCGCATCCGCAGCCAGAAACTGGCCGCCGAAGCACAGCAAAGCGCACGGGCATGAACAACGACATGACTTCCATTCCGAGCCGGGCCGCGGCGCTGTTTTTCAACTGGCCTAAAACCGCATGCGTGGTGCTGGGCCTTATCGCATCGTATGCGATGGCGCCTTTCTATGTATGGCCGGCGATGCTGGTGGCGCTTTCGGGGTTCATCCTCATCATGGCGCGGCAGACCAACCCGTGGCGCGGGGCGTGGTGCATGTTCATGTTCGGCATGGGGTACTTCACGCTCGGGCTTTGGTGGGTCGCCAACGCGCTGATGATGGATATTGAAGATTACTGGTGGGCGATGGGGTTCTCCATCCTCGGGCTGCCGCTGCTTTTGTCCATCTGCTGGTTTATCGCGGGGTGGGTTACGGTGCGGCTGACGGCGGCGAACACGCTGGCGCGCGGGGTGCTGCTCATCACGCTGCTGATGCTTGCGGAATACGGGCGCGCGTTCAACCTGACCGGGTTCCCGTGGACCCTATTCGGTTACATGTGGGCCAATATCGACGCGGTGACCCAGTTGGCCAGCCTTGGCGGGGCTTATTTCGTCAGCGCCCTTACCGTCATATGGATGGGCGCGCCGGGGCTGATGTGGATTGCGCGCAGGCATAAACTGCGCCAGGGCGTCATTGCCGGCATCGCGGTTGCGACCTTTGCGGGCGGGTATGTTTATGGCGCCGTGCGCCTGAACAACCACCCGACCGAGATGCGCACGGATACGGCGCTGGTCATCGTGCAGCCCAACCTGACCCCCAACGAAAAATGGGAAACGGGCAAGGAGATGGACCATTTCATGCGCCATGTCCGCCTGTCGCAGCAGGGGCTGGATTTACTGGCCAAGGCGCCAGTCCTTCCCAAATCGGTTGCCATCGTATGGCCTGAAACATCGCTGGACGAACAATTGCTGCTGGCGGTGCCGGAAGCGCCGAAGGCGTTGCTGGATACGATGCAGGGGCTGCCGTTCCGCACCGCCCTCGTCTCCGGCCTGTGGCGGCAGGAAAACAAAAACGAAAGCCAGAAGCCGGACTTTTATAACAGCATCGGGGATATTTCGGTCAGCGACGGGAAGCTGAATCTCGACGATATTTACGACAAGCATCACCTCGTCCCGTTCGGGGAGTTTTTGCCGATGGAAGAAACGCTGGGGCTTACCCCGGTGGTGGGTTTTGCCGGGTTCAAATGGGGCACCGGGCCCAAGGTGCTGCACTCCCCCGTGGTGCCGCCGGTGTCGCCGATGATCTGTTTCGAGGCGATTTTCCCGTGGTACGGGGCCAGCGAAGGGGCAGAGTGGCTGGTCAACACCTCGAACGACGGGTGGTACGGCGATACGGCGGGGCCTTACCAGCATCTGGCCATGACGCGCTACCGCGCCATCGAACAGGGCAAGCCGATTGCCCGCAGCGCCACCACTGGCATTTCCGCGGTTATCGACCCGTATGGGCGGGTTTTGCAGTCGCTGGATTATTACCGTCAGGGGTATCTGGTCAGCGCCCTGCCGCAGTACATCGCGGGGGGTACGCTGTATATCCGTTTCGGTGAAGGGCTGTTCTTCATTCTGCTGGGGCTGGGAATAGCCCTGACGGCAGTAATGCGATTGAAACAATTTTGAAACAATTTGTTGTAAGACCCTTCATTTTTTCATATTTTTGACTTATTCACGCAGTTGTATGTAGCTGCAGCGAGATTATATCGTTCCGGTCCTGTTAACTACGATAAGTCAAAAGACCTTATTTATGATCAAGAATGCAAGAAAGACCAAGGAAAGCGCCGGTAGCCGCGACAAAGTGTTCGGCCTGCGCCTGCGCCAGCGACGTACGTTCCTGGGATACTCGCAACAGACGCTGGGCGATGCGGTCGGAATGACCTTCCAGCAAATCCAGAAATACGAACACGGCACCAACAAGATAAGCGCGGCGCGCCTTATCGATTTCTCCAAGGTGCTGAACGTGCCGGTCAGCTATTTCTATGCCGGTCTTGGGGATATTGGCGAGAAGACGCCGAAGGGCCTCGCCGTATCCGACGTGTCGCAGGCGAGCCTTGAGGATGACCCCATCCTCAAGAAGGAAAGCACCCAGCTTTTGAAGTATTACTACCAGATAAAAGACGAGGCCCTGCGCAAGAGCGTGCAGAAACTGGTGCGCCAGATGGCCGAACAAAGCAAGCTGATGCCTGCGAAATCCAAGAAATAGTTGACCAAGTCAAAGAAAACGGGCCAGATTGGCCCGTTTTTATTTCCTGACTTCACACGAAAGCGTTTTACCATGATGGCTCAGCCTAAAATCATGAACGATACCCTCGTACAACATTCCGAGTTGAAAGATTACACCTTCGCCAGCGAGTCCGTCGCCGAAGGCCATCCCGACAAAGTGTGCGACCGCGTTTCCGACGCCGTCGTCGACCTGTTCCTGGCTGCCCAGCCGGACGCGCGCGTGGCGTGCGAGACGCTGGCCTGCACCGATACGCTGGTCATCGCCGGCGAATGCCGCGGGCCCGCCAGCATCACGGAAGACAAAATCGTCGAAGCCGCCCGTAACGCCGTGCGTGAAATCGGCTACGAACAGGAAGGCTTCAACTGGAAGACGCTGAACATCGAATACAAGATGGTGCAGCAGTCCGCCGACATCGCCATGGGCGTGGATGCCGCCGGTTCCAAGGACGAAGGCGCGGGCGACCAGGGCATCATGTTCGGTTATGCCTGCCGCGAGACGGACGAGCTGATGCCCGCCCCTATTTACCTGTCGCACAAAATTCTGCGCCGCCTGTCGGAAGACCGTCACAACGGTAAACTGAAGGACCTGCTGGGTCCCGACGCCAAGTCGCAGGTTTCGCTGGAATACCGCGACGGCAAGCCGGTGCGGGCGACGTCCGTCGTGGTTTCGACCCAGCATAAGGACGGCCTCAGCCAGTCCGACGTGAAGGAAATCGTGCGTCCTTACATCATGGACATCCTGCCGGAAGGCTGGATGTGCCCGGAAGAGGAATTCTACGTCAACCCGACGGGGCGTTTCGTCATCGGCGGGCCGGTGGGCGATTGCGGGCTTACGGGCCGTAAAATCATCGTCGACACGTATGGCGGCGCGGCCCCGCACGGCGGCGGCGCGTTTTCCGGCAAGGACCCGACGAAGGTGGACCGTTCGGCCGCTTACGCCGCGCGTTACCTGGCCAAGAACATCGTGGCCGCGGGCTTCGCGGACCGCTGCACCATCCAGTTGTCGTATGCCATCGGCGTTTCCAAGCCGCTGTCGATTTACGTCAACACGCACGGCACCGGCGAGGTGGACGAGCAGGCGCTGGTGAAGGCCATCGGCAAAACCATGGACCTCAGCCCCCGCGGCATCCGCACGCATCTGAACCTGAACCGCGCCATCTACAAGAAGACGTCGTCCTACGGGCATTTCGGCCGCGCGGCCGAGGCTGACGGCAGCTTCTCGTGGGAAGCGACCAACCTGGTCGAGGCGCTGAAAAAGGCGCTTTAATACCGTGGAGTTCAAACAGTTATTCTATGGCCGCCGCAAGGCCCGCCCCATCCGGGCCGGGCGGCAGGACGCCATGGATACGGTGATGCCCCGCGCGGGCTTCACCGACCCTGCGGCCGCCCTCGCCTTCCCGTTCAAGCCTGACCAGATCTGGTTCGAAATCGGGTTCGGCAACGGCGACAGTATCGCCGCGTGGCACCGCGCATACCCGGATGTGGGGTTCGTGGGGTGCGAACCGTTCATGAACGGCGTGTCCAACCTGTGCAAGCTGGTGGCGGATGACGATTTGCGCAACCTGCGCATCTGGAACGACATCGCGCAGCCGCTTATCGAGGCGCTGCCGGACGCGGCGGTAGACCGTATCTACCTGCTGAATTCCGACCCGTGGCCGAAAAAGCGGCATGCCAAGCGCCGCTTCATACAACAAGAGATGCTGACCAGGCTGGCCAGGATACTGAAACCCGGCGGCATGCTGGTGATGACCACCGACCACGCACCGCTGGCGGACTGGATGTGGGAACAGGCCAATATGCACCCCGGTTTCCGCACCGACGCCAAGGTTTTGAGCGATTGCAGCATTCCGCCGGAAGGCTGGCTTACCACCCGTTACGAGGGCAAAGGCCGGGATGCCGGGCGTTCCCAAGTTTATCTGACCTTTTATAAGGCGTGAAATATGAGATGATGGAGGGTCTAACCGTTTCTGGGGCCTTCACCATCCATGCTGTCCTATTCGTCGTTTGAATTATTCCTGCATTTCCTGCTCGCCATCGGGGTCGGCCTGACCATCGGGGTCGAGCGGACGGTCAACCTGAAGGATGACTGGAAAATGGCGGGCATGCGCGACTTCATCATGGTCGCGGGGCTTTCGTTCGTGTCGTCGCTGTTCTTCGACCAGACCCCGCTGGCGTGGATTCTGGCGTTCGCCACGGTCATTTTGTTCACGCTGTCCATCTTCATCATCCGCAACGTGAAGGCGACGGACAAGACGCTGGGCATGACCACCCTGCTGGCCATGCCGTTCACGTTCCTGGTAGCCAGCCTGCCGAATTTCGGCGCGCCGCTTTGGATCGTCGCCACCGTCGTGTTCGCCATTCTACTCATCCTCGGCCTGAAAGTGCGGTTCTACCAGTTCGCGCGGACCATCGAGAAGCACGAGATCATCGACTTCGCCATTCTCATCGGCATCGCCATTTCCATCACCCCCCTCATCCCGCCGGATGCGAAGCTGCCCATCCCGCTTATCAACTACATCGCGGGCGAATTCTCGGTCACGTATCACTACGTCATGCTGGCGGCCTTGTGGAAAGTGGTCGTCATGGTCAGCCTGATGAGCTTCGTCGCGCATTTCGTGACCAAGTACACCAGCGGCAAGAACGGCCTTGCCATTGCAAGCTTCCTTGGCGGGCTGGTTTCGTCCCTCGCCACCATCATGATGCTGTTGCGGCATGAGAACGAAGCGCCCCCGGGCGGGGTTGCGGTGGCCACGCGCACGCTGTCGCGCCGGGAGCTGTTTTTAGGGTATGTCGCGGCCAATACGGGCGCGGTTGTCCGGGTCATCATCGTGCTGCGGGTGGCGCTGGGTGAACAGCTTTTCGCGCAGTTCACCTTCCCGCTGGCCTCGGCGGCGGTGCTGTTCGGGTGCCTGACGCTGTATGCGTTTTCGTCCATCGAAGGCGACATCAAGCCGGTGCGCATGAGCCGCCGGCCCCTGCCCCTGACGTTCATTTTCAAGTTCTCGGGAATTCTTGCGGCCCTTATCATCGTGATGACGATGGTGACACATTATCTCGGTCAGGAAGCCTTCATACTGGCGTCGTTCCTGTCGGGCATGATTTCGTCGGCAGCGGCCGCGGTGTCGGTCGCCAGCAACATGATGCAGGAGGGCGGCGCAGGCCCGTGGACCGCGGGGCTTGCCATTATCGGCGCGCTTCTGGGCAGCACGTTCGCCAAGTTCATCGCCATTGCCAGAAGGCTGAAATTCCATGACAGCATCCCGTTCCTGCTGCCGATTATCGCGCTTGCCGTCATCGGGTTCACGACGCTGTGGATTTCCCTCATTGCGTCTTAATTGACATAATGTTCTTTTTGCCCTAGGGTCCCGGGCATGACGAAGACATTCAACGACCGCGCCCGCCTTCAAATGCTTGAGGAAACCGAAAACCGGCTTTCGGCGGTGCGCGTTCCCGGCATCGGGGTCGATGCCCCGCATCTTTATGCCCGCGCCGCCATCGGCGTGGCCGAGGCGATGGCCAAAAAGGCCGACAGGACGTTCGACATCATCCGCGACGAGCCGGAGTATTCCGCCGCGTTCCTGCTGGGCGTGTGGGATTTCACCGAGAAATTCGCCAAAATCCGCCTCGGCATTCCCGAACACGTGGTGGACCAGGACCTGCGCCGGGATACAGGCATGTTCGCGGTCATGTATTCGGCGCTGATTTTTGAGCTGTATAACGACATTTCGGGCGGCGAGCCGCGCATCGCCATTCCGGGCGAAAACTACAGCGACACCGAGGCCGAGGGCATCAAGACCGACGCATTCTCGTTCTTCGAGGTGTATATGGAGCCGCAACTGAAGCTGGCGAAAGCCGCCAAGCCGAAAGCGGCGCCGCGCAAGGGCGGCCCCCGGCCATGAAACGCATGGCAGCAGGGCTTCTGGCCGGGCTGGTTTTCGCCGGGGCCGCGCAGGCGGACGACACCGAGTGGACGCCGCACGACAAGCTGAACGGTTCGCAAATCGGGCGGCTGGCGGAAACGCTGGATGTCGGGCAGTTCTACGCCGTGCCGCGGCTGGACGGGTTGCGCGACCTGATTTTCGTGCCCCGGCAGCTTTCGCCCCAGCGCCTGCAGAACCTGAACATCTTTTTCTGCAAGGTTGCCGATATTCACCCGGTCTTGCCGCAGGAATACGTGGACGATGCCGCCAAGCTCATCATCACGGGCATGCCTTTATACAGGCAGCGTTCGTGCGACGAGCAGAAAGACAAGCCCGCCAAAGACCCGGGCCTGCATATCAGCTAAGAAAAGACTTGCTTTCAGCCGCTTATGGCTTTAAGTATCCATCATCCTGAAAGTTTAAGAACTTTATCGGGTGGGTCCATAAAAAGACCCGCCTTTTTTGTTTGCCGAGTGTCATGGAAGACAGAGTCAAAAAACCCACGCTGCAAGACCCAGAAGGCCGGTTCGCTTATTTCATCGAGCCTGTCGCGGCTGCGCATGGCTGCCGCCTTGTGCATGTGCGCATCGGCGGGTCGCAGGCGGGGTCCGGCAACGCGCTGGAAATCTTCCTCGAAATGCTGGACGGTACGCCGCTGTCGATGGATGCGTGCACGAAAATCAGCCGCGAGGTTTCGACCCTGCTGGACGTTGAAGACCCGGTGGGCGGCGCTTATCGCCTTGAAGTCGGTTCGCCCGGCCTCGACCGCCCCCTCACCATTATCGAGGATTTCCTGCGCTTCAAGGGGTATGACGTGAAGCTGGAATTCAAACGCCCGCTTTCGGACGGGCAAAAGCGCATGCGCGCGACCATCACGGACGCGAACGCCCAAGGTTTCTCGGTCACCGACGACCAGAAAAGACATTTCGACCTGCTGATGGCGGACCTTTCGTCCGCCCGTCTGGTGGCGTCGGATGAATTGATCAAGGCTGTCCAAAAAGGGCAGTTTCCCAAACCCGTTTCAATACCCCCCGTTTCAAGCACTATGGAGGCATAGAAAAAAATGGAAATCCTGCACGTTGCAGACACGGTTGCCCGTGACAAGCATATCGACCGCGAAGTCGTCATCCAGGCGATGGAAGAAGCGATCCAGAAGGCCGGCCGTACCAAATACGGTTACGACCAGGACATCCGCGCGACCATCGACCGCAAGACCGGCGGCATCACCATGCGCCGTTACCGCACCGTGGTCGAAACCATCGAGAACGAAGGCGCGGAACTGACGCTGGCGCAAGCCAAGCGCATCAAGCCGGACTCCGTGATGGGCGAAGAGCTGGTCGACGAACTGCCGGCCATCGATTTCGGCCGTATCGCCGCGCAGACCGCCAAGCAGGTCATCATCCAGAAAGTGCGCGACGCCGAGCGTGAGCAGCAATTCGAGGAATTCAAGGACCGCGTGGGCGACATCATCTCCGGCCTCGTCAAGCGCGTGGAATACGGCAACGTCACCATCGACATGGGCAAGGGCGAAGCCGTGCTGCGCCGCGACGAATGCATCCCGCGCGAACACTTCAAGCCGAACGACCGCGTGCGTTGCTACATCTATGACGTGCGTAAAGAGCAGCGCGGGCCGCAGGTTTTCCTGTCGCGCACGCACCCCGGTTTCATGGCGGCCCTGTTCAAGCAGGAAGTGCCGGAAATTTACGACGGCGTGATTGAGATTAAAGCGGTCGCCCGCGACCCGGGTTCCCGCGCGAAAATCGCGGTCTATACCCGCGACAACTCCATCGACCCGGTGGGCGCGTGCGTCGGTATGCGCGGTTCCCGCGTTCAGGCCGTTGTGGGCGAATTGCAGGGCGAGAAAATCGACATCGTGCCGTGGTCGCCGGATATTGCCACCTTCATCGTCAACGCCCTTGCGCCTGCTGAAGTCGCCAAGGTCGTGCTGGACGAAGAAGAAGGCCGCATTGACGTGGTTGTGCCGGATGAGCAACTCTCGCTCGCCATCGGCCGCCGCGGCCAGAACGTGCGCCTTGCATCCATGCTGACGGGCCTCGACATCGACATCCTGACGGAAGCCGAAGAATCCGAGCGCCGCGCCGAAGAAACCAAAACCCGCACCGCGCTGTTCATGGCGGCGCTGGACGTGGACGATGTCATCGCCCACCTGCTGGTGGCCGAAGGCTTCAAGAAGGTCGAAGAACTGGCGGAAGCCTCGGGTAACGAGCTTGAATCCATCGAAGGGTTCGACGCCGACGTGGCCGCGGAACTGCAAAACCGTGCAAAGAACTGGCTGGAAGCCCGCGCCAAGGAATTTGCCGCGAAGCAGAAGTCGCTGGGTATCAACGACGACATCATCGGGTTCGAAGGCATGGAATTCGATACAATCGTCAAACTGGCCGAGAACGGCGTCAAGTCGAAGAACGACCTGGCCGACCTCGCCGGCGACGAACTGGTTGAAATCCTGGGCGCCGACAAGATGAACGAGCAGCAGGCCAACCGCCTTATCATGGCGGCGCGCGCAGGCTGGTTCACGTCGGAAGCGGCAGACGCCGCAGCCGCCGCCGACGAAGAGGCTGCGTAAGGTTAGATTTTTGCCCCCTGCCCCCGGGGCCGGACCCCGGGGGCGGGAGGACTTGGTAAAGTTTCGATAACGGTATATATGAATTGGCGGATTTTCCCGCATCAAGGACGAGAATGAGCAACGCTGACGGCAACGATAAAAACAAGCTGACGCTTTCGGGCAAGACCCTGTCACTGAAAAGCGGCGCGGGTGCGAATATCGGCACCAGCGGCACCAGCGCAGGCCAGGTGCGGCAGAGCTTCTCGGGCGGCCGGACCAAGGCCGTGGCCGTTGAAGTGCGCCGCCAGCGCGGCGGCACGGACAAGCCGAACGACACCACGCCGTCGCTTTCCGACGCCGAGCGCGAAAAGCGCGCCCGCGTCCTGCAGGAAGCGTTGCAGAACAAGGAACAGCAGCCCAAGACCGACACTGCCGCAGCCGCAGCCGAAATCGGCCCCGCCGCGATGGAGCCGGTGCGCACCGCCCGCCAGAAGGAAATCGAGGAGCTGGAGAAAATCCGCGCTGCCGAGAAAGAGCAGGCGCAGACCATCGAACGCGGCCGTCAGGACGCGAACAGCAAGCGCTTTGAAGCCGCGTCCAAAATCGTGCGCACGCAGTCCCGCGCGCATGGCGACCACCTGCAACCTGCCGCCGCCCCTGCGCCGCAGGAAAACACCACGTCGTACCGCGACCGCATCAAGAACGCGACCGAACGCAAAGGCGCCGACACCGACGCCAAGCGCACCCGCGAAGAAGAATTCCGCGCCCAGAACCGCCTGACGGTGACGCAGGCGCTGGGTACCGATTTCGAGAAGGACACAGGCGGCCGTTCGCTCGCCTCCGTCCGCCGCGCGCGCCAGAAGTCCAAGAACAAGGGCATGGATCTGGATCCGGGCAAGAAGCAGGTCCGCGAAGTCATCCTGCCGGAAACCATCACGGTGCAGGAACTCGGCAACCGTATGGCCGAGCGTTCGGGCAACGTGGTCAAGTCGCTCATGAAAATGGGCGTGATGGCCACCGTGAACCAGACCATCGACGCAGACACCGCCGAACTCATCATCCTTGAATTCGGCCACACGGTGAAACGCGTGACCGAGGGCGACATCGAAACGGGTATCGAAGGCGATACCGACATCGCCGACGACCTGATGCCGCGTCCGCCGGTCGTGACCATCATGGGCCACGTCGACCATGGTAAAACCAGCCTCCTCGATGCGCTGCGCCAGACCAACGTGGTCGCGGGCGAAGCGGGCGGCATTACCCAGCATATCGGCGCCTATCAGGTGACTGCGCCTTCGGGCAAGAAAATCACCTTCCTCGATACGCCGGGTCACGCCGCGTTCTCGGAAATGCGCGCGCGCGGCGCCAACATCACGGACATCGTGGTGCTGGTCGTGGCCGCCAATGACGGCGTGATGCCGCAGACGATCGAGGCGCTTAACCACGCCAAGGCCGCCGGCGTGCCCATCATCGTCGCCATCAACAAAATCGACCTGCCGGACGCCAACCCGATGCGCGTGAAGCAGGAACTGCTGCAACACGACATCGTGGTCGAAGACCTCGGCGGCGAAACGCAGGTGGTTGAAGTCTCGGCCAAGCAGAAGAAAAACCTTGATGGCCTCGAAGAAGCCATCCTGCTCCAGTCGGAAGTGCTGGACCTGAAGGCCAACCCGAACCGCCACGCGGTGGGTACGGTCGTTGAATCGCGCATGGAAACGGGCCGCGGGTCC
>JAMIFL010000023.1:0-2604 GCA_035906295.1 Alphaproteobacteria bacterium | reverse complement strand
TGTCGTCACGGTCGATGGCAATCACGTTGCATTGCGCGGCGCCAAGAATGCCGCGCGTATACCCCCCCGCGCCGAACGTTCCGTCGACATAGGTTTCACCGTCGCGCGGGGCCAACGCCTCCAGCACTTCGGGCAGCATCACGGGAATGTGCGGGGCTGGCTGTGTCATCCCGGCACCTTCGGCAGGCTCAGGCCCTGCGTCTTCACGGCCTTGGTCGCGGCGTCGCGGCGCTTCGCCCAGTCTTTCGGATTCCACATCTGGAATTTGCGGCCCAGCCCCACGAACGCGACCTCGTCCTTGAGGTTGGCATAAGCCGCCAGTTCCGGCGGCAGGCCGATGCGCCCCTGCCCGTCGAACGTCAGCGCCACGCATTCGGCCAAAGTCGCGGCGGCCAGATTGTCCTGTTCTTCCGAAAACAGCGGGAACTGGTCGAGCCGGGCGGCAATGTCGTCCATCATCGTAGGGGAGAAACCTTCAAGCGCGGCATGGATGGGCGATTTCATCAGCACCACGCCCGCGAAGGTCTGGCCTTCCAGCACGGCGCGAAACGATCCCGGCACCGAAATACGCCCCTTGGCGTCGATGCGGTTGACCGTCGTGGATAAAAATAACCCCATATTCGCGTAACCCAGACTGGCGAAATGTCCCCGGAAATACGGGCCCGGCGGAACGCCACCCGTACCTTAATGGGATACCATGGGAACTGATGGGCGGTCAACACAATCAACTGCACAAAATACTGAAACGCATCACTTTTTTTGGGATTTTCGACCCACACTCCTGCCCCGTTTTGTGGTCTGTGAAGTGGAGATATCCCCAACATGTGGATAAGTTATGAAAAAACAAACTTTTGATTATGCTTTTCTAAACCATTGAAATTGCTCACTTTTTTATTGCATTACCATAATAAATAAACGATAGTTAAAACCAAGAACGGACCGCCACTGATAAAAAAACAAGGCGGCCCGCCAACAGGGAAATAACTTCGGGAGCGTAAAAATGATGACTGGTCTGGGTATTCTTTTGGGTACAAGCCTGCTGATGTTCGTAGGGTCCTTGCTCTACGCCGTGATCGCCGACTGGGTCGGGTCCAACCGGGCCTTCCGCCAGATGGTTGCAGACCATGTCCGGCCCAGCCACTCCGTGCAGCGTAACTTCCAGTTCGCGGCCCGGCGCCCTGCCCGTGTGTTGGGCAGCTTTATCCTTTAATCACTGATACTTGGGGGAAAAATGAAAATTAAAGCCAAACCCGCGGGCACGCCCGCGGCCATGGACGACCATGCGCGCATGCATACGGCGCACATCATGTCCGACTACCTGCTCTCGCTCAGCACCATGTGCCGCCATTACGGCTGGCATAAAACCGGCATGCACGTCTTCGCCGCCGGCGATGAGCTGCGCACCATGCTCGAACGCGACGAGCTGACGCAAAAACGCTACTCCGCATAAACACAAGGCCCGCTCACGTTTCCGTGGCGGGCCTTGATAATTAAAAAACCAGAGGACCTGTAAGCCGGGTTCTGTCAAAGCCTTGCGGCTCCGTAGTCACCATTCATCTCGGCGCGCCATTGCTGGCGTGCTCCAGCGTCCAACCCGGACCCCTCTCCGTGGAATGCGGATACCGGCTTGCGCCGGCGCGGGGCCCCTATTTGGTCTTGCTTCCGGTAGGGGTTGCCGTGCCGTCCGTGTCACCACGTCCGCGGTGCGCTCTTACCGCACCCTTTCACCCTTACCCCTCGTCCGAAAACGGGGGGCGGTTTGCTTTCTGTTGCCCTGGTCCCTGGGGTCGCCCCCGGCGGATGTTATCCGCTACCGTCATTCCATGAAGCCCGGACTTTCCTCGGCGTGGCAAGCACGACGCGGTGACCCGGCCCTCTGGTTATGGCCGGCACTATGCCGCGTCAGGCGGCCTTTTTCAACATCTTGCGGTTGACCCATGACAGCGCAGCCCCGGTTTCCCAAGTCAGGATGGTCGCGTCGTTACGCGAAAACCGGCGGTTGAACGCCTGGCACAGCGTTTCGGTATCCGCGTCCGGGCTGTAGCCGAATCTCAAAAGCGCCGACCGCAGCGCGGTGGGAGATGAGAGATACATCTGCGCGCGCGGATAATCCTCCGCCTCAGGTTCCGGCCACAGGCCCACGCCTGCGCGGGCCAGCATGCGCCAGTTGAATTTCTCGCCCGGGTCGATCTTGCGGCCCGGCGCGATGTCGCTATGCCCCACGATGTTTTCCTGCGTCACCGGGTGGCGCTTGCAGATGCTCTGGCACAATTCCACCAGCGCATCCATCTGCGCGCGGGGGAAAATGCGGTAATCAGGCCCATGCCCCGGGTTCACCAGCTCGATGCCGATGGAATTGTCGTTCAGGTTGCGCTTGCCGCGCCAGAAAGATTCACCCGCATGCCAGGCGCGGTCGCGCTCATCCACCATGGCATACGTCGTACCGTCTTCGTCGATGACGTAATGCGCGCTCACCCGGCCACGCTCCCGTGCCTCCGGGCTGGTGTCCGAAAGGCGCGTCAGTGCCGCCTGCGCTGTTTCCATGCCCGTGTAATGCAACACGATGGTGTCGATTTCGACCCCAAACGGGCGGTCGTCGCAATT
>JAMIFL010000022.1:0-6263 GCA_035906295.1 Alphaproteobacteria bacterium | reverse complement strand
GATTCATGAATTTGATGCAGGCTTGCCATGTGCGTTCTCTCCCTCAATGTACCCCATCAGGCACTGCGTGCTGGCGGTGTCGCCGGCATAGTAAAGGCGCAGGCGGTTGTCTTCGGCCATCACGGCCATGCCGCAGACATTGGCGGCGGCGTCGCGGACAGCGAGAATGCAGTTGTGCGGGTCGGTGACCGCGCGGTCGAAATCGAAATGCGGCGCCACCGAGGCCAGCCGGCGACGGATGTCGGCGAAGGCGGCATGCCGGGCGCGGGGGCGGCTGTAAGCGAGATACAGCTCAAGATCCTCCGCCGGTTCTATCGTTGCGTTCAAGCGCATCGAATGCGCAGGGGCGGCACCGAAGTTCATCCGACGCGCGGGCGGCTGACGGCGATGGATGCCTGTTCCAGCGTCGTGGGGCGGTAGCGGGTGCCTTCGGCGGTGCGCACTTCCTCGTACACGGTCCAGCCCGCGGCGGGGCGAGCGAACAGGCCGTCGGCGCCTGCCAGCGTCTGCTGTTGCTGCTGTTGTTGTTCCTGGCTGGTTTGCTGCTGCTGTTGCATCGTTAAATCCTTCACACCCGATTTGGTTTTGTTTTGTTGTTAAGGCGACAGTGCATCAGGAAGGTGCCGGAGTAGAATTTCTTTATTGTCATGTGTGATGCATTTTTTGCATCACCGGCTTGCGGATGGCTTATTTCTGCGGTATTTCTTGGTCATGGAATTCGTGGAAGTTGAAGATTTTCTGGCCCTTGCGCGCACCGGTTCTTTCCGCCGCGCGGCGGAGTTGCGGCATGTCACGCAGCCCGCCTTTTCCCGCCGCATCATGGCCATCGAGGACCGGGTGGGAACGCCGCTGTTCGACCGCACGGTCACGCCGGTGGATTTGACCCCGGCGGGGCAGCGATTCCTCATCCATGCCGAGCAGATCAGCCGCACCATGGCGAAGGCGATTGAGGATACGCGGGCGGCGTCATCGGCGCTGGCCAACCCCATCCGCATCGTCATTTCGCACACGCTGGCCATCAGTTTCTTTCCCATGTGGTGGAAGGGCTGCACCCGTGCGTTTCCTGAATTTTCCGTGCGCCTGACAGGGCAGCGCATTGAGCAATGCGTTGCCGATTTGCGCGAGGGGCTGGCCGATTTCGCGTGCGTGCACGCAGCACCCAATTTTTTGCCGTTCGGCGACATCAGCGGGTTGCAATCCATCCGTTTGGGTGGCGACCGTATCGTGCCGGTGATGGCCAAGCGGCTGATGGGGCAGCAGGTGGGTTTGCTGGGGTATTCGCCGGGGTCGTTCCTTGGCCGCTGCGTCGAGGGGCTTATCCATGATTTGCCCAGCCACCGGCGGCAGTTGGGCACGGTGTTCGAAAGCCCGTCATCGGAAGTGTTGCGCGCCATGGCGCTGGCCGGATTCGGCATGGCGTTCCTGCCCGAGTCGCTTATCGAGGACGATTTGCAGAGCGAGTTTTTGATTCCCGCGCTGCCCAAGCGTTACCGTCTCGACCTCGACATCCTCATCATCCGGCGGCAGGCGGGCATGGGGGCCGATGCTGAAAAGTTGTGGGCGCACTTACGTTCCGTTTAAGCTTTCGGCATGAAACCCGTGCTGGTCACCCCTGCCCCCGAATACCTGACATCGTACCGCGCCGCGCTTGAGACGGGCTGGTCGCCCGACAATACGCGCGCCGTGGCCGCGCAGGAGGAAATGGCGCGGCTGGATGCCGACCCCGATGCGTTCGCTGCATCGCTGACCGACAGGGAAGCGCGCGGCGGCGACATTACCTTGGCGGACGGCAGCAGGGTCAGGCGTCTGCCCGGTTTCCGCCGCTGGCTGTGGGACGGGGCGTTCTGCGGCAGTTTCGGCCTGCGCTGGCAGGCAGGCACGGAAGCCCTGCCGCCCCATGTACTGGGGCATATCGGGTACGCGGTGGTGCCGTGGAAACGGCAGCAGGGCATGGCGACCGAGGGCCTGCGCCAGATGCTGGTGCTGGCCGCGCAGGAGGGGTTGCGGTATGTGGAGCTGACGACCGACCCCGATAACATTCCGTCGCAGAAGGTCATTCTTTCCAATGGCGGGGCGCTGGTGGAACGATTCATCAAGGGGCCGGAATACGGCCATGCGCCGTCCTTTCGATACCGCATTGGTTTGCAATAGGTTAAGAAGTTTTGCGCGGCATCATGAAGTTCCGCTTACAAGGTGCTGAAAGTCCTATAGAATAAAGGCGTGACGAATAACTTCATCGCCCTGTTTACCTATGGTGGCGGCATGCGCGGGCTGGTTCCCGCGCATCTGATGGCGCATATCGAACAGGTTACCGGCCTCGGCATGGCGCAGATGGTGGATTTGTTCACCGGGCCTTCGACCGGGTCCATCCTTAACGCCGCCCTCACCCGCCCGCACCGCCGCCGCCCTTACGAGCCGCAATACAAGGCGCGGCACATGATACGGTTTTACGAGCGCGAGGGCGCGACCATCTTCCCGTATGACCGGTTCCGCGAATTCCGCGGCCTGCTGCACGACTTCAACAACCGGACGATGAAAATTTCCACCCTGTCCCGCCTCATGCGGCACGGGCATTACAACGAACGCAACCTCGCGCAGGCGCTTTACGCGCTTTACGGCGACGCGAAACTGAGCGATTCCATCGCGTCGCTGGTGGTGCCCTGCTACAGCCTGGGCGGTGAAAACGCGCCGAAGGACCCCGCCGCCATCGTGGCGGATGAAACGGGCATCGCGCTGCGCGGCGGGTCCGCCGTGTGGCTTAAACACATCAAGGCGCCCGCGCACAACCCGGGCAACGTGAAACCGCTGGACGTGACGCTGTATGACGCGGTTATGGCGTCGGCCGCCGCGCCCACGTATTTCCCATGCCATGATTTTTCCGCCTACGACCCCAATGACGGAACGTGGCGCACAGTGCACGCCATCGACGGCTCCATTTTCGACAACCCCTGCATTTCATGGCACGGGGCGGTGAAACCGCACGTCCCGCCGGGGGCGCAGCCGGTGATGATATGCCTCGGCACCGGCATCACCAACCGGCCCATTCACAAAGATGAATGGAACCGCTTCGGTTCGCTTGGCGTGGTGGATCCGGCCAATGACCTGCCGCTTATCAATATCTTCTTCCACGCTTCCGAAAGCGCGCTGATGGAATCGTTCGGGCGGGAGATGGGGCGCAATTTGTTCCTGTTCAACCGGTCGCTTCTGACGCCCATCGGCGGCGAGAGCCTGCCCAATACCGACATCGACGACGCGACGCCTGAAAACATGGCGCGGCTTGGCCGTTTTGCCGAAGTGCTCATCGAGGAAAACCGCAAATCGTTCGACGATTTGTGCCACCTGCTTGTCAGCAACCGGGACAAGAAGGTGGACCAGCAGAAAGACTTCATGGCGTCCATCAAGCGCACCATGCATGCGCTGACCGGCAACGTTCTCAAATCGGATGCCGCTGTTTAATGAGGGCTGCAGCCGCTGCCCCCATGTCGCCCGTGTAGAACACGGGCTCCCCCGCTCGCTGCGCTGACGCTGCGCGGGCCCTCAATGGGCCAGTTTTTCGAGCGCAATTCCGGGGACTATTGTGCGGCGCAGATTGTATCGCGCACCCGAATCCTTCCATTCTGCCTGTTATTAAAGAAACCCACTGAACGGGTCGTATATGGCGCAGGCGCAGGTTGTTACTGGTATGGTGTTCCCCTCAGCCGGGGTGCGTATCCTGATTCCGCTTGTCGTCGCCACCTTCATGGAAGAAGCCTCGGGCGAGGCGATGTACCACCTTAGCGATTACAATATCGGCATGTCGGTCGGCGGCGTGCTTTCGACCGCGTTCGCCATGACGGACGCTGCGGGCAAACCCAAATTCACCGCCCGCGACGTGCTGCTGGACACCTACGCCACGTCCGCCGTGATGTTCGCGCAAGACCCCGGCCGAGTCATGATCAACAACATCCGGCGCGACCTGCCGCGCATTGCGGGGGCCATGCAGTCGCCGCTGGTGCGCACCATCGTGGGGCAGATGGCGAAACACATGCCTGACCTTGCGTCGTCGCGTTACGACCATGCGCTGCTGGGCCGGTCGCTGGAGCGCAATTTCGGCGACGGGCTGATGAACCAGGCGGGCAAAAGCAACCTCGTGCTGGCGCACAACATGGACCGCGGCGCACCCGCCGTGTTCGGGCATATCGACGAAGCCGCGTTTCCCGGCGAAGGGCTGGACCTGAGCGTGCTGCCCGCTGCCGACGCGGACATAACGGGCGGCATTCCGCTGCACAGCGACGTTCCCATTACCGACAGCCTTTTGGCCGCAACCGCCATTCCCGGGCTTATCGGGTATCGCTGCGTGGACCGGCTGAAACACCATTTCATGGATGCGGGCAGCCTTGGCATGCCCGCGCTGGTGAACGTGGTGGAAGACATGCACGAACGCGCCTGCAACAAGGCCGAAATGGGACGCCGTGCGCGGCCCGTGAACGTACCCGCCGCCAAGACGCTGTGGCAGCGCTGGTTTACGCCCGACACCGCCCCCGCGCCCATCGTGCTGCCGGAGGAGCCGGTGGTCACGCGCCTCGTGATGCTGGGCATCGGGGAGGAAAAGAACATTCCGTACGACGCCGACGGCGGCATCGCGGCGGAGGCGGGGAACATCCTGCGGGCGGCCAGCGACCTTGTGACCGGGTCGTCGCTGGTGTCCTTACGCAAGCGTTTCAACCGCGCATCGCAGCATGCGGTGGGGTTGCCTGCGCTGCAAATCATCGACGCGCCCATCGGCGCCGCCAACGGCCCTTCCATGGACATCAAGGACGGGCGGGCGGACAACCTTGCCCGGCTGCTGGCCTTTGGCCGGCAAATCGCCATCGACCACCGCGCGACCATTACGGCCGAAATCATGCTGCGCATGGAAACGCTGGAAGCGCGCGGCCTGCGCAGCGCCGAACAGGTTGCCGCCGTGGCCAGAAAGCTTGAAGCCGTGGCCAGCGAAGACGGCGCCGCCGCGCTTTGCGACGCGTTTCTGGAGAAGACGCACGATACGCCGCATTTGCTGGCCGAACGCGGGTTCATGCCCGCCGTCGCAGCGGACGCGCCGCGCGCCAACGCAGGGTGGCTGCCCGCGCTGTTCGGCGGCGGCGTGAAGCCCGCGCACCCGTAAATTAATCAGCGTTTTTCGGGAAAACCGTAATCGTCGAGGTCGACGGAGCCGTCGACATACTGGTCCCAGCGGTCGACCAATTCGTTCATCTGGCGATCTATCTGCGCAAGGCGGCCCTTGGCGCGTTGCTGCATCATGGTGGCGACCATGCCGGTGATGGCGGCCTCGATGGCGTAACCGGCGGCGGCGATGACGTAGATGATGGTCACGGTCTTGGGTTGGAGGAGGATGTTGAAGGCCGTTTCCATGGAATTGGGCTGCGGGCTCATCCACAGTTCCAGCAGGAAGGGTATGCAACCGGCGAGGTTCATCATGCCGACGGAAATGGCGCGGCTTTTCTGGCGCGACTTGTCGATGAGGTTGGCGGCGACCGTGGGCATCATGCCAACGACGATGATGATGGTGGAGGCCGCGAAAATCATCGCGGAGACAAGACCCGTCAGGGTCAGGAAATGCTTACGCCAGCCAAGCCCGCGGCTCATAGTATCCTCGCGCCGTTGAGATAAAGGATGATGACCCCCGTAATGAGGATGGTGGCGAGGACGCCCGCGACGATGACGGAGGTTTCGCGGCCTTCGCGGCGGCCATAGAGGCGGTTGTCCTTCAGGCGGGCGCGGATGTCGTCGCGCTCAAGCACCAGCGAATGGTGGACGCGCATGGCGTAACGGAAATTGATGAGGTCGGTGCGCAGCAATTCGGCGTCGTCGACGACAGCCAGCAATTTGGACAAATCGCCCCTGTCGCGCATTTCGGCGACCTTCTTGCGCAGGTCGCGGCGGACGTCGCGGTCGTGGAAACGTTCGTAAATGGGTTCGAGCATGTCGGCCATCCACGCTGTCATGTTCTTGAGGGGCGGCATGCGGTAATAGCGCTGGATGGCGGCCAGCGATTGCAGCGTACCCAGCGCGTAGCGATAGGGTTCGTTGGAGGCCAGTTCAAACAGGAAGGGTTCGGCGACTTTGCGGTCTTTCACGCACAGGAAGGCGATGGCGTGGCGGTCCATCAGGCGCGGCGGGCGGTTGACGGTGTCGGCGGCGATTTCCTCGCACGCTATCAGGAATTCCTCGGGGCTGCGGGCGTAGAAACGCGCGACGGCGGGTGAAAGGCAGTGGACGTCGGG
>JAMIFL010000021.1:0-5543 GCA_035906295.1 Alphaproteobacteria bacterium | reverse complement strand
ACGCGCGCATTGGCGGCGGATTGCAGGGTCATCACCTCCTGCACCAGCGCCAGCAGGTTTACGGGCGCCATGACCGGGTCCGGCATTTTTGCAAACCCGGCGAAGGCGTTGACCATGGTTTTGATGTCGTCGACGTGGCGGACGATGGTGTCGGTGCATTTCTGCAGGATGTCGCGGTCTTTCTCGTCCGTTAACTGGTCGAGGTATTTGCGCTTGATGCGTTCCGCCGAAAGCTGGATGGGGGTCAGCGGGTTTTTGATTTCATGCGCGATGCGGCGAGCGACATCGGCCCATGCGGCGGATTTCTGGGCGGCGACCAGTTCGGTGATGTCGTCGAAGGCGACGATGATGCCCTGCCCGGTTTCGCCCACCAGTTCGGCCGACGCGCGGACGAGGAAGCGGCGCTGGCTGCCGTCGCGGCGCATGGCGGAGACTTCTTCTTCCGTGCCGGTTTCGAGTTTCGCGTCCGGCATCACGTCGCCGAAATTCATGCCGACCAGTTTTTCGTTGGTGGTGGCCATGAGGTTGCCGGCGGCGGGGTTGGCAAGGGTGATGATGCCGTCGGCATCGACGCTGATGATGCCGGTGGACACGCCGCCCAGCACGGTTTCGGTGAAGCGGCGGCGGTAGTCCAGCCTGCGGTTCGCCTCTATCAGTTCGTTGCGCTGGCGTTCGATTTCCTGCGTCATGCGGTTGAAGGCGCGGCCGAGGTTGACGAATTCCTCAAGCCCCCGGGTTTCGCCGACACGCGCCGTCATGTCGCCCGCGCGCAGGCGTTCGGACGCCATGATGACCGCGCCGATGGGTTCCACCATGCGCCTTGCCAGTGTCAGCCCGAACCAGACGGCGATGGCCATGAGCAGCAGCACCACCACCACGTACAGCACGGTAATGGTAAGCTGGATGCGGCCCGATTTCATGGCCAGTTCCTGATACTGGCTTACGGCGGCGCGGGTGGTGTCGAGGTGGGTCAGCACCTGCGGGTCGACGTAGCGGCCAACGTACAGATAGGTTTCATCGCCGAAGCCCTTGAGGCGGACGAGGCCGCGCAGGCGGTCGTCGTTATCGCCGGTGTCCATGGCGATTTCACCGGCCTGCGCGCGGTCCATCATCTCGTCCGGGATGGGGTTGAAAATCATGGACAGGGCGATGCCGCTTTGCGCCAACACGCGGCGGTCTTCATCGAAAATGATGGCTTCGGAGAAATTGCGCAGGAAAGACTGCGTCGCCAGCATCTTTTCAAGCGCCTTGGCGTTGCCGGTGAGGAACAGGCTTTCGCGGTCGAGGTCGGCGGCCATGGCCTCCACGTCCGCGCGCAGGACCTGCTGGTGTTCGTTCAGGTAGGCGCGGGCGACGGCCAGCGATTCATTGACCGCGGTGCGCACGCGCGTGTCGAACCAGCCGTGGATGCCGTAGTAAAACAGGCCGACCGAGAACACGGCGGTGATGATGGCCGGAAACGCCACGAGCGCCGAAAACAGCCCGACAAGCCGCACCTGAAGCGCCGAACCCGCCACGCCCCGGCGCGACCCCGCCCAAAGCTGCACGATGCGCCGCGCGATGACGACGATGAGCAGCAGCAGCACCACGAAATCGATGTTGAGCAGGAAGATAAGGCGGTTGGCATCGCCCGACAGCGGCGAATGCGTGGTCATGGCTGAGTAGGTCAGCGTGCCCATGGCGATGGCCAGCGCCACCAGCACGAAGGCCAGCCGGTTGCCCAGCGCGTGGCGTTCAAACCACGCCGCGAATATGGCCGCGCGCCGCAAAAGCAGGCGGCGCATGTCGGCGGTGGAGGCGCGGGGCGTGGTCATCGGCCCATATTGTTAGCCGCTTTTCAGGCGAAAACAAAGCATTACCGGGGCTAGGCCAGCGTGTGGTTTCCGCGTATCCTCTGGCCCATGAAATGGGGCGTCATCATCGTTGCGGCAGGGTCGGGCCAAAGGTTCGGCGGGGATATTCCGAAGCAATACGCGCGGCTGGGCGGACGGCCCGTGCTGCAATGGTCGCTGGAGGCGCTGCGCGGCATCGGCGAGGTCGTGGCGGTCGTGGACCCGGCGCATGCGCCGCATTACGCGCCGTTGCTGAACGGGGCCACCGCCATACCCGGCGGCGCGACGCGGCAGGACAGCGTGCTGGCGGGCCTGCGCGGGTTCAAAACCCGGCCCGATTTCGTGCTGATTCACGACGGTGCGCGGCCCTTCCCGCCCATGGATTGCGTGCATGCGCTGAAAGAGGCCATCGAAGGCGGCGCCAAATCAGGCACGCTGGCGGTGCCGGTGGCGGACACGCTGGTGCGCGGGGTGGACATCGTGGACCGCAAGGGGCTTCATGCCATCCAGACGCCGCAGGCGTTTGCGTATGATGCCATCCTGAAAGCGCACGAACAGGCCAAAACGGCTTACACCGACGATACGTCGCTGGTGTTCGGCGAACTGGGCATTGCGGCACGGCTGGTGCCGGGATGCCCCGATAATTTCAAGCTTACGAATGCAAACGAACTGGAATGGGCGGAGCGGCTGGTGCGGGCTGATTTTGGTGAAACACGAACGGGCCTCGGCCTCGATTTCCATCGCTTCGGGCCGCATGCGGCGGGGGCGGATGAAAAGGTGCGGCTGTTCGGGGTGGACATCCCCTCCCCGCAATGCCTTGTCGGCCATTCTGATGCCGACGCGGGGCTGCACGCGGTGGCCGATGCCATACTTGGCAGCATCGGGGCCGGCGACATCGGCGTGCTGTTCCCGCCGTCCGACCCGCAATGGAAGGGCATGGACAGCGCGGTCATCGTTGAAAAGGCCATGAGCCTGCTGCGCGAACGCGGCGGCATGCTGGTCAATACCGACATCATGCTGATGAGCGAGTTTCCCCGCATCGGCCCGCACCGCGATGCCATCGTGGCGCGGCTTTCGGATATTCTGGGGCTCAAGCCCGATGCCATCGGCCTCAAGGCCACGACCACGGAACAGATGGGTTTCATCGGTCGTGGCGAGGGGCTGGCGGTGCAGGCCGTCGTGACCGTGCGGCTCAAGGGGGCGTGATGCGCATTACGCCTTTGCCCAGCGGTGTTTCGATGACGGACCCGGCGGTGGCGCTGGCCACGGGGCTGGGGTCGGGCCGTATCCACCCGGCGCCCGGCACATGGGGTACGCTTGCCGCGTGGCTTATGGGGTTTGCCATACTGCCGCTTGGGCCTGCGGGTTTCCTGCTGTCGGCGGCGCTGGCGCTGGGGCTTGGCCTTTGGGCGGTGCAGCGTTTTGAACGGTTGAGCCAGAGCCACGACCTTGGCATGGTGGTCATCGACGAATGGGCGGGCGTGTGGCTTGCCATGGCGTTCTGCCAGCCCGCGGGCGACCAGCTTGTGCTGGCCTTCCTGCTGTTCCGGGCCTTCGACGTGGTGAAGCCGTGGCCTATCGGCTGGCTTGACCGCCGGGTCGAAGGCGCGTGGGGTGTTATGGTTGACGATCTTGTGGCGGGGCTTGCCGCAGGGCTTTGCGTTTACGGGTACGGGCAATGGATTCACTTGTTCTAGAAGTTTTCGAAGGGCTGCAGGCGCGCGACTGGATGATTGCGACCGCCGAGTCCTGCACCGGCGGCATGATCGGCGCGCGGCTGACGGATGTTTCCGGCGCGTCCGTGTATGTCGACCGCGGGTTCATCACCTATTCCAATCAGGCGAAGATGGAGATGCTGGGCGTCTCCGCCGCCCTGCTCGACACCCATGGCGCGGTTTCGGCGCAGGTGGCGGAGGCGATGGCCAAAGGCGCGCTCAAGGAAAGCCGCGCCGGCCTTGCGGTGTCGGTAACCGGGGTGGCCGGTCCGGGCGGGGGGACGCCGGACAAGCCGGTGGGCCTTGTCCATATCGGGGTGGCGACTTGGGAACAGGTCTTTTTGTTTGAATACCGGTTCACCGGCAACCGTCAGGTTATCCGTAACCAGACGGTCGAGGCAGCGCTTACCTGCGTCCGTAACATTTTGATGGACGGGTCCATCGCAAACCCCGTTCCCCCCACAGCCCTCCCCGCCCCCTGAGGCCCGGATTTACTGGGCGGGGGGCCTTACCGTTTACTCCGTTCACGCGGTTCTCCCGCCCTTTATCAACAGGGTTATACGCTGCATTTCATTGCCATATCGTTGTCTTTCCGCGTGTACCACGAGGGTGGGAAAGCGGTGACGACAAACAGCCGCGCCCCCTTCCCTGACACTGTGACCCGTTTCGGGTCACGCATCGGTTCACCATGTTCTGGTAAATGATTGCACCTGCCTTGAAGCAGGCTTGCAGGCTGGGGTTCAGGGCGACAGAAAGTTGCGCGGCGCGGCGGTGCATGACGCAACTGCGCGGTGCATCACCCGTAGAGTTTATTGGCCCGGGCCTCGAAGGCGGAGACCATGCGGCGCACAGCCTCGTTGAAAAACACGCCCATCACCTTCTGGAAGATGGGGTTGCGGAATTCGAAATCGACGAAAAAGTCGATGACGCAGGATTCCGGGTTGCCGGGCAGAAAGCGCCAGTGATTTGACAGGTATTTCAAAGGGCCCTTGAGGTATTCCACATGGATATGCCCCGATTGACTCCCAGGGGCCTTATCCAGTGTCACTTTGCTCGTAAAACGCTCCCGGAACATCTTATAGCCGATGACGAGGTCGGCATGGATCTCGTTCCCTTCCCGCTTCCAGATGCGGGCTTCGAGGCACCATGGCAGGAATTCGGGGTAGCGCTGGATGTCCGCGACCAGATCGAACATCTGTTCGGGCGTGTAAGGCAGGGTTTTGACTTCGGCGTGGGTCGGCATGAGGTGCCGCAATTTTAGCGCATGGCTGGAAATAAAAAAGCCTCCGATGACACGGAGGCTTTTTCTCTCACACGGTTTTTTACGTTTACGGCTGCAGGCGCAGCGGCTGGTCCAGGTTCTGCGGGATGGTGCCGGTGACGATTGCGCTCGGGTTGGTTGCATCCAGCGAGTTGGTCACGACGCGCGAACGGACGATAACCAGTTTGTCGGAGCAGATTTCGCGGGCGCGGGCGCCGAACAGGCTTGCAACGAAGCCCGGTTCATCGGTACGGCACATCTGGCGGGTTTCGGTTTCAGCAACGCCACCCTGCCCTGCGCCCAGTTTGGAGCGGTCGAGCGAGCGTTCGGTAATATCAGCAGACAGTTCTGCCGGCTGACGTAAGGCCGCGGAGCTGCCGCAAGCCTGAAGGAAGGGCAGCGTTGCGCCGATAGCGGCGATGGCTGCAATCTGGGAAGCTTTCATTTTCTACACACCCTGTTTTTATCGTTGTTTACATAAATAACGATAAAACGCAGGAATATGTCAATCTTTATTTCGGGAAAAAGCAATTTGCGACGTTCTGGCGCACCCCTATTGAGGTTGCGCGATGCGCTTTTTGGCTTCGTCCTTGTCGTATTTGTAGTCGCCGTCGAGGAAGCCGATATTGGCTTCCCTGATCTGGGCCGCGGCTTCGTCGTACAGGAACGGCAGGAAGGCGTAGCGGCGCCCCGCCGTGACCTTCGACACGGCATGAAGCAGCGAGCAGGAGAAGA
>JAMIFL010000020.1:0-3224 GCA_035906295.1 Alphaproteobacteria bacterium | reverse complement strand
AAATAAAAGCCCCCGTGCCCCGGTGCGTCATGACGCTGTAGGTGTTGGCTCCACCATCCCCGCGCATGATGCGCAAGCCGTAATCGCTGTACGTCGTATCGCCATGAAAATCGAGATACGCAAAACCGGAACCCGTCCGTCCCTGCCCCAGCTCCAGTACAGCCGAGTTGGTGGTATGCCCCGTGGTATAAAGCGACCCCGCGACATCGAGCGTCGTGCTCGGCGTAGCGGTCCCCACGCCCACATTGCCCAAATTGTAGTAAATCGCGTTGCTGCTCCCCGCCGTCCATTGCGCGGGCGCACTGCTGCCCACCGCCAGCGTCTGCCATGCAGCCCCGTCGCAGGTTTTCAGCAGATTATTGGCCGCGTCATAAACGATGGAGCCTTCCACCAGCGCCGTCGCCGTGGTCGTCGTCTGTGTGATGACCGTGGCCGCCCCCGCTGAATCGATGCGCGGCAACGCCACCACCCCGCCCGTCAGCGCCGAACAATCGGCCAGTGCGGGCGCCGCCTGCATCATGAACAGCCCGAACCCCAGCACCGCAATCCGACCAACCCGCATGAATCCCCCTCAGGAAGCGAAAAACGGCCCTAAGAGACCGCCATGACGACCCCTGAATTATACGTGATTTCCAACCCATCCGGTACAGGGATTTGATAAAATCCACTTCAACCTTATGGCAATCAACTGCCGTGATAATGGTCGTAAACCAGCCGCGCCATGGCCTTGCTGATGCCCGGCACTGCCTCAAGGTCCTTAAGGCCCGCCCGTTCCACCGCCTTGCCCGACCCGAAATGCGCCAAAAGTGCCTTCTTCCGCGCAGGCCCGATACCGCCGATTTCATCCAGGCTGGACGCAATCATCGCCTTCGCCCGCCGCGCCCTGTGCGCCCCGATGGCGAACCGGTGCACCTCGTCCCTCAGCCGCTGCATGTACAAAAGCCCGCTGTCATCCGGCTCAAGCTGGAACGGCGCATGCCCCTTGCGGTGGAAAAACTCCCGCCCCGCGTTCCGGTCCGGCCCCTTGGAAATGGCGACCACTGCGAACGCGTCCGCGATGCCCAGCTCCGCCAGCACCTCGCACGCCGCGTTCAGTTGTCCCACCCCGCCGTCGATGAGCACAAGGTCCGGCCACACCTCCGGGTCGCCCTGCCGCCCTTCTTCCAGCGCGCGCGTGAACCGGCGCGAAAACACTTCGCGCATCATGGCGAAATCGTCGCCCGTCTCCGTGGTCTTGATGTTGAATTTCCGGTACGCCGATTTCTTGAACCCGTCAGGCCCGGCAACAACCATACCAGCAACTTTGTTGGTACCCTGAACATGGCTGTTGTCATACACTTCAATGCGCTGCGGCTCTTCCGAAAGCCCGAAAATCTCCTGCACCCGCTCAAGCCCCAGCGCGTCACCCGCGCGTTCGATTTTGTGCCGGTTCAGCGCCTCTGCTGCGTTCCTGCACACGAAATCGACAATGCGCTTCCTGTCCCCCCGCTGCGGCGTCGCAATGGAAACCGCATGCCTGAGGGTATGCATCTCGCGCAATGCCGCCTCCAGCAAATTCGCCTCCGCCATCTCCTGCGAAGTCAAAATCTCCTTCGGCGGCGGCCTGTTGGCGTAAAATTGCGGGATGAACGCCGTCATCACGTCCTCGTCCGTGTCGTCCGCCCCCGCGCGCGGGAAGTACGATTTGTTGCCGAAATTCTGCCCCGCACGGAAGAAGAAAACCTGCACACAAATCTGCGCCCCATCCCGCGCCAGCGCGAACACGTCGATATCCCCAAGCCCCACGACATTGATGTCCTGTTTAAGCTGGATGTGCGAAAGCGCCTGCACCCGGTCGCGGTACATCGCCGCTTCCTCGTAATCCATGCGCTCGCTGGCAGCCTGCATCGCATCCGAAAACTTCTGCACCACGGCCCGGCTTTCGCCCGAAAGAAACGCCCGCGCCTCTTCGGCCTGCGCGCCGTATTCCTCTTTCGTCACATACCCGACGCACGGCGCGGTGCACCGCTTGATGTGGTATTGCAGGCAGGGCCGCGTCCGCGCCGCGAAAATGGAGTCCGAACAATTACGCAGCAAAAACGCCCGCTGCAACGTGCCGATGGTCTCGTTCACCGCATAACCCGATGCGAACGGCCCGAAATAATCCCCCGCATCCTTCTGCATGCCGCGGTGCTTTTCCACCCGCGGAAAATCATGGTCGCTGGAAAAATGGATATACGGGAACGACTTGTCGTCCTTCAGCAGAATATTATACCGCGGCCGCAGCGTCTTGATCATGTTCGCTTCCAGCAGAAGCGCCTCGACCTCCGTATGCGTATGGATGATTTCCATGCGCACCGTCTCCGAAACCATGCGCTGCAACCGCTTCGAAAGCTGGTCCCACCGCGTGTACGAAACCACCCGCCGCTTCAGCGCCCGCGCCTTGCCTACGTAAAGCGGCGCGTCATCCGCGCCCAGCATGCGGTAAACCCCCGGTGAATCCGGCAGGTTACGGGCCTGCGCCCTGATAATCTCGATGCCGTCGGCAAATCCCATGGAATGGGAAATCTAGGGTGAAAACTGGACGTATGCAATTCAAAGAGGTAAATTCCTATCGACCCCCTCCCGGAAGGGGAGCAAGGAAAAAATGGTATCGCAAGACAAAATCCGCAGCGCCCTGCGCCGCCTGATGGAAGACCGCGGCGTCGACATGGCGACCGTGTCCCGCGCCATCGGCAAGAACCATGCGTATATCCAGCAATACCTCACCCGCGGCATTCCGGCCGAACTGGGCTACAAAACCGCCATGGCGCTGGCTGATTATTTCGGCTGCGGCCTCGAAATCTTCGGCATGCGCGGGTCCGCCCCCGCCTCGAATGACGGCGATGCCGCCCGCCACCCGCTGCAATCCATCCGCCGCCTCGTCGGCCTCAACCCGGCTGACTTCGCCCGCGCGCTGGGCGAAAAGGAAAGCGCCGTCACATCGATCGAACAGGGCAAAACGCCTTTGTCCGAAAAACTCCTGCTCAAAATCTGCGCCACCTTCCAGATAGCGCCGGAAGACCTTGCCGCCTACGCCCCGGCCCTCAGCCCGGACGAACGCGTCACCCTCCTGCGCATCCGCCAGCTCACCCCCGCCCAGCACCGCCAGCTCGAAGCCCTGTTCAGGAAATTCGAAAAAGAACGCGCCTCATCAATCAAAGCCACGAAGGCAAAGGTTGAAGACACAGGGACTATACAATCCC
>JAMIFL010000019.1:0-8398 GCA_035906295.1 Alphaproteobacteria bacterium | reverse complement strand
TTCTCCCAAATCGGCAAACAAACCGAAGTATTCCTCCGCTTCTCCACCGTCGCCGGCGAACGCGGCGCGGCGGATGCCGAACGCGACGTGCGCGGCTTCTCGCTCAAATTCTACACGGGGCAGGGCAACTGGGACCTCGTCGGCAACAACACCCCCGTTTTCTTCGTGCGCGACCCGCTGAAATTCCCCGACTTCATCCACACGCAAAAACGCCACCCCCACACCAACCTGCGCTCCACCACCGCCATGTGGGACTTCTGGTCCCTGTCGCCTGAATCCCTGCATCAGGTCACCATCCTCTTCTCCGACCGCGGCCTGCCCGATGGCTACCGCTTCATGCATGGCTTCGGCTCCCACACCTATTCCTTCCTCAATGCGGCCAACGAACGCTTCTGGGTCAAATTCCACTTCAAATCCATGCAGGGCATCAAAACCCTCACCAACCGGGAAGGTGAACAGGTCATCGCCAAAAACCGCGAAAGCGCGCAGGAAGACCTCTTCAACGCCATCAAAAAAGGCGACTTCCCCAAATGGCGCGTCTGCGTTCAGGTCATGCCCGAACTGGATGCCGACAAAACCCCCTACAATCCGTTCGATCTCACCAAGGTCTGGCCGCACGGCGACTACCCCCTCATTGATGTCGGCACCCTGGAACTCAACCGCAACCCTGACAATTACTTCGCCGAAGTCGAACAATCCTCATTCTCCCCGTCCAACATCGTCCCGGGCATAAGCTTCTCGCCCGACAAGATGTTGCAGGCCCGCATCTTCTCTTATGCGGATGCGCACCGCTACCGCGTCGGCACCCATTACGAGGCGCTGCCCGTCAACGCCCCGCGCTGTCCCGTGCGCCATTATCATATGGACGGCGCCATGCGCTTCGACGCCCCCAAACCGACCGACGCGTACTACGAACCCAACTCCTTCAACGGCCCGAAGGAAAACCCCGCAATGGCTGAACCGCCCCTCAAAATCACCGGCGACGCCGACCGCTTCAACCACCGCGAAGGGAATGACGACTACACCCAGCCCGGCAACCTCTTCCGCCTCATGAACGCGGCCCAGCAGGCAGCCTTGATGGATAACATCGCCGAAGCCATGGCCGGCATCCCGGAAGCCATCGCCCACCGCCAGCTCGCCCACTTCGCCAAGGCCGACCCCGCCTACGGCGCGGGTGTCGCCCGGCGCCTTAACATCGCGCTGTAAAACAAAAACACCGGGGCAAAACCCCGGCGTTTTTTTATCGCGGCATCAGGCGGGCCTAGATGAACTGGTAAACCTTGGGGCTGCCCGTCATCGCCGGGTTCGCCATCGGCAGCGCGCGGCACATTTGCCCGGTCCACCGTTCGCAATGCCAGTAAAACACCAGTTGCTCCATCCGCGTGTCTAGGTAAAAGCGCAGGGCCTTTTCCTGCCCCGCGCTCACCGGCAGCATTGTGCGCATCACCGCCAGCGTCCGGTCTATCGCGTCCGCAGGCATCGCCAGCAGCCGGTCCATGCCCTGCGCGAAACCCTCGCGCCACAGCGGCAAATGGCGCGCCATCATGGCGGGGAAATCCGTAATCGCCTTGTTGTCGATATGCACGCGGTACGCGTAATCCTGCAACATCTGCTGCTCCGGCGGCAGCGCCTCGCGCTCCACACTGGCAATGCGGAACACGTTGGCAAGGTCCGTGTTGTCGAAATCGAATTCGCAGAATGTCTGCGCATCCGGGCTTGCGCACAAATTGCGCCCCACGCGGTCCATGTCGTCCCCCAGCCACTGGAAGAAGGGCAGGGTGCTCGCATAATGCGTCAGGTACGCATGCCCCCGCGCGAACGGCAGCCCCTGTCCCGAAATCATGCGCTCGAACGGCACCACGCTGATTTGCTTGGGGAACGCCATGTCGTCCTCGTTCGCCGCCGCCATTGCGAACACCGGCGCCACCGGCACGCCCGCAAACCCCGCCATGCGCGACACGAACATCTCCGCCAGCAGGCCCGGGCGGATGCGCGTGCTCACCACGCCCCACGCCCCGTCCTGCGACCGCATCATCTTGATGCCGTGCGCCCGCGCATACGGGTGCAGCCCGGGCATCCACGCGCCCGGCGCCTGCGCCGTCGTCATGGCGTCCAGGCGCAGCGTGTCCGCCACCCGCGCAAAGCTGCTTTTCAACATCATCGACGGGTCTTAGCACGCAGGAATCGCCGTTGTCATATTATGATGAAAATTGGACAGATATAGGCATTAAGTCCTATCATGATGTCATGAAAAAGCCCCCCGGCGCCACCGTCCGCAAAATTTCGGCAAACGAACTGAATGGCCTTAAAAATAACGTTTCGAAACAACGGCTTGCCCGGGGCGAAAAACACGCAAAATCCTTGGTTTCGGCCATGCTCTGCGCTACTGTGTTCGCTGATTTCCAAAGCCTTACGGACAGACCGTCATGACCGCGCAGAACAACGCCAACCAGACCCCCCCCTCGGGTGAGACCTTCCCCCTCATTTCGCTCGAAGACGAAATGAAAAAATCCTACCTCGACTACGCGATGAGCGTCATCGTCAGCCGCGCGCTGCCCGACGCCCGCGACGGTCTGAAGCCGGTGCACCGCCGCATTCTCTATGCCATGAAAGACGGCGGCTACGACAGCACCAAGGCCTACAAAAAATCCGCCCGTATCGTCGGTGACGTCATGGGTAAATACCACCCGCACGGCGACAGCGCCATTTACGACGCCATGGTCCGCATGGCGCAGGACTTCTCCATGCGCCTCCCCGTCATCGACGGCCAGGGCAACTTCGGCTCCATGGACGGCGACCCCGCCGCCGCCATGCGTTACACCGAAGCGCGTCTGGCAAAAGCCGGCGAAGCCATCCTCGAAGACTACGATAAAGACACCGTCGACTACCGCCCCAACTACGACGAGTCGATTTCCGAACCCGTCGTCCTGCCCTCGCGCATCCCCAACCTGCTGGTCAACGGCGCAGGCGGCATCGCGGTCGGCATGGCCACCAACATCCCGCCGCACAACCTCATTGAGGTGGTGGACGGCTGCATCGCCTATGTCGACAACAACGACATCACGGTCGAAGAACTCATGGCCATCATCCCGGGGCCTGACTTCCCCACCGGCGGCCAGATTCTGGGCCGCGCGGGCATTCGCTCCGCCTACACCACCGGCAACGGCTCGGTGATGATGCGCGCGAAAACGACGATCGAGGAAATCCGCAAGGACCGCGAAGCCATCATCGTCCACGAAGTCCCCTATCAGGTGAACAAATCCAAGCTCTTGGAACGCATCGGCGAACTCGTGCGCGACAAACAGGTCGAAGGCATCGCCGATTTGCGCGATGAATCCGACCGCGACGGCGTGCGCGTCGTCATCGAACTCAAGCGCGACGCGCAGGGCGACGTGGTGCTGAACCAGCTCTACAAATTCACCCCCCTGCAAACCAGCTTCCCCTGCAACATGCTGGCCCTCAACCTTGGCCGCCCGCAGACCTTCAACCTCAAGCAGTTCGTTGAAGCCTTCGTTAAGTTCCGCGAAGAAGTCATCACCCGCCGCACTATCTTCGAACTGGGCAAGGCGCGTGAACGTGCGCACGTCTTGGCCGGTCTCGCCGTGGCCGTCGCCAACATCGACGACGTCATCGCCGTCATCCGCAACGCGCCGGACCCCGCACAGGCCCGCGAACAGTTGATGGAAAAAGCATGGCCCGCGAAAGACGTGGCCCCGCTTATCGCGCTGATTGATGACCCGGAATATTTCGTGTCCGAAAAAGGCACGTATAAAATGTCCGAAACGCAGGCCCGCGCCATCCTCGACCTGCGCCTGCACCGCCTCACGGGGCTTGAGCGCGATAAAATCGGCGACGAACTGAAGGAAGTCACCGACGCCATCCGCGAATTCCTCGAAATTCTCGGCAGCCGCGATAAAATGCTCACCCTGCTGAAGAACGAGCTGGTCACCGTCAGAACCCAGTTCGGCACCCCGCGTAAAACCGAACTCGTCGAAAACTACGACGAAGCCGACATCGAAGACCTCATCGCCCGTGAAGACATGGTCGTCACCGTCTCCAACGCCGGTTACTGCAAGCGCGTGCCGCTCAACACCTACCGCGCCCAGAAACGCGGCGGCAAGGGCCGTTCCGGCATGACCACGAAGGAAGACGATTTCGTCACCGACCTGTTCGTGGCCTCCACCCACACCCCCATCCTGTTCTTCACCTCGCGCGGCATCGTCCATAAAATGAAGGTCTGGCAATTGCCGCTGGCCAACGCCACCTCCAAGGGCAAGGCGCTCATCAACATGATGCCGCTGGAACAGGGCGAAAACGTCTCGGTCTACCTCCGCCTGCCGGAGAACGAGGAACTGTGGGAACAGCTCGACCTCATGTTCGCAACGTCCCACGGCACCGTCCGCCGCAACAAGCTGTCCGACTTCCGCAACATCCGCGCCAACGGCCTGATTGCGATGAAGCTGGAAGACGGCGAGAAGCTGGTCTCCGTCAAAATCTGCCGCGCCGATGAAGACGTGCTGCTCGCCACGCGCGACGGCAAGGCCATCCGCTTCGGCGTCGAGGACGTCCGCGTCTTCGCAGGCCGCAACTCCACCGGCGTGCGCGGCATCCGTTTGGCGGACAAGGACGAAGTGATGTCCATGTCCATCCTCAAACACATCGAAGCGACGCCTGAAGAACGCGCCGCCTACCTCAA
This sequence comes from Alphaproteobacteria bacterium, assembly GCA_035906295.1. GTDB lineage: Bacteria > Pseudomonadota > Alphaproteobacteria > Micavibrionales > UBA1664 > UBA6145. The sequence goes on along the minus strand of JAMIFL010000019.1, from coordinate 3,702 downwards.
ACGCGCCAACACCATGCGCGGGGCCGAGGAAGGCGCTGAAGTCGAAGCCGTCGCGGGCGACCTGTCGGAAGACAAGTTCGCAGCCATGCAGGCGGGCGAACAGTTCCTCCTGTGCATCACCGATAAAGGCTACGGCAAGCGCACCTCCGCTTACGACTACCGCCTCACGGGCCGCGGCGGGCAGGGCATCACCAACATGAACCTGACCACCAAGAACGGCAAAATGGTTGCGACCTTCCCGGTCAACGCCGACCACCAGATCATGCTGGTGACCGACGAAGGCCAGATGATACGCACCCCCGTGGGCGATATCCGCTTCACCGGCCGCGCCACGCAGGGCGTCCGCGTCTTCAACGTGGACGGCTCCGCCAAGGTCGTCTCCGTCGCCTGGCTGACGCACGACGAAGGCGATGCCGACGCCGAAACCCCCGAAGGCGAAACCCCGGAAACCGCCGCTGTTGAGGCCGAACCCACCGAATAATTTACATAAAAATAGATTTCATGATATGGTGGCCATCCTGAAAAGGGTGGCCATTTCATTAGGACCGGCACATGACCTACGTAAGCGCCCGCACCTTCTACGACCTTCTGGGGCCGCAGGACTACGACATGGTAACCGCCCAGCTTAACTGGCGCGGCCCCGCCGACATGGCCGGCATGCTCCAGCCCCTGAAACTCGCGGGCGCCGTGGTGGCCGATTTCGGCATCGGCACCGGCCCGCTGTCCGAAACGTTCCGCCGCGCGGGCGCCGCCCGCATCATCGGCCTCGACGGTTCGCAGCGTTACCTCGACCACTGCCTCAAAAGCGGCCGCGCGCACGAAGTGCATTTATGCGACCTCGAAAACCATTCCACCCCCGTGGAAGACGCCAGCGTGCGCCTTGCTACCGCAAGCGGCCTGTTCGCCTACATGGCGAACCCCGAACCGATGATCTGGGAACTCACGCGCGTGACCGAACCCGGCGGCCACATCGCCATCAACTTCCACCCCTCCGCGGGCTTCAGGGCGTTTGAAACCCTGTCCGCCGCCTTTGTGCGCCCGGGCGGCACGCTGCATGTCAGCTACCACGCCGCCGCCGACATGCGCGCCACCTTCGACGATTGCGGCGCGGACCTTGTGGCTGAACACTTCAACAACGGCGGCATCCAGCGCGTGCAGCGTGAACGGCCCGCACCGCTGATGACCCAGCTTTACCGCATGCGCGGCGCCGGTAAACGCCAGCAATTCATGATCTGATCGTTCAGCCTTCGAGGCTTGCGTAAAGCATCACGCCCGTAGCGATGCCGAGGTTGAGCGAATCCGCCCGGCCCTTCATGGGCAGCTTCACGAGGCAAGGCAGCGCCGCCGCAAGCTCCGGCGAAAGTCCCGCCTGTTCGTTGCCCATGACCAGCAGCACCGGCTGCTTGTAGGTTACCGCGCGGTAATCCACCGTCTTGTCGCTCAGGTATGTGCCGACCACGGTACCTTGCCACGCCTTGATGTACTGGATGAAATCCGCCTTCGTCGTCTGCGCCACCGGCACCGCGAACAGGCTGCCCATGCTGGCGCGCGCAGCTTCGCTGGAGAACGGGTCGCAGCACTGGTCGATGAGGATGACGCCGTCCGCGCCAATGCCATCCACCGTGCGCAGGATGGTGCCCAGATTGCCCGGGTCGCGCACCTGTTCCAGCGCCACGATGCAGCGCGTGCGCGGCATATCCTCAAGCCTGGTCAGACGCTGCCTGAACACGCCGATGACCTGCTGCGGGTTGTCCTTGTGGCTCAGCTTCTCAAGCACCGCATCGTTCACTTCGAGGCAGATGCCGCCATTCTGCAGGCAGGCGCGGCGCGCGCGCTCGACTTCCGGTTTCTTCGCTATCTTGTCGTTATAGGCAAGCTTCGTCAGCTCCCACCCGCATGCGATGCCCTCAAGCACATGGCGCAGGCCTTCGGCCAGAAACAGCCCGGTTTCCTTACGCTCCTTGCGCATGAACAGCGCGCGCATCGCCTTCACGTCGGCATTGGCGGGGGAGGTGACGGTGCGCAGGTTGACGGTCATGCCGACCACCGCGCAAACATGGATGTCGCCAGCGGCCGCTGCCCGCCTTCATCGGCAAGCCACAATTCGCCGTGGTCGAGCGCGCCGGTTTTCGGCGCCACGTCGCGCATCATGTGCATGAGGCTGACGGACGACAGGCGCATCGTATACGCCGTCAAAATCATGAACGACGCGTCGGGCGAAAGCAGCTCCGCGCAGTCTTTCAAAAGCGGTGCGATGTCGGTTTCGAATTTCCACACCTCGCCATCCGCCCCGCGCCCGTATTTGGGGGGGTCGAGCAGGATGCCGTCGTATTTATTGCCGCGGCGCAGTTCGCGCGACACGAACTTGCGCGCGTCTTCGATAATCCAGCGCACCGGCTTGTCGGTGAGTTTCGACGCCGCCTGGTTGTCCTTGGCCCATTGAATGGCCTTCTTGCTGGCGTCCACATGCGTGACATGCGCGCCGGAAGCGGCGGCGATGAGGCTGGCAGCACCCGTATAGGCAAAGAGGTTGAGCACTTTCAGCGGGCGCCCGCCGATACGCTCTTTCATCCACGCCCAGTGTGGGCGCTGTTCGGGGAAAATGCCAAGGTGCCGGAACGCCATGAACCGCGCCACCATCTGCACGCCCTCGACGCCGATATTCCACGTTTCAGGCGGGTTCTTGATCTGGAAATCCCACTGGCCGCCTTCGTCGTCCTCGCGCTCGGATGCGTTCTTGAACACGGCCTGCGCGCGGGCCCAGCGTTCGGCGGGCAGGGTCGGCAGCCATAGTGCCTGCGGCTCGGGCCGGTCGACGACGATCTGGCCATAGCGTTCGAGTTTGCGGCCAAGCCCGGAATCGAGCAGCGCGTAGTCTTTCCAGCCGGGTTCGGTAAGGCAATGCATCGTTCGCTTATAAGGAAGGACCGGGCGGCCCCAAAGAAAAAACTTTCCTTATTGGTTTTACATATGAAATATAAAACCATGCGTAACCCGGCCAGACCCCAAGCCAGTGCCATAGCCATTGCAGGCGCCTTCGCCCTCGCGCTGAACGCGGGCACCGCGTCCGCCGAAGACTGGAAGCAATATACCAACGCCGACCTGTCGAAGCGCGTGGGCATGCCCGTCGTGTCGATGGAGCTGTCGGACATGTTCAGCGAAACCATGGGCGGCGCGGCGGATATGGACGGCAGGGACCCGCGCGAAGTCATGGCGGAAATCACCCGCAGGGCCGGTGACAATATCGCCGCGCTGCTGCACAAACGCGGACTGGCGAAACCGCACACCACGCTGGTCACCGGTACGGGCCGCCGGTTCGGCGGTGACAGGCAATTCTCCCTCGGCGCCGTGCTCGGCTTCCTCGCCCACCAGAATCCCGGTGACGCATGGACGCTGAAAACCAAAGATACCGACCTGTGCGTGGTCGACGACGTGACGGGCGCGGCCATGGGCATGCTGCCCGTATCCATCGACCTGAAGGCGCTGACCGCGGCGTATTCCTGCGCGCTGAAAGACGGCGTGACGCTGAAGGACAAGTCGGTCATCTATCCGCAATCCTTCACCCGCGCCGTAGCGGACGTGCGCGCCAAGGGTGCTGAGGAAAACGACATCTGGGGTTATCTGGCCGGCGACAATGCGGTGGCGTATATCGGCGTCTATTACCTCGACACCATCGGCTACCCGGCTGAAAAACGCGATGCC
>JAMIFL010000018.1:0-18222 GCA_035906295.1 Alphaproteobacteria bacterium | reverse complement strand
GACATGGCCGCGGCGATCTGCTTGATTTGCGCGGCATGCATGCCGACGCTGGAGAAACCAGCGACGCTGGGCGCCATGCCGATGGCTTCCATCACCTGGTCCGCGTCGCGCGCGGCGCGCTGGGTCAGTATGGCCACGGCCTGCTGCTGGGTGGTGCCGCCGTTGGGAATGGCAAGGTTGATGCCGATGTCGAAGCCGCGGGCGACGATGTCCGCCATCGCGGCAATCGTTTTCCCGTCGGTCAGGTCGTAAGACGGCGAGGTGCTTTCAAACAGGAACACGCCTTCAAGGTCGCGGCCCGTCTGCTGTTCCACCTTCTGCATGACGCCGGCGAAAACGGTGGCCTGCGAAGGCGAGAAGGGAACCGGAATGGTCAGCGCGGCCGATTGCAGGCGCTTGGCGTTGAAGCGGCTTTTCAGGTCGTTCGGCTGCACGTCGCGCACCGACTGGCGCAGGCCCGCGACCGTGGTCATCTGCACGTCATGGGCGACCAGCCCCGTCAGCGTGCGCTCCAGCCCCGCCAGCGTGAATTCCACCGGGTGCCACAGGTTTTCGCGCACGGGGTAGGACTGGTTGATGGCTTGTGCGAACGCTTTGGTCGGCTGGTAGCTGGGCATGGATGCTCTCTGTTTTTCAATTATTCATAATGAGCATCCGGTATACGGCAATACTTGGAATAAAGTCAAAAAAAACCGTAGAAAATACTGTGGAGAGATAAAAGGGACCTTAACACCGCACAAACAAAAAGCGGTTCACCGCAAAAACAAAAAGCGGCCCTACGCGGGGCCGCCGTTTTATTTAAGTCACCTGCAACCGAAGCGTATTAGACGCCCGGGGTGAATTGCGGGTTGAAAGCCGGCTTAGCGACGTTGGTCTGCTCGGCGTTCAGCGCGTGGACGTTGGTCCAGTTCGCAGCGGCGCCTTTTTCAGCAGCAGCGGAATAGCTGGTGTCATAATCGGCATTGAAGCGTTCAAAAAGTTTCATCGTGCTCATTCTCCACATTACGCCTAAAGGGCGCTCCCTCATCTAACGATAGTCGTTATTACCTAGTTCCGGCCCTTTCTTGGGATTTTACATCCTCTTTGTAGGCCTCATATAAAGAACGGTATCCCATTCGGTGAAACTCGTCAACTATTTCCAATAATCCGTTAACCATTGAAAGTTCGTAGACGACGCTGGTCTGGGTAAAAAGCGTATCCTTGTCCTTGGCGACCATGGACCGGACATACGCATCTTCCGGCAAAGTGACGGCATTTGGCCGTTTCAGGACGTCCGTCATCTCCTGCTGGGCCTGCCTGAGGGCGCCTGCGAGGAAAATGACGGCCCGCGGGGTGGGCATGTTCTGGCCTGCTGGGCAGGAGATGTAAACCTCTGATTTACCGGGCAAAAATCCGAAATCCTTTTTGTTTTTCAAAACATGCAGCCGAATGCCGGTTTCCGACGCGAATTCTAAAAGTGCGCGGCCCGTCTCGGATTTGTTCAAAACTTGCGTGGCGGCGGCCAGAATTGCAGTTTCATTATCGTGGATAAGTGTGGCGGGGCTGGAATTGCTTCCAAATTTGAGGGCTTTGTTCAGTTTCGCAATCAGATCCATTTACATCATACCCGTATTGGCTTGGCCCGTGGACCGCATGCCGCCGCCGTTCGGCGTCATCAGCATGGAATGGTTGGACACTTCGATCTCCCCGTCCGTCGCAACCGACAGCGTGGCTTTCAGCAGCACGCCCGCGAAATACAGGTCGGAATGCACCGCGAACGTGTCGTCGTCGCGGTTATACCCGACGCGGATGTCGGTGTGTTCGCGCTTGATGCGGATTTGCTGGTCGAGCGAGAGCGAATCCATGAACGGCATGTCGTCCGGGTCGCGGATGAGATAGATGTCGCCTTCCTCCGTCGTGACATGGCGGAAGAAGAAATCGACATACGCGACGACGTTGCGCTCATTCAGGTTCAAAGCCCCGCGCGCCGCCACTTTCTGCAACGGGTCGGGTGACCCGTCGAGCAGGTAGAACACCTGTCCGTCCGACAGGAAATCGAGCTGGAAATTGGGCAGCGTCGCGTAATTGGTCAGCCGCACGACCATGATGCCGCGATAGAACGGCAGCGTGGCCGCGACGGCCTCGCTGGTGGCAAGCGAAAACAGCGTACCGTCCGGCGTTTTGGCGACGCGGTCGATGATACGTGCTGTTTCGGAACGTTCGAGTTTTTGCCAGTTCATGCGGCTTCCAGAATCACTGGCGCCATCATACCACAAACAAAAGGGCTTATGCGACGGCTTCCGGTGCCTCAGATACGGCTTCCAGCGCCGGAATCAAGACGTCCCGGGCATGCGCGGCCTTCAGCGCATCGACCGTCAGCAATTGCCGCCAGCGCCGCGCCCCGCGCCGCCCGTTGGGCAACCCCACCATGTGCTTTGTTATGGCATGCAAAGGCGCGCCTTTGGCCATCTGCCGGTCGGCGTAATCGATCATGCCGTCCACGATGGCGGCCAGCGGGGCAGGGGTGCTGCCATGCAGCGCCGTGTCCAGCGCCTGCAAAATCATCGGGTCCTGATACGCCGCGCGGCCCAGCATGATGCCGTCGAACTGTTTCAGGTGGTCTTGCGCCGCGCCGGCATCGGTGATGCCGCCGTTGAGCACGATGGTCAAATCGCGCGCGGCCTTCAAATCCGCGACAAGCGGATAATCCAGCGGCGGCACCTCGCGGTTCTCGCGGGGGGACAGGCCCTTGAGCCACGCCTTGCGCGCATGCACCACGAACGTATCGCACCCCGCTTTCGCCACCGTGTCGACGAAACGGAACAGCATGTCCCGCGCCTCATGGTCGTCGATGCCGATGCGGCATTTGATGGTGACGGGAATGTTCACCGCGGCCTTCATCGCCGCCACGCAGTCCGCCACCAGCTCCGGCTCCGCCATCAGGCAGGCACCGAACGCGCCTTTCTGCACCCGTTCGCTGGGGCAGCCGCAATTGAGGTTGATGGCGTCATACCCGTAATCCGCCCCGATGCGGGCGACGGTGGCGAGGTCGGCGGGCTCGCTGCCGCCCAGTTGCAGCACCACCGGGTGTTCGATGTCGTTATAGCCCAGAAGCCGGTCGCGCGGCCCGTGGATGATGGCCTGCGCCGTCACCATTTCGGTGTACAAAAGCGCGTTCGGCGCCAGCAGGCGGTGGAAGTACCGGCAGTGCCGGTCCGTCCAGTCCATCATCGGGGCTACGGAAACGAGTGTCATTTTTTCTGGAACGTCCAAACCGTTGTCGCCAGCGTGGCAACCGCGCACGCCGCGATGCACGCCACCATGTTCATCGGCGACCCGTTGACGATGATGCCCGAAAGCCCGATGGCCAGCGCCCCGATCATCAACTGCACCGTGTTCATGAGCGACGCCGCCGTACCCGCCATGTCGCCATGGTTTTCAAGCGCCAGCACCATGATGGTGGGCAGCAGGATGCCGACAAATGAAAACCCGATGAACAGCATGCCCGCCATGACCCAGAACCCGTTGAACCCCAGCGCGAACAGCACCGCAAGCGTGGTGATGACGGTGGCGAACCCCGCCGCCGCCGGCACCAGCAGTTTTTGCATGCCGTATTTGCCGCCAAGATAACCGTTCAGTTGCGCCGCCGCGAAGAACGCCAGCGCATTGGCCGAAAACGCAAGGCTGTACTGGCGCGGGGAGAGGCCGTAATGGTCGCTCAGCACGAAGGCCGAGTTGCCGAGATAGATGAAGAACGCCGTCATCGCGAACGCGCCGATGAACGTCATGCCCATGAACGCGCGGTCGGCAAACAGTGTGCGCCACGCCTGGCCCATGGCCTTCAGGTCGCTCTTGATGCGCCTTTCCGGAGGCAGCGTCTCGCGCACGAACACGCCCAGCATGCCGATGCCCAGAATGCCGAATACCGTGATGACCCAGAAAATGGACCGCCACCCGAAATCCTGAATAAGGAAGCTGCCCGCCAGCGGCGCCAGCAGCGGCGATACGCTGAACACCAGCATCAGCATGGACATCATCTTCACTTCTTCCACGCCGCTATACATGTCGCGCACGATGGCGCGCGGCACGATGATGCCCGCGGCCCCGCCGATGCCCTGCAAAAAGCGCAGCGCAATCAGCATCTCGATGCTGGTCGCCATGGCGCAGCCGATGCCCGCCAGCACGAACAGCGTCATGCCCGCATACAGCGGCATCTTGCGCCCGTACACGTCGGCCAGCGACCCGAACAGGATCTGGAACAGCCCGAACGCCACGAAATACGATGTCAGGCTCAGCATCACCGTGTCGCCGCCCGCGCCGAACGTGTCGCCGATGGTGGGCAGGGCAGGCAGGTACATGTCGACCGCGAACGGCCCCATGGCGGTCAGGAGGCCGAGGATAATAGCGTTTCTGAGATAATGCGCGCTGTGCATGTCGTATCGTCTGCTGAAGTCTTGGATGGACAAAAGATGGCTCGTTCTAGCCTGTTGCCCACCCCTTGTCACGGTTTTTGCCCTTATAAATTGCAGGGTCCCGCGCACCGAAAACCCAACTGTGCATAGGCGTAATTTCTCCGTATGGGCCGTTGCGGTTTGGCGCTAAGGTGCGCCCATCATGCAAAACAACATCCGGTCCCTGCTGTTCGTTCTGGCGCTGCCTTTCGTGCTGCCGCTGGCGCTTTCGCTTGTGCGTCCGGTGCCTGCCGCGGCGCAGGGCGCAACCGCGAACGCCATTCCGCTGTCGGACGATGTGGGCATCGTCACCGGCCTGAAAGTGCCGCGCTTCGTATCCCTGCGCTCCGACACGGTTTACGTCCGCGCCGGTCCCGGCATGCGCTACCCGGTCAAATGGGTGTACCAGCGCCGTTTCTACCCGCTTCAGGTGGTTCAGGAATTCGATACATGGCGCAAGGTGAAGGATGCGGACGGCGAGGAGGGTTGGGTCCACCAGTCCCTGCTGTCCGGCGCGCGCCACGTCATCATTCAGGGCGATGCGCCTTTGACCCTATACAAAAAGGCGGATTCCTCGGCCCGCGCGGTTGCACAAATCGAACCGGGAGTGGTTGCAAAACTCGACGAATGCGCAGACACTTGGTGTCAGGTGTCCGCAAGCGGTTACGACGGATGGCTGTTGAAGTCTTCGTTGTGGGGCGTTTACGAGCACGAGGAATCGGAGTAACCCTGAAGTAACGAATACAAGCTAAGTGAATCGAATCGCCCTTCCGAATCAGTAACTTCCCCTCTCAAGGCTTCCACCCAGTCATGCAATCCCGCGCATTGCCCTCCTATATCGATATTGCCCAGTCCTTCTACGGGCAGGCCTGCGATCTGTGCCAGGAAGGCCCCAGCGTGAACCTGCTGCGCCTCGTCAACCTCTGGGGCGGTGCGCTGGCCGAATGCCTGCTGGATTATGACGCGCCCGAAGCCGCCGCCGAAGCCTGCCTCCTCGAAATCGGCAACACCATCGATGCCGAGGCGTGGATGGCGCCGTCCCTGCGCTCCGCCGCCGCTTCCGAACAGGACATCGAACTGGGCCGCACCTTGGCGCGCCTGTATCTGGGCGACGGCCTTGAATGGTCGCTCAACGCCCGCAACGCCTTCACCGAAGTCGGCCGCGGCATCCGCAACATGTGCGGCGCCGACGATGCGTGCGACGCGCTGATGGCTGAATCCCTGCGCACCGCCGTACGCTACGAACTGGGCGCCCACGGCGTCTGCGACCGCGCCATCGACGTTAAAATCGCGGGCCAGCGCTGGACCATCGCCGACTGCATCCTCGCGCTCTCCGCGCTCGCCGGTTCCCATCAGGCCCGTTTGATGATGGACGCCGGTATCTCCAATCAGGCTTCTCTTGAAAAAGCGCTCGACGACCTGATGCGCGTGATGATGGAAGAAGCCGTCCGCCACGGCGTGCCGGAAGAAGTGGGCCTGCTGCACGGCATTCCCGCGAACGACAGCGCCATGGCCATCAACGGCGAACTCATCCGTTCCATGGAACCGCTGGCCCTGACCGTGCTTGAGGAACTGCATATCCTCGACCGCACCACGCAGGCCATCGCGCTGGCCAAATCGGCGGGCCGCATGGTCGCCGTGGCCGCCGCCGGCGAAAGCCCGGACATCGAACACGTCGTGGCCCGCCCGTTGGCCCTGTGCGCCATGATGGGCGCCTTCCGCGCCTCCGTTTAATCAATCCTCAAGGCTTTGTGTGGTTAAATATCCGGCATGAAGTCGGACTATAACCACGCTGCCGATACGCTGCCCGATAAAGCCGCCGCGCTATCCCGCCAGTTCGGGGAAGGGGGCTACACCTTCCTCAAGCGCGTGCTGAAAACGCATTTCGAAACCGGCAGGCCTGTGCTGCTGAACGTCGGCAACGCGTATGCGGCCTATGTCTTCGCCTACGGCCAGACCCGGTTTTCACAAGGTGTGACCCCCGTGGGCCGGGACGATGACGACCACGCCATAGGTGCGCTTAGGGAGGTCGGCGAACGCTATGAGGTCGGCCGCGGCATCGTCGAACTCGCCCGCGAACACCCCGCTTTGCGCGACCGGTTGATGGCCGCCGTAACCCCGCCGAAATCCGCCCCCGCAACGCCCGTTATCCCCTAAACCGCTTCGGGAAAACAGCCTTTTAAGGCTTGTTTGCCGTGACTTGGCGTCCTATAAAGCCTCTCTAGGAAACGAAAGGGTTTTTGATGACGCTTGTTGCGCCGAAAGATTTCGGATTTGTGCCGAAATCGTCCTACACCAAGGACGAACTGATTGCTTGCGGTGAAGGCAAATTGTTCGGTCCCGGTAACGCCAAACTTCCCGTGCCCCCGATGCTGATGTTCGACCGCATCACGGAAGTCGCAACCGAAGGCGGCGCGCACGGCAAGGGCTTCATCAAGGCCGAACTCGACGTGAACCCCGAACTCTGGTTCTTCCAGTGCCACTTCATCGGCGACCCGGTCATGCCGGGCTGCCTCGGCCTCGATGCCGTGTGGCAGTTGCTGGGCTTCTACCTCGGCTGGACCGGCGCCGCAGGCTCCGGCCGCGCGCTGGGCCTGGGTGAACTGAAATTCACGGGTCAGGTGCTGCCGACCACGAAAAAGGTCGAATACGTCGTCGACATCAAACGCCTCATCAACCGCAAACTGGTGCTGGGCATCGGTGATGGCAAAGTCATCGCCGACGGCACCGTAATTTACGAGGCCAGCGACCTGCGCGTCGGCCTGTTCGACAACACCGCCACCCCCGCCTGATTTATCGGAGGATTTCATGACCAGCCATTTCCACTTCCCCCAGTTCAAACCCAACATCAGCCCTGACGTGCACAAGCACCTGCGCCGCGTGGTCATCACCGGCCTCGGCATCGTGTCGTGCATCGGCGTGGGGCAGGCCGCCGTGCTGGATAGCCTCATGGAAGGCAAATCCGGCATTTCGCACGCGCAGGAATACGCCGAACTCAACTTCCGCAGCCACGTCCACGGCAAGCCGGTCATCGACCTCGACGCGCTGGTCGACCGCCGCGTCCGCCGCTTCATGGGTGACGGCGCCGCCTACAACTACGTCGCCATGAACGAAGCCATCGCCGACGCAGGGCTTGAGAAATCCGACATCTCCAACGACCGTACCGGCATCATCATGGGTTCAGGTGGCCCCTCCACCGTCAACCTGATGGCCGCGCACGACGCCACGCGCGAAGGCAAGGGGCCGAAGAAAATGGGCCCGCTCATGGTCCCGCGCACCATGTCGTCCACCAACTCGGCCACGCTGGCCACGCCGTTTGAAATCCGCGGCTACAACTACTCCATCTCGTCCGCCTGCAGCACGTCCGCGCACTGCATCGGCAACGCCGTTGAAATGATCCAGATGGGCAAGCAGGACATCGTCTTCGCCGGTGGCGGGGAAGAAGTGCACTGGTCCATGACCTGCATGTTCGACGCCATGGGCGCGCTGTCCTCCAAGTACAACGACAACCCGACCAAGGCCTCGCGCGCGTATGACGCGAACCGCGACGGCTTCGTCATCGCCGGCGGCGCTGGCGTGGTCATCGTTGAATCGCTGGAACACGCACTGGCCCGCGGCGCAAAAATCTACGCCGAAGTCACCGGCTACGGCGCAACGTCGGATGGTTACGACATGGTCGCCCCGTCGGGCGAGGGCGCTGTCCGTTCCATGAAAATGGCGCTGGCCACCGTGCCGTCCGCCATCACCTATATCAACACCCATGGCACCTCGACCCCTGTCGGCGACGTGGCTGAACTGGGTGCCATGAAGAAAGTATTTGCCGAGGCAAATCAGGATGTTCCGAATTATTCTTCAACCAAATCATGAACCGGCCACGCCCTCGGCGCCGCCGGCGTGCAGGAGGCGATTTACAGCCTCATCATGATGAAGAACAACTTCATCGCCGCCTCCGCCAACATCGAAACGCTCGACCCCGAAGCGCAGGGCACCGCCGTGGCGCTCAAGCGCATCGACAACGTGAAGCACCAGACCGTCCTGTCCAACTCCTTCGGCTTCGGCGGCACCAACGCCACGCTGGCCCTCAGCACGTACGAGGCATAAGCGCATGACCGTATCCGGATTAATGAAAGGCAAACGCGGCCTCGTCATGGGCGTCGCCAACGATGCGTCCATCGCATGGGGCATCGCCAAGGCGCTGCACGACGCGGGCGCCGAACTGGCGTTCACCTACATGGGCGACCCCATTTTGAAACGGCTTGAGCCGCTGGCGAAGGAAGCGGGCTCGAACCTGCTCATCCCCTGCGATGTCTCGGAAGAGGCCAGCATCGACGCTGCGTTTGAACAACTCGGCAAAACGTGGCCCACGATTGATTTTCTGGTCCACTCCGTCGCGTTCTCCGACAAGAACGAACTCAAGGGCCGTTTCATCGACACGAGCCTCGCCAATTTCACCAAGACCATGCAGGTCTCCTGCTTCTCCTACACCTCCTGCCTGCGCCGCGCCGCGGCCATGATGCCGGATGGCGGCTCCGCCATCACGCTCACCTACTACGGCGCGCAGAAGGTCATGCCGTCCTACAACGTCATGGGCGTGGCCAAGGCCGCGCTTGAGGCTTCGGTGAAGTATCTGGCGGCCGATGTCGGCGCGCAGAACATCCGCGTCAACGCCATCTCGGCAGGTCCCATGCGCACGCTGGCCGGCTCCGCCATCGGCGGCGCCCGCGCCACCTTCCGCACGGCCATCGACACCAGCCCCCTGAAACGCCCCATGACCCTCGAGGAAATCGGCGGCTCGGCCCTCTATCTGCTCTCCGGCCTCTCCAGCGGCGTCACCGGCGAAATCCACTACGTGGACGGCGGCTACAACGTCATGGGCATGAAAAAGCCGGAAACGGCCGCGGGCGGGGACGAGTAACATGGCCGACCAACCCGCCCGCGCCGGTCTTGCAAACCAGCTTCGGGCATTAGGGCTTGGGGCCGGCGATGCCGTGCTGGTTCGCGCTGCGCTTTCGGCGCTGGGCGACGTGCCGGACAAGGCGGAAACCTTCATCGATGCGCTGATGGACGTGGTGGGGCCGGAAGGGCTCATCATGGGCCTGGCCTTCGGGCGCATGGAAATGCCGGGTCGCCGTAACATCTCCGACCCGTTCGACCCCACCAGCGACCCTATCCGCACCGGCGCTTTTGCCGCGGCGCTGGCAAAACGCCCGGGCGCGGTGCGCTCCAGCCATCCCACCAATTCCTTCGTGGCATGGGGGCAGGGGGCGAACGACATCATGGCCGAACACACGCCCGATACATTCGCGTTCTTCCCCATGCGCCACCTCATCCACCGCGGCGGAAAAATGCTGCTGGTCGGCTGTACGCAATCCAGCCCCGGCTTCAGCACGGTACATCTGGCACAGTTCGATTTGGGCCTCTCGCGCAGCCTGTTCAGCCTTATCTGCGGGCGCTACATACGGGAAAACGGGCGCACCGTGTGGTGGCGCCGCCGCGACAACCCGGGTTGCAGCCAGGGCTTCGGCAAGTTCTACCCGCTGTACCGCGACGCGGGGCTTCTGCACGAAGGCAGAGTGGGGCAGGCGGACAGCATGCTTATCGACGCTGCCCCCGCCTACGCGGTCGAACATGCGGCATTGTCGCACGACCCGGGCTTCTCTCTGTGCGACCGCGACACATGTTACGATGACCGCCTGATGTGGCTGTGGAAACGGCCCGAACCTATCCGCTTCCTGAAAGGATTCCTGCGCCGTGGCTGACACCATCCGCGCCTCCGCCGCCCGTATCGACGTGACGCCGCAATCGCCCGCGCCGTTGGCGGGCTATATCGGCCGCAGCAAGCCGTATGCGGCCATCCACGACGGGCTTGAAATGAACGCCCTGCGCATCGACGCCGGCGGCAAAACGCTGGTGCTGCTGACCATCGACAGCCTGTCCTTCAGCAAGGAGCTGGAAGATTACTGCCGCGCCCGCGTGCCGCAGGGCATTGATGCGCACGTCTTCGGTATCGCCAGCCACACGCACTTCGCCCCCGCGCTCGACCCGCATCTCGACACGCTCGGCGAAATCGACGGCGCCTACCGCGCCCATGTTTTCCGGCAGGCCGAAAAGCTTATGGCCGATCTGTTCGCGCAAGACACGCAGCCCGCGCGCATCGCCTACGGCGCGTCCATGGCCAACCATTCCATCAACCGCCGCCGCCGCGCATGGCGGCCATCGCTGCGGAAGTTTCCGTTCCTGCACAAGGTCATGTGCCTGCTGCCCAACCCCGCGGGCCTGCGCGACGAAACCCTGCGCCTGCTGAAAGTGGAGACACTGGACGGCACGCCGCTGGCGGCCCTGTGGTCTTACAAATGCCACCCCGTGGCCCTGCCGTATATGGACCGCGTGAGCGCCGATTATCCCGGCGTGGTGCGCGACGCCCTGCGTGAAAAACTGAAACCCGAACTGCCCTGCCTGTTCCTGCCCGGCTTCGCTGGCAACGTGCGCCCCAATGCGGTTGCGCGCGTCGGCACGCCCAAGGCTTTCCTGCGCTACCTGTTGCAAGGCCCGTTCTTCGGCATCTTCACGCCCGCGCGGTACGGGGAATGGTCCAAAAGCCTCGCCGCCGTCGCCACCCGCGCGCTCGACCACGCCCGCGCCATCGCCGTGCCCCCCGCGCTGACCGTGCAGGACACCATCATCCCCTACAGCATGGTCCAGCAGGGCGAGGCGCCGGAAGGCCGCCCCACGCCGGAAATCGCGCGGGTAAGCTTCGGCAACCACCTGTCGTTCCTGATTGTCTCGGGCGAACCCGTGCTGGAATTGCGCGAGGTGCTGGGTGATGTGGCGCCATCGCTCCTGCGCCTCTGCATCGGCTATCGCGGCCACGTCTTCGGCTACTGGCCCACATCGCAGATCGTCGTGGAAGGCGGGTACGAGGCGGACGGTTTCCGCCCCGCCTTCGGCCTCACGGGGCAGTATTACCCCAACATCGACACGCTGGTGCGGCAGGCACTGGCGAACGACGCGGCCAGAAATTAAAACGTCTGCGGCATGCTGCCCGAAATTCGTCTGACGGGTGTTGGATGCAGGGCGGAAAACAGCCGTTAATGGCGTGTTTTCGATACGCCCTCTATAACATCCGGCACATCCGTGAACACGCCGTCCACGCCCCAGTTGAACAGGGTGCGCGCGCGCATCGGGTCGTTGATGGTGTAGGCCAGCACCTGGCGCCCGGTTTCGATATACGCCTCCACCGCCTCGCGCGTCAGGCTCAGGTCGCGCCCGTTGATATTGATGCACGACACGTCGAGGTAGTTTGCAAGCTCCATCCAGTTACGGATGGGGTCGTCGATGAGAAGGGCGCGTTTCCATTCCGGCGCCATATCGCGCGCGGCTTCCAGCGATACATGCTGGAAGCTGGAAATCAGCAGTTTTTCCGGGTTGTCCCAGATGCGGGAAAGCACGTCGAGCATGGCTTCCGCGGTTTCCACCTCGCGCCCCGGGCAGGGCTTGATTTCGAGGTTCACGCCAAGGTCGTGCGCGAGGATGACGTCGATGGCTTCCTCAAGCGTGGGCACTTTGATGCCCGCGAATGAATCGGCGTACCACGCGCCCGCGTCCAGCGCCTCGACATCGGCATAGGTCGTTTCCTTCATTTCGCCCGAACCGTTGGTCGTGCGCTCCAGCGTTTCGTCATGGAATATGACGGGCACGGAATCCTTGGTCAGCTTGACGTCGATTTCCACCCATGTCGCGCCCATGTCGGCTGCGGTCTTGATGGATTCGAGGGTGTTTTCCGGCGCATATCCGCACGCGCCGCGGTGGCCGATTATTTTGGGCAGTTTCAGGGCTGACATGCATTCTCCCGCATCTTTTTCTTGGATGCGGGAGAATACTCCAGAACCGCCGGCGGTACATCCCCTTCCGGCGCCGGAAAAACGCTTATTTCAGGCGCGGGGCGTGGCCGCTGCGTTTGCTGCGCTGGCCTTCCACCACGTCCAGCTTCTTGCCCACGCCCAGCATGTCGCCCGTATCGAGAATGCCCGCGACATGAAACAGCGGGTCGTGGCTGACGCCGCCGCTGACATATTTTTCAGCATAGGCGACGCGGCGTTCGATCAGCCTTTTGATTTTATCAAGCGGCCCGCGATTGCCCGTTTCGTGCGCCAGTATGTGCGCCTGCACGATGTCATGCGCCACCACGTTCACCGTGTTCAGGTTGCGCGTGACGGTCAGCAGCATGTCGAATTCGTTGAAGATGTCGGAATCGGTCTTGAGCCCGGGGCAGCGTTCTTCCAGTTGCTGGCGCAGCTTCTGGGGCAGGGCCGCCCATTCGGCGGCGGTGATGTTTTTACCCTCGTATTTATTGGCCGCGCGCCAGTCCAGCATGGCTGACACGATGGGGGCGGTTTTATTGCTAAAGTCTTGATTTTGATAAATGAAAGTTTCCATGACGATCCCTCGTTAGAAAACCTTCATACGCCCATTGCTGCGCTGCGAAAAGAAATAAACGAACCTAAATCAAGAATAATATGTCGCACCAGAGAAACAAAGCATTTCAGCCACGCAACATTTATTTAAATTGGGATTTTATCCTATTTCGAAAATGACTTACTGGCCGCTTCTGGCGACAGCGGCGGTGAACTGCTTCATCGCCGTAATCGAATCGGCGTCCAGCGCCTTGCCGTTCGCCTTGATTTCACTGAACGACATGATCATCGGCGCGTTGCGCGCAATCACGCCCACGGCCTGCGTGTTGTCCTTGGTCAGCGTATAATCGACATACGTGACCGGCCCGCCGAACTGGTCTTTCGCCATGCGCATGTCGTTGACGGTCGCAACCGCTTTCAACTGGTCCAGATAGGTCTGCGTAATGGTCGCCAGCACCTGGTTGCCCATCGCCGCGTCCATCGGCAGGAAGTTCACGGCGGCGGAAAATTTGCGCGTCCACTGCGCATCCGTTTCGCCCGGCAGGGCGAAGCTGATGTTCGACGTGACCAGCTGCGCCGTGGGGCCGGTCTGCAGGGAATTAAGGTCGTTGTTCACCATCTGCGTGCACCCGAACTTGGCCGCGATGGCGCCGAAGGACTGGGTAAGGCTTGCCACCACCTGTTCCTTCGCAGCGGCTTCCTGTGCGGGCGTAGGGGGCGTCTGCTGGGCTGAAGCGGGCGTTGCCAGCAGCAGGGTCAGGGCAATCGTCATCAATGTGGTGCGCATCATGTGAAAACTCCTTCGGGTGCCTGAAAAAGGTAGAAAGAAAAAGCCCCGCGTTAAGCGGGGCTCTTTGCTGATTAAGCGGCTTCTTCGCCTTTGCCTTCTTTTTTCGGCTGTTCGATTTCTTCGCCGGTCTGCTGGTCGACGCGTTTCATCGACAGTTTCACCTTGCCGCGCTCGTCGAAGCCGATGAGCTTCACTTTAACCACATCGCCTTCTTTCACGACGTCGGTCGTTTTAGCAACGCGAGCGGCAGCGAGTTCGGAGATATGCACGAGGCCGTCCTTGGCGCCCATGAAGTTCACGAAGGCGCCGAAATCAGCGGTCTTCACGACTTTGCCGGTGTAGATTTTGCCCATTTCCGGCTCTTCCGTGATGCCCTTGATCATGGCAATCGCGATGTCGGCCGAAGCGGTGTCGGTGGCGGCGACTTTAATCGTGCCGTCGTCCTCGATGTCCACTTTAGCGCCCGATTTCTCGCAGATGTCGCGGATGACCTTGCCGCCGGTGCCGATGACTTCGCGGATTTTATCGACCGGGATTTTCAGGACCGTCATTTTCGGCGCGGTGTCGCGCACGTCCGAACGGGCGGTTTTGATGGCCTTCGCCATTTCGCCCAGGATGTGCATGCGGCCTTTCTGGGCCTGCGCCAGCGCGATGGTCATGATCTCTTCGGTAATCGAGGTGATCTTGATGTCCATCTGCAGGGCGGTCACGCCTTTTTCGGTGCCCGCGACCTTGAAGTCCATGTCGCCGAGGTGGTCTTCGTCACCCAGGATGTCCGACAGGACGGCGAATTTGTCGCCTTCCTTGATGAGGCCCATCGCGATGCCCGCGACCGGCGCGCCCAGCGGCACGCCTGCGTCCATGAGGGCGAGGGACGAACCGCAGACCGTAGCCATGGAAGAGGAACCGTTGGATTCCGTGATTTCCGAGACGACGCGCAGCGTGTACGGGAACTCGTCGGATTTCGGCAGCATCGGGTGGATGGCGCGCCATGCCAGCTTGCCGTGGCCGATTTCGCGGCGGCCCGGGGAGCCCATGCGGCCCGCTTCACCGACCGAGAACGGCGGGAAGTTGTAGTGCAGCAGGAAGTTCTCATGGTACTCGCCTTCCAGCGTGTCCATCAGTTGCTCGTCCTGGCCGGTGCCAAGCGTGGTGACGACCAGCGCCTGCGTTTCGCCGCGGGTGAACAGCGACGAACCGTGCGTGCGCGGCAGAACGCCCGCTTCCGCGACAATCTGGCGAATGTCGACCGTGGTGCGGCCGTCGATGCGCTTGCCCGTGTCGAGAATGGCGGTACGCACGATTTCAGCTTCCAGCTTGTGGAACTGCGTGCCGACAACGTCTTTCGCGGTTTCTTCGGTGACGTACTTGGCCATCGCGGCGTCGCGCACCAGGCCCACGGCCTTGTAGCGGTCCTGCTTCACGGTGTTGCCGTACGCTTTGGTCAGGTCGGCGGTGTAGTCCGCTTTCATGGCCTTATACAGGTCTTTGATTTCCTGTTTGGTTTCCGGCACGTCCCATGCGTCTTTCGCGCACATTTCGGCCAGTTCGATGATGCCCTGGATGACCGGCTGGAAGGCTTTCCAGCCCGCCATGACGGCGCCCAGCATCACGTCTTCCGACAGTTGCTTGGCTTCGGATTCAACCATCAGCACGCCTTCGGTGGTACCCGCGACGACGAGGTCGAGGACGAAGTCCTTCTGCTCTTCCAGCGTCGGGTTGATGACGTACTGGTTGTTGATGTACCCAACCCGGGCCCCAGCAATGGGGCCCATAAAGGGAATGCCCGAAATGGTCAGCGCGGCGGACGAACCGATCATCGCCACGATATCGGGCGAGTGGATCATGTCGTGCGACACGACGGTGCAGATGATCTGCACTTCGTTCAGGAATTCGTCCGGGAACAGCGGGCGGATGGGGCGGTCGATGAGGCGGGAGGTGAGGGTTTCACCTTCCGTCGGGCGGCCTTCGCGCTTGTGGAACGAACCCGGGATACGGCCCGCGGCGTAGAATTTCTCGATGTAGTGGACGGACAGCGGGAAGAAGTCCTGGCCTTCTTTCACCTTCTTGGCGCCGACGACGGTGCACAGCACGGTGGTGCCGCCCATGGACGCCATGACGGCGCCATCAGCCTGGCGGGCGACTTTGCCGGTTTCGAGAACCAGTTTCTTGCCCGCGAAATCGATTTCCTTGCGGAAGACGTTAAACATGTAATTTTCCTTTTGGTTTTGGATTCATATGCGACGCGGCCCCACCACAACGGCAGGGTCAAAATCACGTCGGGTTCAAAGGGGAGGGGTCCAAGCTACTCGGTGGACGGATAAGCTCGTTGCTGGCTCTCCGCGAACGGGAGGGGTTGGTAAGCAACCCAGACCAAAATAACGAGCTTATCTGTCGACCGGTATCCGGTCTCGCTTCAAACCGTTGCCTGTATCGCACGGCCCGTTCCGCAAGTCAAAGGTTTAGAAACCCGCAAGTTTCAGGCCGGTAACTCGCGCTCCAGCACCCATTGCCACAGCGTGTCGCCATCGCCGTCGTCCAGAATGCCGCTATGCTCGAAGCCCAGCCGGGCCAGAATGCGCGTGGCGGGGCCTTCCTCGGCCACCGTATGGGCAACCACCGCCTGTACCGTGTCGTCGCCCAGCGCAAGGTCCACCAGCGCCGTCGCCATGTCGCCGCCGAAGCCGTTGCCTTCATAGCCGGGGAAGGTGCAGTACGCGATTTCGACGATGCCGTCCTGCGGCTGCCCGTGGAAGCTGCACACGCCGACCACGCGGCTGTCAGCGTCCTCGCGCGCGAGGTAGCCTGTCCACGGCGCTTCGGCGGCTGTGTTATGCGCATACATCTGCGCCTGCATCATTGCCGCGTCCTGCACCATGCCGGCAATGTCGTCACGGTTGGACGCGCCGTCGAGCACCGACAGGTCGCCTTCGGCGACGCGCTGCGCCACCTTTACGTCCAGGGGAAGGAGGGTTATAGCCATAGGAACGTTGTAACAGGAAAAGGAAGACCATGTCCAAACTGGTTCTTATGCGCCACGGCCAAAGCCTCTGGAATCTCGAAAATCGCTTTACCGGCTTCAAGGACGTGCCCTTGACCCAGCAGGGCGAGGAAGAAGCCATCGCCGGCGGAGAGAAAATGGAAGACGCGGGCATGATCGACGACGAGGGCGAAAACGTCTTCGGCGGTATCTTCACCTCCACGCTGGAGCGCGCCATCTACACGGCCGAACTGGCCCTCAACATCCGCCGCGACCGTTTCATCATGGATGACGACCTGCGCGAACGCGATTACGGCGACCTGACCGGCCTCAACAAGGCGGAAACCGCCAAGCAGTACGGCGAAGAACAGGTAAAAATCTGGCGCCGCAGCTACGACGTGCCGCCGCCCAACGGCGAATCCTTGAAAGACGTGGTCAACCGCGTCCGCCCTTATTATGACCGGAAAATCAAACCGCTGCTGCTGGACGGCAAGAACGTGTTCATCGCGGCGCACGGCAATACGCTGCGCGCGGCGCTCATCATCCTGAAGGTCCGCACGCCCGACAACATCAACGAGGCCGAAATCCCCACGGGCGCCCCGCTGGTGTTCGAGCTGGACGCGCAGGGCGGCGTGACCAAGGAATACTATCTCTAAAGCTGGCTCTAAGGCTGGAACGGGCGCGGGGTGAGGGGCGAGGTATTCGTCTTCTTGCACGCGCCAACCCACTTGCCCGCAATCTCGGCGACGCAGTTGGTGGCGTTGGCCAGCGTCATGTGCACGCCCTCGTCATAGGCCGCGGTCGGGAAACGCGCATTGGCCTCAAAAACGTAATACAGGCAGTCATTGGTGACATCCGTATTGTGCAGAATGTTCTGTTTCGCGTCTTTAATCGCGGTCGTATCCAGCGTGAATTGCAGGGTGCAATGCTCGGCCAGCTTCATTTTCGCGATGCCGTATTCAAACCCCTCCTGGGTGCCGTGCGGCTGTACCAGCCCAAAAGCCTGAACATAAGAACCTGCATAGGCCCGGGTTTCGTCGAACACCAGCTTCATGCATTTTTTGATGTCCTCGTCGCGCGTCACACCGTTAACGGACGGCTCAAGAATGACGTCGTTGCACGCATCCAGCACGCGCTGCCCCACGTCTATGGCGTGCTGCGAAAAATTTTCAGCCTGTGCGGTGTTCAGTGTCGCCGCCACGGCGAAGGCGGTCATGGGCAAAAGTCTGAGGGGTTTCATCCGGGCAAATCCTTAAGGTTGCCCGCATCATAAAAACATCAGCCCGTAGGCGTCAATTTCCGGCTTTATTCGACCGGCAGGCTCATCCGGCCCCAGGCGGTGGCCTGGGTGGGCGGCGTGCGCAGGCGGGCGGCGATGGCGCTGCGCGTCATCACGCGGTCCGACGTCGCCATGCGGGCGATATGCGCCTGCGGGTTACGCTGGTGGAATTCACGCTCGAACATGGCGAAGCTGGACGTATGTGTTTCGCCCTGTTCGTGCGCATCCAGCGCGCGCTCGATTTCCATCATGGTGGTGCCGAAGACGGGGCAGGGCTCACCGGCACGGGCCGGGCTGATGCCGCACATCACAACAATCGCAAGAATGAT
>JAMIFL010000017.1:0-11152 GCA_035906295.1 Alphaproteobacteria bacterium | reverse complement strand
ATAATTCATTAAAAAATGCCTTTTAAAACTTTTTTAGTAAAGTTCTTCGTTATATTTTTCATTCAAATAAGTACGTTTTGCTTATCTCAAGAGTTATCTCCAATTAGTCCAGAAAATGGCCTTATCATTAATAATGATTCAATTATACTACGATTCGTACACGCTCGATTTTCCCAACCGCATCGTTGCCCCCGGCAACCTCAAAAACGGGCGCAACGACCGCCTGACCGGGCGGCGCATGTTCGCCAACCGCGTATTGATGGGTACGGTGCTTGGCTTCGAACGCCTGACCCTGAACGCCGGTAACATGATGGGCGGTTATAGCTGGGCCAGGGCCGGTATCTACCCACACCAGATTTGCACCGCCCGACTGGCCGCCTGCCTCGGCGAACGCGCCGCCATCATTCTCGACCAGGTTTTACCGGAAGACCGGACCACGCTGCTCGACCTCGCGCGCCTGCGCCACCCCACCCATCTCTGGGACATCGCCAACTGGTCGCAGGACGTACGGGTGGATGACGCCGCCTTCGCCGGCGCCATGGCGTCCGGCACCCAGAACTACAGTTTGTGGGAATACCGGCAAGACGGTTTCTGCACCACGGAAATGAGCGTGGGCCAGTTCATGCTCATGGGCCAGAATTACGCGGCCTATATCCGCTTCGAAAACGCCTGCCAGATGGATGCGCTGGAAGACTATGCCTGTAAACCCGTGCGCGACATCGCAGCCGCTTTCAAAACCGGCCATACCGCCGCCGCCCTCAACCATGCCCTGCGGCTTGGCCGATGAAGTCTTTGACCGCCCGTTTCGGCACCCTCACCCTGACGGTGGAAGAAAAACTGAGCTTCCGCCGCTTCACCGGCCTCGATCCGCACGCGGCCCTTGCGCTGGCGGTCCGGAACCTGCCCGAAATCCGCGCGGCGGAAATAACCGCCCGGAACAACGAGGCCATGCCCTGTTTCCGCATCAAGGTCGCGGGCGAGGGGTTCGGCGACGACTACACCATTGATTGCGCCGCGCAGGCCGTCGGCCCCGGCAAAATCACCAACACCCGCAACGACCGCCTGACCGGCCGCCGCATGTTCGCCAACCGCGCCGTGCTGGGCCTTGTCGCGGGCATGGACCGCATGCTGCTCTACGCCGGTGATGAAATGGGCGGCTATGTCTGGGCGCGCACCGGCGCCGCCTTGCAGGAAGAAGACCGGGCCGAGCTTTCCGCAAACCTGAACTGGCGCCTCACCGCGCTGAAACCGCATCTCGGCGCGGATGCCTTCGCGGCGCTTAAAACCCGCTGCGGCTTGTACCGGCCCGAAGACCTGCGCGCCATCGCCGACGATAAAACCCCGTTGCCGCCGCTGCGCGACGCCTTCAACGCCTTCATGACCGAGTTCGACGATAAATACGATACATACGTCGCCCGCGGTTTTTTCCAAAGCGGGCTGGATGTCGGCAAGTTCATGCTCTGCGCGCAGTTCTATCGCGCCCATATCGACCTGCGCGATTCCGCCGCGCTCACCGTGCTTGAATGCTATACCCGCACGCCCATCCGCCGGCAGGCCGAGGCGGCTTTCACCCCCTAGGCAGTAACCGGGCAGGCGCGCCGATGGGTTTGGCGGCAGGGATGAACAGGTCTTCCGTCCCAAGCCCGAAGCCGATTTGCCGCCAGGTGTTCGGGCCGACCTCGACCTCAAGGAACGTGTTGATCGCGTTGGCGCAATAATGCGCCCTGAGCGTATGGTCGCCCATGCGCAGGCGCAGGCCGCCGAAATCCTGCGGCCCCAGCAGGCGCATCGTCATCTCGTCGTTCAGCGTCAGCGACCCTTTCGGCAGCATCGAAACGAGCCGGGCGTTATCATGCAGCCCGTCCGCCCGCAGGGCGTTCAACCATTCGCCCAGCTCTTCGTGCATCTCGACCGCGATGCGCCGGCCTTGCGGCCGCCCGTCATTATAGGCGTCGATTTTCGTGAACAGCTCCAGCAGGTCGCAGGCTGCCACCCATTTGCAAAAACCGCTTTCCGCTTCCGCCGCCATCGTGCGCAGCAACGTGTCGTCCCGCCATTCCGAAACCGGGGCGGCGCCCGCAATCGCAGCGGCAGGGGCGAAAAGGCCAAACAGTTTTCTGAACATAAAAGGTTTCCTCGCAGCCAAAGCCATACCCCGGCCACGCCCGAAACCGCAAATTTTAGGAAGGTTAGAAAGAAAGGGAGCGCCTGCTAATCAATCCACGCGATGCGCAGCACGTTGGTCGACCCCGGCGTGCCGAACGGCACCCCCGCGGTAATGACCAGCCGCTGGCCTTTTTCGGCAAGGCCTTGCGTTTTTGCGATGGCCGCCGCCTGCGCCACCATGTCGTCGAAGTCGATGACATTGGTGTGATAAACCGGGTGTACCCCGTAGGACAGCGCCATGCGCCGCGCCACGTCCTGCTGCGGCGTCAGGCACAAAATCGGCGCCATCGGGCGTTGCCGGGAAGCGCGCCGGGCGGTAAAGCCCGACATGGTAAAGGTGACGATGGCCGCCGCCTTGATGTCCTTGGCGATGTAGTGCGCCGAAGCCGAAATGGCGTCCGACACGTCGTCGCCCTTGGTGTCCGGGTGTTCGGCATCCATGATGGGGCGGTAATACGGGTCGCTTTCGACCGACCGCGCGATGCGGTCCATCATCTGCACCGCCTGAATGGGATATTGCCCCGACGCCGTTTCCGCCGACAGCATGATGGCATCGGTGCCGTCATAAATGGCGGTCGCCACGTCCGACGCCTCGGCCCGCGTGGGCGTCGCTGCGGTAATCATGGATTCCAGCATCTGCGTGGCCACGATGACCGGCTTGCCCGCCGCGCGCACGCGGCGCACGATGTCTTTTTGCACCGGCGGCACGCGCTCGGGCGGAATTTCAACGCCCAGATCGCCCCGCGCCAGCATGATGGCGTCGCAAAGCTCGATAATGCCGTCCACCCGGTCACGCTCGATGGCCGAGGGTTTTTCAAGCTTGGCCATGATTTTCGCGTGCCCGTTGGAAAGCTTCTTGGTTTCCGCGATGTCTTCCGCGCGCTGCACGAAGCTCTGCGCGATGTAGTCGGCGCCCATGTCGAGGGCCGCCTGCAAATCCACCTTGTCCTTCTCGGTCAGTGCCGGGATGGGCAAAATCATGTTGGGCACGTTCACGCCCTTGTTGTCCGAAAGCCGCGCCCCGGAAATAACCTCGACCACGAGGCCCGCTTTGCTCTTCTCTCGCACCACCAGTTGCACCTTGCCGTCATCGACCAGCAAAACCATGCCCGGCTCCGCCACCGCGTGAATTTCCGGGTGGGGCAGGCACACGCGGGATTCGTCGCCCAGTGCCGGGTCCTGATCCATGCGGAAGGTCATGCCGGCATGCAGGTCGATGGCCTTGTTGGCGAATCGCCCCACGCGCAGTTTAGGCCCCTGAAGGTCGGCGATGATGCCGATGGGGTGGCCCACCTCGGCCTCAAGCTGGCGGATGATGTTCAGCCGCGCGCGGTGGTCGTCATGGTTGCCGTGGCTGAAATTCAGGCGGAACACATCGGCGCCTGCGCGGAAAAGCCTGCCGATCATGTCGGCGTCGCTGGAGGCGGGGCCGAGCGTGGCGACAATGCGGGTACGGCGCTGGCGGGGAAGGAACAGGTCGGACATGGGGCGGCTTCTATATATCGTTATGGCCAAATCATGCCCCTGATGCCGGGGGGCGGCAAGCCTGCATTGGAATAACCCGCAAACCGCGGTCTTCGAGGGCACGAATCGCCCATGGAAGGAGGGGTGGAAAGACGGGCGCGGATATTAGGACGAAATTGGTCCTGAATGCACCGGAATGGCAGGAAATGTGGTTCCTTGCGCCCAAACCACTATCCCTTGTGTCTCTCCATTGATTCGAATGGCCGCCGCCACCCGGACTCGAATTGCAACAAGACTGATGTCTTATTTTTAGGCGATTTAATCAGAACATTTCTTTCCTTAATCGACATCCGCCTGTCTATAACCACGGGGACAAAAAAGGGACTCATCATCGCAAGTGCATGGAAAACAAGAACTTCACCGGACAGATAATTTCTTTCCCGGTTTCGGCATTGATTTTGTCAAAATTAAGAATAACGTCCTATTCACACGCACACAGCATCTAGTATCATTGGACCTGTTGAGACACTAAGGGTTGTGGCGTTCAGCCAGAATCTCCAAAGTTGCCCAAAAACCGCCATAATTCGACACTGCCTGCTGGAAGGGCGGTCGCCGGACCTCAAAAAGAGGGGCTTAACGATGAAAGAATACGGGGGAGTACCATGTTCGATGTAGCCCAGGTAGAAGCCGGACCGCGCGTCCGTATCGACCGTAGCCGCGACGCCAGGCTGACCGATTTCGGCAAGGCCACGCTGGATGACCGCTATCTGCTGCCGGAAGAATCCTATCAGGACCTCTTCGCCCGCGTCGCCATGGCCTATTCGGACGATTCCGAACACGCCCAGCGCATCTACGACTATATCTCCCAGCTCTGGTTCATGCCCGCGACCCCCGTTCTTTCGAACGGCGGCACCAACCGCGGCCTGCCCATCTCCTGCTTCCTCAACGAATGCCAGGACCAGCTCGAAGGCATCGTCGGCCTGTGGACCGAGAATGTCTGGCTGGCCGCCAAGGGCGGCGGCATCGGCTCCTACTGGGGCAATCTGCGCTCCATCGGTGAAAAGGTCGGCCGCAACGGCAAGACCTCGGGCATCATCCCGTTCATCCGCGTGATGGACTCGCTCACCCTCGCTATCTCCCAAGGGTCGCTGCGCCGTGGTTCGGCTGCCTGCTACCTGCCGGTCTGGCATCCCGAAATCGAGGAATTCGTCGAAATGCGCCGCCCCACCGGCGGCGACCCGAACCGCAAGGCGCTCAACCTGCACCACGGCGTGGTCATCCCCGACGCCTTCATGCACGCCGTCGAGCGTGATGAGGAATGGGCCCTGCGCTCCCCCCACAACAACGCCATCATCGACAAGGTGAAAGCGCGCGACCTCTGGATCCGCATTCTCACCGCCCGCATCGAAACCGGCGAGCCGTATATCCTGTATATCGACCACGTGAACCGCGCCATTCCCGAACACCACAAAATGGCCGGCCTGAACGTGAAGATGTCGAACCTGTGCAGCGAAATCACCCTGCCCACCGGCATCGACCCGGACGGGAAAGAGCGCACCGCCGTCTGCTGCCTGTCCTCCCTCAACCTCGAAACCTTCGAGGAATGGCAGGACCATCCGACCATCATCGAAGACATCATGCGCTTCCTCGATAACGTCCTGACCGACTTCATCGACAAGGCCCCCGACAGCTTCGCTCACGCCAAATACGCCGCCATGCGCGAACGGTCTGTGGGCCTGGGCGTCATGGGCTTCCACTCCTTCCTGCAGGCCAAGTCCATCCCGATGGAATCGGTCATGGCCAAGGTCTGGAACCGCCGCATGTTCTCGCTCATCAAGCGCGGCGTGGACGATGCCTCCAAGAAACTCGCCCACGAACGCGGGCCCTGCCCGGATGCCGCCGACTACGGCGTGATGGAGCGTTTCTCGAACAAAATGGCCATCGCTCCCACGGCGTCCATCTCCATCATTACCGGCGGCACCAGCCCCGGCATCGAACCGAACGCGGCCAACGCCTACACGCACAAGACGCTGTCCGGTTCCTTCGCGGTCAAGAACCCGTACCTCAAGAAAATCCTCGCCGAAAAAGGCATGGATACGGATGAGACGTGGTCCGCCATCTTCACCAACGAAGGCTCGGTCCAGCATCTGGACATCCTGTCCGACGTGGAAAAAGACGTCTTCAAGACCGCGTTCGAAATCGACCAGCGCTGGCTCATCGAGCACGCGGCCGACCGTACGCCGTTCATCTGCCAGGCCCAGAGCCTGAACGTCTTCCTCCCGGCCGACGTGCACAAGAAAGTGCTGCATCAGGTTCACTTCGACGCATGGAAAAAAGGCGTCAAATCCCTCTACTACTGCCGTTCGCGCTCCATCGCGCGTGCGGAAAGCGCGGCCTCGTGGGACCGTGCCAAAAAGAAAGCCGGAACCGGCGAGTCGAACGGGGAATCGCAACAAGGCAAATACGAGGAATGTCTCGCTTGCCAGTAACTGGAAAGAACTGACGCGCCGGTGGCGACACCGGGCGTCAGCTTTCCAAACCTTGGGGTAAAACACATGACGAACTCTACGCTTGAAGGCGTTCGCGCCTTCCACGATGCCTATGGCTTGCCTGTAAAGGACGCGCCGGATTTGGCGGACGCCCGCACCAACCAGTTGCGCATCAACCTGCTGCAGGAAGAACTGGACGAACTGAAAGAGGCGCTGGCTGCCGGCGATACCGTCGGCGTCATCGACGCTTTGACCGACCTGCAATACGTGCTTGATGGCGCGTATCTCTCGCTCGGCTACCACCTCGTGAAAGACGCGGCGTTTGCCGAAGTCCAGCGCTCCAACATGTCCAAGCTGGGCGCCGACGGCAAACCCGTCATCCGCCCGGAAGACGGTAAAATCCTCAAAGGTCCCAACTATTCCCCGCCAGATCTGGGCGCCGTCATGGAGGCATGGCGTGAAACCTGCAAAAAGGCTGCATAAGTTTATGCAAGCAGCTGAAAGGACATATCTATATGTCCCATTCGAAGAAAAAGATTCTGCTAAATCGCAGGGTGCGAAATGGGATCAAACAGAAAAGCGTTGGTACGTCCCAATTGGCGTTGAGTTAAATCAATTTCAGAAATGGATGCATCCTAAAATTCGAGAAGCAATAGAAGAGAATAAGCTTCAAGCAATTCCTCCTTTTTATATAGCTGAAGCAAATTTTAGAAATACTCGTGTTTTTGCATTTGCTGCTACAGGCCTGATTGTAGAAAACGTTACGACTTCTAAAAGGGTAGTGAAATCAGAAACTATATTTACTCAATTAATGTGCGTTCCTACCCAATGGGAGCTTCAACTTAGAAGCTTCTGCCCTTCCTTTTTTTTGGATTACTCTCAAACATTAGAGGCTTTCTATTGGATGAACCATGATAAGGCAGGAACCAAAATTGGTTCGTTTTTCCTTCACGATGAGGTTGACGCTCCTTTTGGAACCTATAAAGAAGATGAAGCAGAAAAAATCGTTCTATGGGAAATGAAAGAAGAAAAAATTTCTATAGTGAAGGGTGAATACGGAAGCGCCATTACTTGTTTTCCTTCTGAAGTTATCCATAGCACTCAACTGATATTTGAATGCGCGCAGAGAAAAAAAATGCCGCAAATAACTAACCCTTTCTCATAAAACAAAAACAAATGGAGAGTAAAATGAGCAAACTGCTGCAAGAACGTCACGTCTATAAGCCCTTCCTGTACCCGTGGTGCTACGAAGCATGGCTGACGCAGCAGCGCGTCCACTGGCTGCCCGAAGAAGTGCCGATGGCCGACGACGTGAAAGACTGGCGCAAGAAACTGACGCCGGAAGAGAAAAACCTCCTCACGCAAATCATGCGCTTCTTCACGCAGGCCGACGTGGAAGTGAACAACTGCTACATGAAGCACTATTCCCGCGTTTTCGGGCCGATTGAAGTGCAGATGATGCTCGGCTCCTTCGCCAACATCGAAACCGTGCACATCGCGGCCTACTCCCACCTGCTCGATACGCTCGGCATGCCGGAAGTCGAATACTCCGCCTTCATGCAGTACAAGGAAATGAAGGACAAGTACGACTACATGCAGACCGCGAACATGGAATCGCGCCGCGACATCGCGAAAACCATGGCCATGTTCGGCGCCTTCACCGAAGGCCTGCAGCTCTTCGCCTCCTTCGCCATCCTCATGAACTTCCCGCGCTTCAATAAAATGAAGGGCATGGGCCAGATCGTGACCTGGTCGGTGCGTGACGAAACCCTGCACTGCCTGTCCATGATCCGCCTGTTCAACACCTTCATCGAAGAAAACCCGGACATCTGGGACGACCAGCTGCGCGAGGAAATCACCGATTCCTGCAAAACCATCATCAACTACGAAGACGCGTTCATTGACCTCGCCTTCGAAATGGGCGGCGTCGAAGGCCTGACCGCGCAGGACGTGAAAAACTACATCCGCTACATCGGCGACCGCCGCCTGCAGCAGTTGAACCTCGAGCCCGTCTTCGGCATCGAGAAAAACCCCCTGCCGTGGATGGACGTCATGATGAACGGCGCCGAACACGTCAACTTCTTCGAGAACCGCGCGACCGAATACTCCAAGGCCTCGACCGAAGGCTCGTGGGAAGAAGTCTTCGCCGACGACCTGTTCTCCGGCAACTACGCCAAGAAACCGAACCCTGACCAGTTGGGTTCCAAAGACGAAGCGGCGTAAGCCCCTCGCACAATCGAAACATAAAAAAGCCCGGCAAATCCGCCGGGCTTTTCTTTGACCTGGGTTCTTCCTTTACAGCGCGAACCGCATCGGCTTCGCCGCCGGAACCGTGCCGCCCTTGGGTGCGCGGCCCATTTCTGCCAGCATCGCGTCGTTGCCCGCCGGGCGGCCCGCCAGTTCGATATAGGCCGCGTTCATGTCCATCGCCGCGCCATGCCCGTAGAAACGTTTCAGCGCCTTGGCGGCCCGCTTGTCATACGGGTCTTGCGCGAACATCGTCGCCGCGTCCGCCGCATGTACGCCCGACCAGAAATACCCGTAATACGTGCTCGCATACCCGCCGATAGGGTCTGAAAACAGGTGGCCGAACCGCGTCAGCGGGTAGGGCCGCAACTGCGCCGCATGCGCATGTTTGAACGCCGTACGCGCATGCAGCGTGTCGGTATCCACGTAATCCGCGGCCTGCGTCTTGTGCAGTTCAAGGTCGCGCAGCGCATTCTGCATCAACCGTAAACTGGGGTGCGACGCGAAGAACGGTAACCCGCGCATGCGCGCCGCAAACAGGGCAGGGGGCATGGCGGCGCGCGTTTCATGGTGGCGGGCAAAGTCGCGCACGCAAGGTGCCATATGCGTCCAGCGCTCCTGCACCATGGCATGAATTTCGTAGAAATCCGAAGCGAACCCCGTGCCGCGCAGTGACGGATAGCTCGTCTCAACCCCCAAAAGCCCGTGCAGCGCGTGGCCGCCTTCATGGAATACCGTCTCCACGTCCTCGGCTGACAGCAGCACCGCGCCGCCCTCTTCCGGCTTGCGGAAATTCATGTCCATGCTCACG
The DNA here is from genome assembly GCA_035906295.1 of Alphaproteobacteria bacterium. Taxonomy (GTDB): domain Bacteria; phylum Pseudomonadota; class Alphaproteobacteria; order Micavibrionales; family UBA1664; genus UBA6145. Next base: position 1,975 of record JAMIFL010000017.1, on the reverse strand, counting down.
CAGTTGGCGCGCCCCGGCCCGCCCACCTGCAGGTTGGTCATCCACGCCCCACCCTCCTTGGACCCGGGCCGCGCATAGGGGTCCAGGTACAGCATGCCGGTGAACGTGTTTCCCGCACCGTAAACGCCGTAGGCGCGCACATTGTCATGGTGCACCTGCACCTTGTCGTCGCGCACGAACTGCACGCCGAACAGCCGTTCGGCGTGGCGGAAGAAACCGCCCAGCACGTCTTCCAGCGGCATATGCGCGGCATAGGCGGCGGCATCGTAATCATAGGCCGCCTGCCGGTAACGCGCGGCCCAGTACGGCGTATCCCACGGCTCCAGCGTCGCGGGCCCGCCCTCGCGCGCGGCGAAGGCCTGCACCTGTTTGAAATCGGCGTCGAACGCCTCGAACGCGGGCGCCGCAAAATCGCGGATGCGCGCCTCCACCGCTTCAAGCCCGCCCGCCATGGTGGCATCCAGCGCGAACGCCGCGAAATTCTCAAAGCCCAGAAGCTGCGCGCGTTCCTGCCGCAAGGCCAGCATGTCGCGGATGACCGGCTCGTTGTCGTAAGGGGCCACGCGCCCCATGCGGTCCACCGCCGCCAATATCTCGCGCCGGAAATGGCGGCTGTGCGCCACCTCCAGCATGCCGTCCACCGCCAGTCGCTCCGGCACCACAAGCCAGCCCTGCGCATGCCCCTGCGCCTGTGCCGCGTCGCGGAATGCCGCGATGGTCTGCTCGTCCAGCCCGTCCATGTCGGCGGGGTCGGTAAACAATACGGCCTGCTGTTCATGCGCCGCCGTCAGGTTTTTGCGGAACCTGCCCGAAAGGTCGATAAGGCTGGAATCAATGGCTGCCAGTCGCTCCTTGGCCGCCTCATCCAGAAACGCGCCGTCGCTCAGGAACGACAGGTGCATGCGTTTGATGAGGACCCGGTCCTGCTCCGGTCGGTCGTCGAACCCGGCATCGTACACGCTCCTGAAACGGGCAATCAGGCCCGCGTCCTGCCGCACGCTTTTGATGAAGGCGTCCTGCGTTTTCGCAAACGCGTCGTTTACATCGCGCAGCGCGTCATCCGCCGCGCCCAGCATCAGGTAATCCAGCATGTTGCGCAGATTGGCGATGTCGGCCAGCGCCATTTCCAGCGCCGCCACCGTGTTCGCAAAATCCGGCGCCTTGCCGTTTTTGGTGATGGCCGCGATGCGCCTGCGCGCCTCGTCCATGCGTACGTCCAGCGCGGGCAGGAAATGCGCGGGCGCGATTTCACGGAACAGGGGAACGGCGGCATGTGCCAGCAGGGGATTGCTCTCGGTCATCAGCCATTTACATATGGCCGAAAACCAAAGTCAAATACTGGCGGTGCTTAAACGCGCTCGCGGCGCGTGGGCCCGGCCTTGCGCGAAGCCAGAATTTTATCGATACGCCGCCCGTCCAGGTCCAGCACCTCGAAGGTCCAGCCGTTGCGGTCGATGGATTCGCCCGTTTTCGGCAGCCGCCCGAAAGCCGACAGCACGAAACCAGCCAGCGTGTCGTAATCCCGCCGTTCCGGCAGCGCGATGGAAAGCTTTTCGCTGATTTCGTCGATAGGCAGGTAACCCGCCAGCAGCCACGACCCGTCCGCGCGCTTGACCGCCGGTTCCGCCTCTTCGTCGTCCGCGCCGTCGATGCCGGCGATGGTCTGCATCACGTCGGCGGGCGTGACCACACCCTCGAAATGCCCGTATTCGTCATACACCAGCAGCATGGGCACGCTCGCGTTGCGCAGCATGACGATGGCGTCCAGCGCCCCGGCATTGTCGTGCACCACGACCACTTCGCGCATATGCGCCTTGATGTCGAACGCCTTGCCCGCCAGCAGCGCCGCCAGCAGATCGCGCACCTGCACCACGCCCACCATGGCGTCGATGCTGCCCTTGCACACCGGCAGGCGCGCGTGTTTGGCTTCCATCAGTGTCTGGCGCGTCACCTCGGCATCGTCGTCAAGGTCGAT
>JAMIFL010000016.1:0-4341 GCA_035906295.1 Alphaproteobacteria bacterium | reverse complement strand
AACGCTGCGCGCCAAGGGCATTCGCGTGGTGCCGGCGGAGAAATTCACCGGGCTTAAATAACCATCGCCGCATACCTGCAAAAGCCCGCAGACAGGCGGGCGTTCGGGGTTGATTAAGGCCCTTCACGCGCCTATCCTCATTCCTATGAAATCTATTGAGGATTTGAGGGCGCTGCCCTATCGCCAATGTGTCGGTATCGTGTTGTTCAATCGGGATGGGCTGGTGTTCGTGGGCGAACGCCTTGACCATCCCGGCGCGTGGCAGATGCCGCAGGGCGGCATCGACGCAGGCGAGACCATCGAACATGCCGCCATGCGCGAACTGCGCGAGGAAACCGGAACCGACAAGGCCGAGGTGGTTTACGTCTCGGACCATGTGCTGACCTATGAACTGCCGGACCATTTGCTGGGCAAGCTGTGGGGCGGACGGTACAAGGGGCAGGAACAACGCTGGGCGGCCCTGCGCTTCCTGGGCGACGACCCGGACATCACGCTGTACGACAAGGTGCACCCGGAATTTTCGAGCTGGAAATGGGTGCCGCTGGCGCAGGTGTGCGACCTTATCGTGCCGTTCAAGCGGTCGACCTACGAGGATGTCATCAACGAATTCACGCCCGTCCTTGGCAAGTTTGCTGAAAACTGAAGCCGGGCTTTGGTTTTTTATGAAAATAATTTGACAGGCGAAAGAGCGCGGGATTATGGTCTGGGTTCCCCCGGGCCGCAGTTCAGGCCTAACCCTAATCGAAAGGATTTCCTTTCATGACTTCTAAAACGTTCTTTACCGGTACCGAGAACCTGGCTGGCCACACCACCGACGGTTCTAAACCCCTTCAAGAAATCTATGCTGCTGAAGCGGCTGCGAAACCGGCCGCCACCGTTTACCCGGGCTTCACCCCGGCTTACGAAGGCGACAAGCCGGATACGGACACGTCGTCCATGCGCGGCTACAGCTCCTACGCTGCACCGAAAAACAACGGCATCTAATTCACCAGTAACAAAACGCCCGGCAGGAATGCCGGGCGTTTTTCTTTGGACGGAATGTAAAAAAATCAGCGGGCGCAGAAGCGCATGGTGTCGGAATAAATGATCTGCTGGCGCACGGCGTCGCGCGGGGCGGTGTTTTCGGCGTGGCGCATGGCGGTTTCAGAGCAGTGCTGCCCCATTTTGAGGCCGACGTGATAGGCCCCGTAACCGACCACGGCGGCGGCGCCGAAGCCGGTGGCGAGGCCGGTGAGGACGCTTGCGCGCACGACCTTGCGGCGGATTTCTTCAGGTGTGTAAGCGTTAAAGGTTTTCATTTGCGGAACGCCACGGTGGACAGGCCGGAGCGCGCATTGTGCGGGCGGAAGCGCGCATCGTCGGGCGACGCGGTGAAATTGGGGTCGAGCAGGACGCGGTTGAGCGTAGCGCGCGCCTGAGCCTGGATTTTCAGGTTTTGCGCAAGCTCGCCCTTGATGAAGCCTTTTTTCACGCCTTCCTTTTCGCCTTCGGCGAAGGCGGCACTTATTTTCTTTTCGGCTTCGGCAAGACCGGCGGCACGCCCTTCGGCCAAGCCAACACGTTTACCGTCAATCCAGCCGTTGCGGGGGGAATATTCGGAACCGACGATGGCGCTGACGAGCGAGATGGCCATGACACCTGATGCGACCGCTGCCCAGTGACGGGCAAAGAAGCTGGAAGGGTTGCCGCGCAAGACTGCATTTTCGTGGATGAGGTCGGCGTGCATTTGTTCTGCGTAGGCGTCGGCGACCTCGCGCAGTTCTTCCTTGGTAAACGCAATCATCTCAATGGTTTGCGGTTGTTTTCTGGTGGCGTCGGCGGCGCTTCTCATGGTCTTTTCCCTGTTTTTCAGGGGTCAGATTACTGTATTTCTTTGTTTTATAGCAATTTTTTCTTGCGTATATATCAATTAAAACCAAGAAAAAGCCGGGCGCGAGGCCCGGCTTTCGTTAAATCAGGGTTTCAGCCCTTACGGGTTGAGCGGCGACCAGGCGGGGTCGGAGGCGTCGCCCGGGGTCTGGAGCTGGCGTTCGTTGTAGCCGGTCAGGTCGATCATGTAGGCCTTGGCGCTGCGGCCGTTACCGGACGGCAGTTCCTTGAAGTAGACCAGATAGCGGCCATTGGGCGCCCATGACGGGCCTTCGACGTGGAAGGACGTGCTGATGAGGCGTTCGCCCGTACCGTCCGGCTTGATGACGCCGATGTAGAACTTGCCGCCCAGCATCTTGGTGAAGGCGATAAGGTCGCCGCGCGGGGACCAGACCGGGTTGGCGTAGCGGCCTTCGGCGAAGGTGATGCGCTGCTGGTTGGAGCCGTCGGAGTTCATGACGTAAATCTGCTGTTTGCCGGAACGGTCGGATTCGAAGGTGATGCGGCGACCATCGGGCGAGAAGCTGGCGGAGGTTTCGATGCTCGGCGCGTTCGTCACCTGCTTGATCTGGCGGGTGCGCAGGTCCATCAGGTAAATATCCGTATTGCCGTTCGAAGCCAGCGACATGGCGACGGTGTTGCCGTCCGGCGAGAAGCGCGGGGCGAAGGTCATGCCCGGGAAGTCACCCAAGACTTCCTGTCTTCCTGTGTCGATGTTGTAGAGGTACACGCGCGGGCGGTTGTTGACGTAGGCGAGATAAGTGATTTCCTGCGCGTTCGGGGAGAAGCGCGGGGTGAGCACCATGTAGGAGCCGTCGGTCAAATAACGGTGGTTGGCGCCGTCCTGGTCCATGATGGCGAGGCGTTTGACGCGGTTGTTGTAGGGGCCGCTTTCAGCGATGTAGACGATGCGGGTATCGAAGTAGCCTTCTTCGCCGGTCAGGCGCTTGAAGATGTTGTCGGCGATGATGTGGGCGATGCGGCGCCAGTTCTGCGGCGTGGTGGTGTAGGCCATGCCGTCGACCTGCGTTTCGGCGTAGACGTCCCACAGGCGGAATTCGACGCGCAGGCGGCCATCGGGCGCGGCGGTGATGGCGCCGGTAACGAGGGCCTGCGAGTTCAGGGGTTTCCAGTCGGCGAAGCGGGGGCCTTCCAGTGCCGCGGAACGTGCGTCCTGAATGAAGGAGGCCGGGTTGACCGGGCGGAAGAGCGCGGAGGATTCCAGATCGCGCGAGACGATGTCGGAAATCTGCTTGCCGATTTGGGCGTTCGGGCCATCACCGACGAAGGCGGAGATGGCGATGGGCATGGGTTCAACACGGCCCTGCGTGACGCTGACTTTCAGTTCCGCGCGGGCGGCCATCGGCATGAGCGCGATGATGAACAGGAACAGGGCGGCGAATTTACGCATCGAACGAATCCTCAATGTTTTGGCAAGCTTATCGGTAACTTAGAACTGTGACCAGAATGTGAAGGGGTAAAGGTGGATTTTCCCTAGGGTCCCTGCCCTTTTAGAACATGTTCTTCGGATCGAAGGAGATGGTCATGGATTTCCACTGGTCGTATTTGTCCGGCGGCAGGTTCAGCGGACTGCAGGACGGCGCGTGGAGGGCGCGGATGGCAGAGTCGGCGGCGGCGCGGAAGAGCGTGTCGGACGAGTAGCGCAGGCGGTCGGCGACGCGGGCGTCGATAAGGGTGCGGTCGGCGGCGACGGTCACGTCGATGTCGACGATGAGGTTTTGCGCATCGCGCGCGCCGGCGATGACGTTCCAGCATTGCGCACGCTGGCTGCGCAGCGCATCCAGTTCAGACATTGAAAGCTGGGCGCCCAGCGGCGCGGGCGCGGTGAGCTGCGGGGCCTGGCGCGGCGTGTCGCGCGGGACGCTATCCGGCATCGGCTGGGCTTCTTCGTCGCCGACGAGGTTCTTGAGGACGGAGGAGAATTCTTCCGTCTGTTCTTTCGGCTCTTCGGTTTTTTTGACTTCTTCTTTTTTCGCCTCGACGGGTTTTTTCTCAGGCTGCTTGACAGGTTTGGGCGGCGTCGGCGCTTGTTTGGGCGCGATTTCGGCTTTCTTCACCGGGGGCTTGGGGGCTTCTTTCGGGCGGATTTCCTCGAACTTTTCGGCCTCCACCTTTTCAACCGGCTTGGGTTCGGCGGATTTGGGGGTGGGTTTCGCTTCGGTCGCCTTGGGCATCGGCGGCGGTTCGTCCTTCACCTCTTCCGGTTTGTTGACCTTGGGGGCGATGGGGGCCGCGATGTTGCTCTGGGCCTTTTCCATGATGGGCAGCAATTCGACCGCCATGGCTTCCAGCGGCACTTCGACCGGCTTGGAGAAGAAGAAAAAGGCGCCCGAGAACAGCAAAATCAGGAAGCCGTGGAACAGCAACGACGCAATGAGCGGCGAACGCATGGATTGCGTTTTCGCCTTGCGTTCAGGACCGGAGCTTGCAGTTGCGGTTACGTTCATGGTT
>JAMIFL010000015.1:0-22942 GCA_035906295.1 Alphaproteobacteria bacterium | reverse complement strand
ATGCTGGACCCGAGCGGATATAAATTCATTGTGCCGCAAGAGGGCACCCTTACCGTTATCGGGCAGGCTGAAGGTCTGACAGATTTGTTTATGAAGATGAACTGGTCAATTGGAACGGCAAAGGCCGGTTACCTGATAACAAGCGATAATCCGGTTACAAAACTGGTAGATGAGAACTCTGCACACCCCTTTTACGGCGATGGCGGATTCTTAAACCCCACAGCACAGGTCACTTTCCCTTTATCGCCTATGAAGCTGTTGGTTTTGACTTGGCGGGAATTGCCGCTCAAATTTTTCAGCTTACCGGCTATGGCGGTTGAACAGGAGAACGTCGGGCGTTCCGGCAACTCGGACCGTTTTCTGTACGGCCCAATAGATGATGAACACGTTGCAGCGCTATCGCAAAAATATGCCGCTACAAAACCGGCCATGACGACAAACGGGATGGGGCCGAAAAAATTCGGCAAAGTTGAGCTGGTTCGGCGAGCAAAAAAAGAAGACGAATAAAAATGAAACCGGTTTCAAAAATCACAACCGCCAAAATTTCTTGACGTTTGGTACAGCGGTTTGTACAAAACAGTCACGATTGTCGGCGGTAAGTGACCGAAATCTGCGCCTTTGAAGGCGTTTCTGGGGTGGTAACCGTTCCCGTCGCCCGCTCCAGATTTTGCGGGGCCTGACCATCGTCTCCCGTCTCTCGTCCCAAGGGCGTTCCGGCGCCTCGCTCCGTTTACGCGTTGCCGACCCCCAACGGGCTGATTTTTCTTCCGATTTTTAGGTTTCGTTCACTGGCTTTTCATTGTTTTTGCTGTAGCTTTAATAGGGTTATTCCACACTGTCATTCAGGAGGCGCATGGCCTTGCACGATTTGCCGTTGGTATCGACAGTCGCGACAGGGCTGGGCATGGCCTTTGCCTTCGGGATGATTGCAACAAAACTGCGCATTCCGCCCATCGTCGGCTACCTGCTGGCGGGCATTCTCATCGGTCCCTATACGCCCGGCTATATCGGGGATGTCGGCATTGCCGAGCAGCTCGCCGAAATCGGCATCGTGCTGCTGATGTTCGGGGTGGGGCTTCATTTCTCGCTCGACGATTTGAAGGAGGTGCGGAAAATCGCGCTTCCCGGCGCCATCGTGCAAATCGGGTCGGCGACGGCGGTCGCGACGTTCGTGGCGCATTATTTGTGGGGCTGGAGCATCGAGGGCGGCCTGATGTTCGGCCTCGCCCTGTCGGTCGCAAGCACGGTGGTGCTGCTGCGTTCGCTTGAAGAACACAACGTGGCGCAGACGGTGAACGGGCGCATCGCCATCGGGTGGCTTATCGTTGAAGATCTCGTGATGGTGCTGGCGCTGGTGCTTATTCCGGCTCTGGGCCATGTGAACGCGGCCGAAACGGGCGGCGGGCCCATGCTGGTCGCGCGCGAACTGGGGCTGGCGCTGGTCAAGATCGCGGCGTTCGTGGTGGTCATGCTGGTGGCGGGCAAGCGTTTCCTGCCGTGGCTTCTGAATCAGGTGGTCAGCACGCAATCGCGCGAGTTGTTCACGCTGGCGGTGTTCGCCGTCACGGTCGGCCTTGCTTACGGGGCGGCCAAGCTGTTCGGCGTGTCGCTGGCGCTGGGCGCGTTTTTCGCGGGCATGATGATCCGGGAATCTGACCTGAACCACGAGGTGGCGGACCGCGCTTTGCCGTTCCAGGACGCGTTCGCGGTGCTGTTCTTCGTGGCCGTGGGCATGCTGTTCAACCCCAGCATTCTGCTGGAAGAACCGGTGAAGGTGCTGGTGGTGGTGGGCATCATCATGGTGGTCAAGTCGGTGGCGGCGTTCGGGCTTGTGATGCTGTTCAAATACCCGTTCAAATCGGCGTTGCTGGTGTCGGCGGGGCTGGCGCAGATCGGCGAATTTTCGTTCATCCTCGCGGCGCTGGGGGTGATGTACGGTCTCCTGCCGGAAGACGGGCGCAACCTTATCCTTGCGGGCGCCATCATTTCCATCGCGCTCAACCCGCTGACGTTCTACGGTTCCCGCCTGATGCATGATTATGTGAGCCGGCGGCCGCGCTTGTCGCGGTTGCTGAAGGTGGAGGACGACGACCTTTCCCACCTGCGCGGGGATGAGGAACGCGCGCTGCGCGACCTCGTCATCCTTGTCGGCCATGGGCGCGTGGGCAAGCATATCAGCCGCACCATACAGGCCGCGCATATCGACCTCGTGGTCGTGGATTCAAACCGCGAACGGGTGGATGCGCTGCGTGACAGCGGCTACCACGCCATCGCGGGTGACGCCGCGCACGCCGAAACGCTGGAGGCCGCGGCCATCGACAAGGCGGTGGCCATCGTCGTCGCGGTGCCCGACCCGTTCGAGGCGCGGCGCATCGTGGATGCGGCGCATAAAATCAAACCCACCATCAAGGTGCTGGTGCACGCGCATAACGACGATGAAATGGCCTATTTCAAAACCAAGGATGTCGACCTTGCAGTCACGGGGCCTGAAGAAATCGCGCGCGGCATGGTGGCGTACCTGCACGGCATGGGACAGTCGGGGGGCCAGTCGGGGGGCCAGTCCGGGGGCTCGTCCGGCGGGCATCCGGTTCCTCAGGCCGCGAAGTAGCGGCGATACCAGTCAACAAAAACGGGGAGGCCTTCGGCCAGTTCGGTCTGCGGCTCGAAGCCCAGAATTTCGCGCGCGGCGGTGATGTCGGCGCAGGTTTCGTACACGTCGCCCGGGGCCATGGGGGCGTTTTCGCGCAGGGCCTGCACGCCCAGCGCATTTTCCAGCGTTGAAATAAAATCACCCAGCATGACGGGGCGGTGGTTGCCCAGATTGAAGATGCGGTGCGGCGCCTGCCCGATTGTGTGGGCCGCGCCCCTGCGCGGCGGCGTTTCAACCGCGCGCAGAATGCCGTGGACGATGTCGTCGATATAGGTGAAGTCGCGGCGCAGGTCCCCCTCATTGAAAACCCTGATGGGCCGGCCTTCCAGAATGGCCCTGGTGAATGAAAAATACGCCATGTCCGGGCGGCCCCACGCGCCGTAGACCGTGAAGAAGCGCAGGCCGGTGGCGGGAATGCCGTAAAGTTCGCAGTAAGAATGCGTCAGCAGTTCGCCTGCCCGCTTGGTCGCGGCATAGAGGGATACGGGCTGGTCGGCCCGCGCCTCGACAGCGAAAGGCGCCTGCGTGCTGTTGCCGTAGACGGAAGAGGATGAGGCGTAGACGAAATGTTCCAGCTTTTTCGCGTGGCGCGCCAGTTCCAGCATGGCGAGGTGTCCGGTCAGGTTGGACTGGGCATAGGCGAAGGGATTTTCAAGGCTGTAACGTACGCCCGCCTGCGCCGCGAGGTGGATGACGGCGGTGATGTCCGGATATGCAGCCGCGATGCGCTTCATGGCTTCGGCGTCGCCTATATCCGCCTCGATGAAGGTGAAAGCGGGGTGGTCGCCGATTTCGGCCAGCCGCGCTTTCTTAAGCGCGGGGTCGTAATAGTCGTTCAGGGAATCGACGCCGATGATGCGGGCGCCGCGTTTCAGCAGCGCCTGAACGGTGTGGAAACCAATGAATCCGGCGGCGCCGGTCAGTAAAATCATGCTTCGCACGCTAATCCAGCCGCGTTTTCAAGGCAACTAGTTGCGGGCGGCCCATGCCAGCAGGGTGGCCAGTGTCCAGAGGCGTTTCGCGTCAGCATCCTCGCCGTTCAGGAAGGCCTGCCACGCGTCGCGGTAGGGTTTGCCGTCACCCAGCCCCACGCGCTGGAACAGGGGCGGGGTCATGAGGTCCTGTATACGGGGCCGCAGGGGGCCGCGCATCCACGCGGCGGCGTCACCGGGGTTAGCTTCAGGGGCGGCGGGCAGGCCGTATTCCAGCAGCCGCGCATCGGCCATGGGCAGGCGTATTTCCACCTGCGCGGCGGCGGCGATGCGGTCCAGCGCGGGCATCACGCCGTGGCTGAAGCGGTTGGCGAAGGCGTGGAAGGCCAGCATTTCGGCGGTCGATGCCTCCATGCGCGGTTCCGCGCTTTCAAGCGCGGGGCCGATATTGGGCCAAAGGCGGCTTGCGGCGGCATAGGCCTGCGCATGGCTTTGCACCAGCGCGCGCATGCTTGCGGGCAGCAGGACACGCGCCCAGACGGGCACGCGCATGGCCATGCGGCGCAGGCGGGCGGTGCGTTCGTCATCCGCCGCCGGCGTGGCCAGTGGGTTTGCGGCAATGCAGACGCCGACATCAGCCGCCGCGCGGCGCATGGCGGTAAACCATGCGGGGGCGGCGGGGTCCGATACGGGTTCGGGCAGGGCCGCCAGCGTGTCGAAGGCGGTTTGCAGGGCGGCCGCGTCCGGCATGAACACGGCGTGGGTTGCGAATTGTTTCTCACTCGCGCGGGCGAGGGTCATGCGCATCTGCCGCGCGGCGGGGCTGGCGTCATCGAGGAAGGCGAAGGGGATGTCGATGCGGACGGCTTCCGCGGCCAACTGGCCGCCCAGCCGGTCATGGCGCGGCAGGTCGGCATTGCGCGGGCCGCGCAGGGCGATTTCTTCCAAAGCGCGGGCGGCGGACCAGTAATTTTCAGGCGCGGGCAGGGCATCGTCGCCCGCGCGCAGCATCAGGCGATGGGCGGCGGGCAGGGCCAGAACGTTCTGCCAAAGCGCCAGCGGCGGCGTGACATAGCCCCATGCGAGGTAGCTTGCCACCGCGTCGGGGTTGAGGATTGCGGTGAACCCGGGCAGCACGCCAAAGGCGCGGTAGTCGGACGCGAAGGCGAAACCGCCGGGATGGGCCGCAACATACAGGGGCCGTGCGCCCATGCGGTCGCGCACGAGGTGCAGGGCCTGCTGGTCCGCGTCCCACAAGGCGAAGGCGAAGGCGCCTTCCATTTTCTGCAGCAGGCGGTTGAGGCCCCAGTGGGCCGCGCCCTCGGCCACCAGTTCGGCGTCGCCGTGGCCCTGCAGGCGCCTGCCCGCTTCTTCCAGCTCACGGCGCAGCAGGGGGGCGTTCGCGATATAGCCGTCGAAGGCGACGGCGCGGGTGCGGTCGGCCGCGTGGGCGGGCTGGACGCCGTCGTAACTCAGGTCCAGCGTGCGGCGGGCATGGGCCGCCAGCGCCACGGGGCCGTGCGCCCATGCGTTCACGTCATCGGCGCCGCGGCTTTCCGGGCGCGCGGCCAGAAGCGCCAGCGCGATGTCGCGGGCGTTATCGGTTTTCTGCTGGTCCAGACCTGAAAACAGGCCTGCGATGAAGGTCATGGGCGGGGTGGGTCCACTGGTCAAATCGGCCAAAAGACGCTAAATTAGAAGACAGGCAAAAACTAGGGCCACTGTGATGCAAATCGACCTTTTGGGTACACAGGGCGGAGAGCTGGGCCTCGTATCCAGCAATGCGCTCAACAACGACGTTTCGGGCGTCATTTTCGACCTGGGGGAGCACACGCTGACGCTGGAATTCGGCAAGGCGATGGATTCGCTCAGGCTCAACATTCCCGTCGGGTACGATTTCGTCGACCCGCTGCGCCAGACGCATTACCTGCATATCTGCGCGGTCGAAAAGGGCCGCATGGTCTACGCCAAGCAGGTGCCGCTGGTGAAGGTTTCGATGGAAGACGATTATTTCGCCCAGGGGCCCATCAAGTCCGGCATCATGCCTTTGCAGACATGGCTCAGAAACGCGAAATTCGCGCAGAGCGTGCACCGCGACAATCTGGGCGACACGGGCAGCAACGGCGGCATCATGCACCGCGCGGGCCTTTCGGCGCAGACATTGCAGGTAGCCCCGCAACTGGCGCAGCAACTGGTGCAGGAACAAAGCCTCGCCCAGCGCCAGCAGCTGCACCACACCCCCCGCATGGGGCCGCCCAGTCTGGGACCGGGAACCCAATCGCCCCAACTGGGGTTAGGGAACTATGCGCCGCGCGGCCCTGACGGGTCCGGCGGCGAAGGCAACAACGGATAAAGGCAACCGGGTTAAAACCATGAAACAGATCGACGCCAAGAAACGCAAAGCTATCTGTGAGGCGCTGAATGCGGTGCTCGCGGATACGTTCGTGCTGTATTACAAGACGCACACCTACCACTGGAACGTGGAAGGCGAGGATTTCCGCGAATACCACATCATGTTTGAAGAGCAGTATACGGCCCTGTGGAAGTCGCTGGACGAAATTGCCGAGCGCCTGCGCGCGCTGGACAGCTATGCGCCGATTTCCATGAAGGCGCTGATGGCGCATGCGAGCCTGAAAGAATCCGGCCAGAACCGTGAAGCGCAACAGATGGCGAAAGACCTGGCCGACGACCGCGAAGAAGTCGCGGTCAGCATTTCCAAGGTCATCACGCTGGCCGACGATGGGAATGACGCCGCCACCGCCGACATGCTGACCAAACTTCTGGGCGATCACGAAAAAGCTGCATGGATGCTGCGGGCGAGCGCGAAATAAGCGACGGCGAAGCCCGCGACATCACCGCGGGCGACCTTGTGGCCGCTTATGCTTCCGGCATCTTCCCGATGTCGGATTCCGCGGAGGACGAAGAGGTCTTCTGGGTGGACCCGGAGGTGCGCGGCATCATTCCGCTCGACGGATTCCGCATTCCCGATTCATTGGCCAAGGCCATGAAACGCGCGCCTTTCACGGTGACGGCGGACAAGGCGTTTTACGACGTCATCGACGCCTGCGCCGCGCGCACGCCGGTGCGCGGCGAGACGTGGATAAACCCGAAAATCCGCGGCTGGTTTTGCGAGCTGCATGACGCGGGCCTCGCGCACAGCGTCGAATGCTGGGACAAGGACGGCAGGCTGGCCGGCGGGCTTTACGGGCTTGCGCTGAACGGCGCATTTTTCGGGGAAAGCATGTTTTCGCGCGTGACCAATGCCAGCAAAATCGCGCTGGTGCATCTGGTCGAACGCCTGCGGGCGGGCGGGTTTACCCTGCTGGACTGCCAGTTCGTCAATCCGCATCTGGTGCAGTTCGGGTGTATCGAAATCGCGCGCGAGGATTATCAGTCGATGCTGGAATCGGCGCTGTCGCGTTCGAGCGCCTCGTTCGAGAAGGGGTCGGCGCCCGGTTCCGAAACGGTTTCCGTTTCAGGGGCAGTTTCCGCTGCGGCGGCTTCTTCCTCGGCCTGAGCCTTGGCTTCAGCTTCAGGGTTTTTGCAGTTCATGACCGTCACGTCATAGACCGGGTGGTCCATGGCGGAGAGGGAGGGGGAGGATGCGAACATCCAGCCTGAGAAAATCCACGCGCTGATGCCGTCCGGCTTCACTTCCCAGATTTGCAGGAAGGCCGCGTTTTCAGGGTTGTCCAGCGGGGACGACTTGCGGCAGGCGCGCGGGCGGATGCGGATATTGGCGTAAGCCACCGTGCGCCCGACATTGAGGACATAGGTGCGGCTTTCGGCGCGCACTTTATCAAGGATGCGCAGTTCGACCTGCGGCATATCCTCGTATTCCGGTTTCTTGGGTTCGGCGGCGTCTTCCGGCGGGGCGGGCTGTTCGGTGGGCGGCGTAATTTCACCCTGCTTCACCACCGGCGCCTCGGGCGTGTCGATGATGGCCTGTACTTCGGGGCTGATGGTGCCTTCTTCGTCCTGCGCTTTTTGCGCGGGAATCTGCTGCGCTTCGATGTCCTCGTAACTGCGGGTATCGTCCTGCGCGAATGCGGGGCCTGCGAAGGCCAGCAGCAGCGCTAATAAGATGACACCCGGAAGGCGCGTCATTTACATCTGCGGCAGGGCTGAACCCGACGCAGCGGGCGCGGCCTTGGCGGCAGGCGCGGCGGAGGCGTCAGCGCCTTTGTCGCCGTCTTTCGATTCACTCATCGAGAAGATGAATTTACCCAGCAGGGTTTCGAGGTTCTGCGCGTCCTGCGCGAAGCGGATCTGGCCGCCGGATTTGATCATGGTGTCATCGCCGCCCGGGTCGAGCGCGAGGTAATTGCCGCCCATGATGGATTCGGACGACACGCGCGCCGCCGAGTCTTCCGGCAGCTTGATGTCGTTGTCGATGGAGAGGGTGACGCGGGCCTGATAAGTGGCCGAGTCGAGGTTGATGCTGTCGACGCTGCCGACCTTCACGCCACCGAGGCGCACGTCGTCGCCCTGTTTCAGGCCGCCGATTTCGTTGAAGTTTACAGTGACGGGGTAGCCCTTGACGGAGCCTGCCTCGGTCGCGGTGGAGCCGTAGATGACGAAGCCCGCGGTAACGACCAGGACGACGGCACCCAGAACGGTTTCAATGATGTTGCGTTTCATAATGTAAGTCTCAGTTCTTCGGTCTTATTGTTTGGTTGACCCTTCGGGTCTCCAGGGCTGGTAGTCGCCGGTCGCGGCATCGCGGCGGCCGCCGGATAGCTGGTGGCCCGGCGGGCGGTAGGCCAAATCGGTGCCGGTCAAATTCGGGCGCCAGGGCAGTTGCCATTCACGGCGGAAGGACATGCCGTCGGTGTTGGGGACCGTGTCGGTCTGGTGGTGCAGCCAGCCATGCCATTCGGGCGGCACGCTGCTGGCTTCCGGTTCGTCCTTGTAGACGACCCAGCGGCGGTCGTGATTATAGCCTTTGCGCGCGGGTCCGCGGTAATAGCGGTTGCCGACCTGGTCGGTGCCGACGAATTCGCCCGAGCGCCATACGGTCAGCATGAACGAGACGGGCGACAGGACACTGAGCAGGCTGCGCAGGATTTTCATGCCCTTAGGAATGGCCGAAAAATGCGGCCAAATCAAGCCCGTTACGAAAGAAACGGGGGCTGCCCGGTTAGGCCGCGGCCTTCAGGACCGTACGGGCCGCGGTTTCGCCGCCCCGGTTGAAGTGGGATGAGGCCGATGCCTCCGGCCCGTAACCGCAGATGACGAGGTTGGACAAAGGGGGCTGTGCGCCCAGCCCGTGGTGGCCGAACAGGCCGCCGAAAAGCTGGGTCAGCGGGTGGCCGCCGCCCAAAGCCTCACGGTTCAGCGGGCCTACGGTGCGGGTCATGTTCTCGCCCATGTAAACGGTGGCGGTATCGACAAGGCGCGAGAAGCCGGGGGCCACCGCCTCGATGGCGCCGTAGACCGTGTCGGCGATGGCGCCCCAGTTGTCGGCGTCGTTGGGCAGGCCCGGCTCGTAATACTGGGCGATGACGGAGGCGACGTGCATGCCCTCGGGCGCCAGTTCGTCGGATGACAGCGACGGGATGACCATGGACAGAACGGGGCGATAGGACCCGCCCTCCGCCTTGGCGTCGGCGCGGGCGGTGGAAATATATTCAGGGCTGGGGCCGACCAGAATTTCACCGGCGAGGAAGTTTTCCTGCCCGCCGTTTTCAAGGGCCGTGAATTTGGGCAGGCCGTTCAGCGCCAGTTTCATGCGCACGAAGCCGCCACCCTGACGCAGCGGCATCAGACGATTCTGCAGTTCGGCGGGAATACGCTCGGTCCCGATCATCTGGTCGAACAGGGCCAGCGGGTTCATGTCGGCGATGACGGTGTCCGCCTCCACCGGGTCGCCTTCGGAGAGGTTGATGCCGGTGATGCGGTCGCCGTCGATACGGAAGGATTCGGCCACCTGACCGGGGAAGAAAGCCACGTCGCGGTCGATGGCGCCTTGCGTCAATGCGCGCAGATAATGGTGCAGGCTGCCGCGCAAAGGTTGCCAGTCGCCCCTGTAGGGGCGGTGGCCGCCGAGCGAGAGCATATACTGGATGAGCGACGCGGCGGACCCCTTGCGGCCCGGCACGGTCATGGACGCCATGGTCGCCTGCGTGGCGATGAAGCCGCGCACGGCGTCGCTTTCAAACATGTTGCCGACGGCCTGGTCGAGCGAGGCATTCATCAGCCGTGCGAACATAAGCTGCGCGGCCTCGCCGCCTTCGGCCAGCAGGCGGCCGGTTTCGAACACGCCCCACAAATCTTTCCAGCCGTTCTGGGTATAGGGCGGCAGGCCTTCGCCGACCTGATCGAGAATCTGCGCCAGCTGGTGCACCTCGTCGGAAAACGCCATGAATGTGTCGGCGTCTTTCTGGCTGAACTTGGCGATTTCGCGCTGGGTGGCGGCGCGGGAGGAGGTGGCGAAGATATATTTGCCGGTTTCAAGCGCCGAGGGCGCGAAGGAACAGGTCTGTTCCGGTTTCATGGTGAAGCCGCGTTCCTCAAGGCCGAGACGGTCGGCGAGGTTCTGGTCCACCGGCACGGGTGCGTGGGCGCAGGGGCCGGTGCAGAAGCCGGGGGCGAAGGTGTCGTAAGACAGGCCGCCGCGCACGGGCGAGGCCACGTCGATGACCGCGACGGACAGGCCCTCCTGTGCCAGAAGATTGGCGGTAATCAGGCCCTGATGGCCCATTCCAACAATGGCTACGTCATAACGTTCGGTCATGAGGGCATTGTGTCTGTTTTTAGGGGCCTGCGGCAAGGGGGAATGCCGTGCGTATCAAGGTTATTGGCAGGGGATTACCGGCCGGGGATTACTGGCGGGTTTGTTGCGCGCGGCGTTCGCGCCATGTTTTCAGCGCGTCCTGCCACGGGCTTCCATCGATTTTCAAATCCTGCAGGCTGGCGCGTTTGCCCATCAGCAGGGCATTTGCGGTAAAGCGGTGATGTTCGTCGCGCAGCATGTCCTGCAAGTCGTAGCCCTGCCCCTCGGGCAGGTACATGCGGGCGGTTTCGGGCAGGTCTTTCACGTCGCGGTCCGCCGGTTTCTGGCTTGCGGGGTCCGCCCACTCGATGCGGAACTGCATGTATTCGCCATAAACGAGGTCGCGGGGGTCGTAGCCTTTGAGAACCACGTCGTAAGTCTGCGCATGGGCGCGGGCCCAGACATGGTGCAGCGATTCGACGCCGAGGAAGGTGACCGGCAAAAGCAGCGCCAGAAGGTAAAGCCATGTGTTCCGGGTCATGGTGTTCAGGGTCATGCGGCCTGCTCCCGTTTCAGCCAGCGGTCCAGATGGCGGGCCAGCTTGACCAGCGCAATCATCACAACCCCGCCGATGATGAAGCCGAAGCCCGAGAACATCATGCTGCCGAACAGTTCGACGAAGCCCACGAACAGGCGCAGCGTAATCATGGTGATGGCGGTGCTGACCTGTTTCGGGCGGTCCTGCTGTTGCCACAGCGCCCCTGCCAGCGCCCAGAAGGCAATGAAGTGCACTACGGCCAGAATATCGCTTTTAACTGCGACCAGGAACGGCACGCACATGAACAGGCCGGCCATGCAGATAAGGTCGATGGTGCGGCGGTCGTCGTCATTATGGGCGCGGGGCAGCATCACGAAGCGGGCGGCGATGGCGGCCAGCGCCAGCATCGCGGGTATCAGCGGCATATAGCCCGCCGCGCGGGAGATATAGAATTCGATGCTTGCCGCCGACGCGCCCAGCAGCGCCACCAGCACCGCGAGGTGGCGCAGCGTATAAGCCATGGTCGGGCGGTTGACCGCGAAGCGCGGCAGGCTGCCAAGGCTCCATGCCAGCAGCGGCAGCACCACGCCGGTGGCGACCAGCACGCCCTTGCGCACGACCCAGTCGTCGGTCAGGTCCCATGTGGCGGCAATCAGGTCGTAGGGTACATAGACCACGAACAGCAACGCCCAGAGTTTCGCGATAAAGCGGCTTTGCGCGAACAGCAGAATCATCGGCGTGGTCAGCCAGAACCAGACGCGCAGCGCCATGTAGGCGTGGCCATCAAGCTGGAAGACCTGCCCCATGAGGGCGATGAGCGTCAGCGTCAGGCCCCAGAGGGTGAATACCGCGACCTCGCGGTGCGTGTCCTTCGCGGGGTCGTGGCGCCAGCGCCAGATAAGGGCGGTGAGAACGGCGTTGACGGCGAAATGCGTGCCCAGCTTCAGTTGCCATGGAATAAGCTGCCAGTTGGCGGCAATGACCAGCGCGATGCCGAGCAGGATGGACAAAAGCCCCGCCATGCCCATGCCGTGTTTCCACGTACTGGCGTGGCGCGTCCGCTCGTGGCTGAGGATGCCCTGTTTCTGCGCAGGCTCAATCAGCCCGGCATCGACCCATTTCTGCAGTTTCCCCTCAAGCCCCATGGTTTATGCGTCCTGCGTTTCTTTCGAACGGGGCAGTGCCCGGGGGGTGGCATCCGGGTAGGCGAAGGTGATTTTTTCGCCGTCGTAGTCGATGCGCACCGCGCCGCCGTCGACCAGCCTGCCGAAAAGCAATTCGTCGGCCAGCGGCTTCTTGATTTTCTCCTGTATAAGGCGGCCCAGCGGGCGTGCGCCCATGGCGGGGTCGTAGCCTTTTTCCGCGAGGTGCGCGCGGGCCGCGTCGGACATTTCGATGGTGACGTTACGGTCGGCCAGTTGCGCTTCCAACTGGATGACGAACTTGTCGACCACGCGGGCCACGACTTCCGGCATCAGCGGCGCGAACGGGACGATGGCGTCAAGGCGGTTGCGGAATTCCGGCGTGAAGGTCTGGTTGATGGCCTCCATGTCTTCGCCGATGCGGTGCTGGCCGCCGAAGCCGATGGGGGCCTTGGCCATCTGCGCCGCGCCCGCGTTGGTCGTCATGATGAGGATGACGTTGCGGAAATCCACGGTCTTGCCATTGTTGTCGGTCAGTTTGCCGTAGTCCATGACCTGCAACAGGATGTTGTAGATGTCGGAATGCGCTTTCTCGATTTCATCGAGCAGCAGCACGCAATGCGGCTGCTGGTCCACCGCGTCGGTCAAAAGCCCGCCCTGTTCGTAGCCGACATAGCCCGGGGGTGCGCCGATGAGGCGGGACACCGCGTGGCGTTCCATGTATTCGGACATGTCGAAACGTTTGAGGTCGACGCCCAGCGTCTTGGCCAGTTGCCGCGCCACTTCGGTTTTGCCGACGCCCGTGGGGCCTGAGAAGAGGTAGCAGCCGATAGGCTTTTCCGCGTCGCGCAGGCCTGCGCGCGCCATCTTGATGGCGTCGGACAGTACGACGATGGCCTGGTCCTGCCCGAAGACCATGGTGCGCAAATCGCGTTCAAGGTTGCGGATGACCTCGCGGTCGTCCTTCGATACGGATTTGGGCGGAATGCGGGCCATGAGGGCGACTACGGCTTCCACTTCCGCGGTGCCGATGACGTCCTTGCGGTCGGCTTCCGGCAGCAGCATCTGGGCCGCGCCGGCTTCATCAATCACGTCGATGGCCTTGTCGGGCAGTTTGCGGTCGTTGATGTACTTGGCCGAAAGTTCGACGGCGGCGCGGACGGCCTCGTCGGTGAATTTCAGCTTGTGATGCTTCTCATAGACCTCTTTCAGGCCGGTCAGGATTTTGATGGTGTCTTCGATGGTCGGTTCGATGACGTCGATTTTCTGGAAGCGGCGCACCAGCGCGCGGTCTTTCTCGAAATGCTGGCGGTATTCCTTATAGGTGGTGGACCCGATGCAGCGTATGGCGCCGGACGAAAGCGCCGGTTTCAAAAGGTTGGACGCGTCCATCGCGCCGCCTGATGTCGCGCCCGCGCCGATGACGGTGTGGATTTCATCAATGAACAGGACCGCGCCTTCGGTTTTTTCGACCTGCGTGATGACGGCTTTCAAACGTTCCTCGAAATCGCCGCGATAGCGGGTGCCGGCCAGCAGCGTACCCATATCGAGCGCGAAGATGGTGCAGCCGCGCAGCACCGTGGGCACCTGCCCCTCGATGATGCGGCGGGCGAGGCCCTCGGCAATCGCGGTCTTGCCCACGCCGGGATCGCCCACGTAAAGCGGGTTGTTCTTGGACCGGCGGCAGAGAATCTGGATGGTGCGTTCAACCTCTTTCTCGCGGCCGATCAGCGGGTCCACTTTGCCCAGCTTGGCTTTTTCGTTGAGGTTGATGCAGTAGGCCTTCAGCGCATCGGCGCCTTTCTTGACCTCGTCGTTTTCTTCCTCGACCGTGGAGCCGGCGGCGCGCGGGGTTTTGGGCGCATCCGCGCCGCCCACCTTGGCGATGCCGTGGCTGATGTAGTTTACGGCGTCAAAGCGCGTCATGTCCTGTTCGGTCAGGAAGAATACGGCGTGCGATTCGCGTTCGGAGAACAGGGCCACCAGCACGTTGGCGCCGGTCACTTCCTCGCGCCCCGACGACTGCACGTGAATGGCGGCGCGTTGCAGCACGCGCTGGAAGCCGGTGGTGGGCTTGGCTTCTTCCACGGACGGGTTGATGAGGTTCATCAGCTCCGTATCCAGATAGCGGATGAGCTGTTCCTGAAGTTCATTCACCGCGGCGCCGCAGGAGCGCATGACCGCCAGCGCGTCCGGGTCGTCGGTCAGGGCCAGAAGCAGGTGTTCCAGCGTTGCGTATTCATGGCGGCGCGCCGTCGCCAAGTCGAGCGCGCGGTGCAGCGTGGCTTCAAGATTTTTGGAAAGCATGACGGCGAAAATCCCTTTCCGGTGGAAGATGTACAATATAGCGCAGACGCGCGGCGTTTTCTACTCAACGCCTTTTAATTCGGGCGCGGTCAGCACGGGGTTGAATTCCATGACGTGGTAATCGGCCAGACCGTCTATCATGAAGGGGTCGGCGGCCAAAAAAGCGTCGAGTTTTTCGCGCGGCATGCCGCGGGTCAGGATGCAGCCGCCGGTCGGCGGATTCTGGCGGCCGGAGGCAAGGAGCAGGCCATCGGCATAGCCCTTTTTCAGCCATTCCAGATGTGCGGGGCGGGCCTTGTCCATGACGTCGAGGCCGACCTTGTAATGCAGGGTCACGACAAACACAGGGTTATTCCTTTTCCATTGTGCATTGCAAAGGTTGTTCATGCGCGCGGGCGTAGTCCATCACCTGCGTCACCTTGGTTTCGGCTATTTCGTAGGTGTAGATGCCGCAGATACCCACACCCCGGCGATGGACGTGCAGCATGATGTCGGTCGCCTCGGCCCGGGTTTTCGAGAAGAATTTTTCCAAAATGTGGACCACGAAGTCCATCGGCGTGAAATCGTCGTTCAGCAGCAGCACCTTGTACATCGCGGGCCGCCGCGTTTTCGGACGCGACTTTATCATCACCCCGGAATTGGCGTCGCGCCCCTCGCGCCCGTCATTCCCTTTCGGGTTTTCGGGCGGGGTTTGCGGGGTGTCGTCATCTGGGGCGGAAGCCATCATGATGCCCTGAAATATAAACGAAAAACCCTGATTCACCAAAACCGGCGGCGCGCAAAGCGGTCAAACCCCGGTTTTACGCGGGTCAGATACGGCTGTCGGGGAAGGGGGCCGCGAAGAAGTTGCCCTTGCTGCCCGTGCCCATGTTGTTGGTCATGGCCGCCACGTCCGGCGTTTTGGGCAGGGTGTAGTCGTAGCCCGTAATCACGTTGCCGGTGCGGATGTCGACCAGACGCAGGTTCACCAGAACCGTGTCGGCGCCGACGGCGTAGGTGCCGGTGATGGCGGCGGCGGCCTTGTGTTCGCCGCTGATCTGGCGGGCGTCGCGGGAAAGCAGGTATTCCCCGGCGTAGCTGCCGTTGTAGTTGCCCTGCGTGATGCTGATGCCCTGACGCAGCTTCATTTCAGCGACCTTGTAGCCGCGCTGGGCCAGGAAGGACGAAATCTGCTCGGTAATGGCGCGTCCCAAAGTCGAGGACGATTCGACGTTGTTCACGTTGCCGATGGTGCCGACCAGCATGGGGGTCGATTTGTTGACCGACCGGCCCGCGCGGTTCATCAGCGCGTCGACGGCGGCGTAGTTATAGTTCATCAGCGATTTTTTCGAGGTCGAAAACCCGTTGATGTCGTGGCTTGTGCCGCAGGCGGCCAGCGACAGGGTCATCAGAAGGCAGGCAAAAACGGTAAGCAGACGCGGCATGAAACCCCTCGCGGAAAAGACTTTCCCGAATGATAAAGAGCCGCGCCCCAACGGGCAATAGGGGGAATTGCGTTCGGCGCCCGTGACGTGCGGCCAGCGTTGGGCGTGTCAGTTCGCGTCCGCCAGGGCACGGCCCGGCTGTTCGTTAGCGTCCGCCAAGGCGCGTCCGCGGGGGGTCAGCCAGCAGATGCAGCGTTCGCGCCCGTCGGAGAAGGGCAGGCGGCGGTGTTCGAGGATGCCGTCGTCGATGGCGGTCCAGATGGGTTGTTCGCCGTGGACGGCAATCAGTTCGGATTCGAACATCACGGCGTTCTCAGGCTCGAAAAACTGTTCCATCAGGCGCAGTTCGCGCAGTGCGGAAATCGGCAGGTCGGACATTGGCATGCTCCCAGTCAGCTCTTTTTTATCGTTTTGAAATCCCAAGCCCCGAAAACCCGGGCTATGAGAACGATTCTCACCCGATTCTCTGCCAACGTCAACATCTTGTGTGTCTAAAGGTGCTGAACTACGAGATATTGGGGGTGGTGCCGGATAAGCCGTTCAAAAGCATGGCAAAATTGGTGGACGGGGAAAGGGGGCCGGACGGTGTGGCGGCAGATGGTGCCGCCTTGTCCTGCGCGGCCCAGACGGGCTGGGTCCCTGCCATGCGTTCGGGCGTGGCCCAGCGGCCCGCCGAAGCGGCGGCCGGGGTCATCTTGAAGCCAGGTTCGCCATATGCCATGGCCACGGCGCGATCGCCGAAGCCCTGCCCGGTATGTTCGCGCATGGCGATGTCCGACATGGCCGCAACCCCGCCAATCGGGCCGCCATAGAGGAATCCGCCGATGAATTGAGCGACTGAACTTATTTCATCGCCGGTCACCTTCCGGTAGGCCGCCCCGACCAGCGGAATGTGCTGCAACGGGTTTACGATGTCGAGCAGGTCGCCAAAGCCGGGGCGCTGGCCTGCCTCAACCTTTGTTTCGGTCAACTGGGGGGCGAAGTCGGCGGTAATGGGGGCGGGGTTGTAAACCGGCATGTTGCCTGCCGTGCGGTTGACGGCGAAGCGGTTGCGGTGGGGAATGGAAGGCCCGGCGTTCACACCAGCGTCCGCGGGCTTCGCATCCTCTTTTTGCAGCGACAACGCGAAACTGGCGGTCCTGCCGGTCGGTTTGCTGGTGATTTCGACGGTGTTTTCAGTGGGCGCAGGCCCCACGGGCACCTTCACCCTGGGGGCGAACCAGGTGATGTCGGAAACCGTGGGGGGTGTCTGCATACGCATCTCACGGTTGATTAGTGCAAGCCCTGTGCCAGACTAAGGCCTATGACGTTATTGCACATACCCGTGCGGGTGGCGGCTGCGGATGCAGCGGAAATCCAAGGTTTCACCGATGTCCTGAGCGGGGGGCAGGCCGGGGCGCTTGCGCTTGCCGGCGCCGGCGAGCGCCCGCTGGTCACGCTGGTCTGCCCGTCGGGTGATGCCGGGGCGGTGGAAGGCCCCGCGGTCCTGCTGGGACACGGCGATAAAACGGGGGATATGGGCGCACATGTGCGCGGCCTGCCCATTCCGGCGCGGCTGTCAGACGTGCTGGAAGCGCTGGAGGCGCTGGCAAGCGCGGCATCTGGCTTCACTACGCCGCGCGACCATGGCGCATGGCGGCTGGAACCGGCGCGATTGTCCTTACGCACGCCGGATGGCCGTTCGGTTGCGCTGACCGATACCGAGGCGCGCCTGCTGGCCTGCCTGTTCGATTCGAAGGGCGACGAGGTGTCGCGCGATACGCTGCTGCAACGGGTGTGGGGCTACCGCCCCGGCCTCGATACGCACACGCTTGAGACGCATATCTACCGCCTGCGCCGCAAGCTGGAGGCGGACCCGGGCCTGCCCGCGCTTATCGTCACCACCGATTCCGGCTATCGTTTTTCGGCTTAACCATATGATGATGCAGCGCGAAATGGCCTGAGCCATCAATCGTGCTATACTTGTTTTCATGTCTATTTATTCCCCCGATTTATGGATTCCCTCCTATGCCCCCGGCGTGCGCTGGGATGCCGAAATTCCGGCCTATCCGCTGCATGAGCTGCTGGACCGGGCGCGGGCCAAATACGGGCGCAAACGCGCGTTCGATTTCCTCGGCAAATCCTATAGCTGGGACGATCTGGGGCAGGCCGCCGACCACGTGGCGCGGGGGTTGCAGGAACGCGGGTTCATGAAGGGCGGGCGCGTGGCGCTCATGCTGCCCAACTGCCCATTCTATCCTGTTTTGTATTACGGCATTCTGAAAGCGGGCGGTGTGGTGGTGAACCTGAACCCGCTGTATTCCCAGCGCGACATCAAACACCATATCGAGGATTCGGGCGCGACGTATCTCGTCACCACCGACCTTGAGCCCATGTTCTCCAAGGCCGCCAGCGTGCTGACGCAGACGCGGCTTGAAAACGTCATCGTCTGCCGCTTCTCGGACGTGCTGCCCTTCCCCAAAAACCTGCTGTTCCCGCTGGTGAAGTGGAAAGAGATTTCGTCCGAAGCGCATGCGGGCGACTATCTCGCCTTCGACGACCTCGTTCACAATGACGGCAAGCCCACGCCCATCGCCATCGACCCGCACGCGGACGTGGCGTTGCTGCAATACACGGGCGGCACCACCGGCATTCCGAAGGCCGCGGCGCTGACACACGCGAATATCAGCGCCAATTGCGAACAGGCCTGCATGTGGCTGTCCGGCGCCCGGGAAGGCGAGGGCAAGATGCTGGCCGTCATTCCGTTCTTCCACGTGTTTTCCATGACGGCGTGCCTCAATTTCGCGGTGCGCCTCGGCATGGAAATCATTGCCACGCCGCGCTTCGACATTGACGAGACGCTGGCCATCATCGGCAAGAAGAAACCGACCATCTTCCCGGCGGTGCCCGCCATCTACAACGCCATCAGCCACAAGGCCGCGCACACGAAATACGATTTGCGCTCCATCCAGTTCTGCGTATCCGGCGGGGCGCCGTTGCCGCCCGAGGTGAAAAAGAGTTTCGAAGAGCTTACGGGCGCGGTGGTGGTGGAAGGGTACGGCCTGTCCGAATCCTCCCCGGTCGTGTGCGTCAACCCGACGGAGGGCAAGAACAAGCCCGGGTCCATCGGCCTGCCGGTGCCGGGCACCATCGTCGAAATCATCAGCCTTGAGGACGGCGTGACGCCGGTGCCGCTGGGTGAAAAGGGCGAATTGTGCGTGCGCGGCCCGCAGGTGATGAAGGAATACTGGCATAAACCCGAAGAAACAGCGCAGGTGCTCAAGGGCGGGCGGCTGCACACGGGCGACGTGGCCACCATGGATGCGGACGGGTATGTCTCCATCGTCGACCGCATCAAGGACATGATCATCGTCAACGGGTTCAAGGTGTATCCGCGCAACGTGGAAGACGTGGTCTACCAGTTCGACGGGGTGGGCGAATGCATCGTCGCGGGCGTGCCGGATGCGGCGCGCGGCGAAATCGTGAAAGCGTGGGTTTATCCCAAGGACGGCAAGACCATCGACGTCGACGGGTTGCGCGCCTATCTGAAGGCGGAGCTCGCGCCCATCGAGGTGCCGAAAACCATCGAGCTGCGCGCCGAACCTTTGCCCAAAACCCTGCTGGGCAAACCTTCGCGCAAGGACCTGCTGGCGCAGGAAGCGGCAAAAAAAGCCTGATTTAACGCCCGATTTCAGGACGGCAGGGCGGGCTTACGCGGGACCATACCAAAAGGCGGAAGCCCGTTTCCCAGACTTCCGCCTTGAAAGCCCCAAAGGGCATCTCGTAACCGTCTATCAGTTGAAAACGAACAGATAGAGCAGGATGATAATGGGAATGGGCACGCCCACCAGCCAGAGCAGAATACCTTTCATCGCGTCGAATCTCCTTGTTACAGGGACCAACGTGGCAGACCCGCTTATTGTTCCATTCTGATTACGGTCTTTGTAACGCGCCGGTTTTGCGCGCTTTCAGCCAGTCGAGCAGGCATTTCACCTCCACCGCCACCAGCAGCAGGCCGAACAGCATGAAGGACCCGAACATCTGCTCCTGCCATTCGCCGGTCTGGCGGTAACGCAGGTAAGCCATCAGAAACGCCCCCGCCGCCATGACGGCGGCAATCTGCGAGATGATGAGCTTGCGGTGGGGTTTCAGTGCTTCAAGGTTCATAAGCGCGATGCCGTGGGCCGCGCGCCGGGGGCCAGCCCCAATGCGCGGTTCAGCCGCATCATGGCACTGGCAGGCGCGCTTACAAAGCAGAAACGCGCGGTATAGAAACGCGGGGTGGTGGGGTGGGCGCCGTCCAGCGCAAATCCCCGTCATTTCCTAGTCCAGTGCAAAAAACCCCGCCGGTAAGGGCGGGGTTTTTCGTGTAAGTCCGAGGAAATTATTCTTCTTCGGCTTTTTTCTTGGAAGCGGCTTTCTTGGCCGGCTTCTTGGCTTCCGGGGCTTCCTTGCCCAGGGCAGCGCCGAGGATGTCCCCGAGCGATGCACCGGATTCGGTCGAACCGTATTCGGCCATGGCAGCTTTGTCCTCGTCGATCTCGCGGGCTTTGATGGAGAGGGTGACCTCGCCATTTTTGCCTTTTGCGATGACCTTGGCGTCGACTTTTTCGCCAACGGCGAAACGGTCGGGGCGCTGTTCGGAACGTTCGCGGCTCAGGTCGTTACGCTTGATGTAGCCTTTCGACCCATCGGACAGCGTAACCGCAATGCCGTCTTTTTCCACCGAGGATACGGTGACGGTGACGACACCGCCCTTTTTCGCTTCGCCGGAGGCATCGGCCGATTGGGCTTCGCCAGCGGTTTTCTTGGCGCGCGGCTGCTCGATTGCGCCTTCCGGCTTCTCGGTCAGTTGCTTGATGCCAAGAGCGACGCGCTCTTTCTCGGGATCCATCTCGAGGATTTTGGCCTTGACGGTCGAACCCTTCTCGATGGTCTTGATGGCTTCTTCGCCCGGCAGTTCCCAGGAAATGTCGGACATGTGGACCATGCCGTCGATTTCCACGCCCAGTGCCACGAAAGCACCGAACTCGGTCACGTTGCGGACTTCGCCCTCGATCAGGTCGCCTACTGCGTGGCTGTCGGCGTAAGCCTTCCACGGGTTGGGCTGGCACTGCTTGAGGCCGAGCGAGATGCGGCGTTTTTCCATGTCGACGTCGAGGACCATGACTTCCACTTCCTGGCTCGTCGAAACGATTTTGCCGGGGTGGATGTTTTTCTTGGTCCAGGACATTTCGGACACGTGAACAAGACCTTCAACGCCGTCTTCGAGTTCAACGAAGGCGCCGTAGTCGGTGATGTTCGAAACGCGGCCCTGGAAGCGTTGACCCGGCTGGTAACGGCGTTCTGCGCCTTCCCACGGATCTTTTTCCAGTTGCTTGAGGCCCAGCGAGACGCGGCCGGTTTCCTTGTTGTAACGGATGACCATCACATCAATGGATTGACCGATCTGCAGCACTTCGGACGGGTGGTTGACGCGTTTCCACGAAATGTCGGTAACGTGGAGCAGGCCGTCGATGCCGCCGAGGTCGATGAACGCGCCGTAATCGGTGATGTTCTTCACAACACCTTGCAGGACGCGGCCTTCTTCCATCTGCGCCATCAGGTCGGAGCGGGCTTCCGCGCGCGACTCTTCCAGCACAGCGCGGCGCGAGACCACGATGTTGCCGCGGGCATGGTCCATTTTCAGGATCATGAACGGTTGCGGCGTGCCGAACAGCGGCGAGATGTCCTTGACCGGACGGATATCAACCTGCGAACCCGGCAGGAACGCCACGGCGCCGTTGAGGTCGACCGTAAAGCCGCCCTTGACCTTGCCGAAGATGATACCCTGAACGCGTTCGTTCTTGAGGTGTGAACGCTCGAGTTCGCTCCACGCTTCTTCGCGTTTCGCTTTCTCGCGCGACAGCACGGCTTCGCCGTGACGGTCTTCCACACGCTCGACATAAACTTCAATGATGTCGCCCAGGCTCAACTGGTTCTTTTGGGCGGCAAAGCCGAATTCCTTCATCGGAACACGGCCTTCGGACTTGAGACCGACGTCGACGATCACATCGTCGGGGGTGAAGCCGATGATACGGCCTTTCACGACGGTGCCTTCGAAGGCGGTCTGCGGTTTAACCATTTCATTCAAAAGAGCAGCAAAGTCCTTCGACTCCGCACGATCTTTCAGTTGTGCAGCAATACGTGCCATTTTTTATTTTCCTTTAGGGTACTCGGGATGCCCCCTGGCGCCTGTTGTTTCCGGCCGCTGTCACGAAGACATGTCAGCCCAGAACGACAAGGGGTGTCAGGCAATTCCCGGAAAACGGCTACGGACGAGGGAAAGTACAAATTCCAGCGCCGCATCCGCATCCATTGCCGAGGTGTCCACCGTTGCCGCATCTTGTGCCGGTCTCAAGGGTGCCACGTCACGGCTGGCATCGCGTAAATCACGCGCTTCCAAGTCTTGCAGGACGGCCTCGTATGTAACGTCCAGCCCGCGGGAAAGCAACTCTTTTGTACGTCTTGCGGCCCGTTCGGCGGGGTCGGCGGTCAGGAAAATCTTCAAAGGCGCGTCCGGGCAGACCACGGTGCCGGTGTCCCGCCCGTCCAGAACCGCGCCTTTGCAGGGTTTCGGCGGGGTATTGGCCAAATCGCGCTGGATTTGCAGCAGCGCCGCGCGCACGCCCGGGTGACGGGAGGCCTTGCTGGTCGCCTGCGCCACGATGTCGGTACGAATTTCCGGAATCTCCGTCATCGCCGGTACAAAAGTCCGGGCGAAGGCTTCGGCCTCGGCGGTCGCGGCTTCGGCGTTATCGGGGTCGATTTTGTGGCTGAGAAGGTGCAGCGCCAGTACGCGGTAAATCGCGCCGGTGTCGAGGTAATAGAATTCGAGCTTATCCGCGAGGCGGCGGGCGAGGGTGCCCTTGCCGGAAGCGGAAGGGCCGTCGATGGTGATGATGGGTGCGTCAGACATGCAGGCCTTTGATTTGATAATGGCACTCGCGGGCAGAGCTGCCGTCGGCCCATGCGCCGGTTGTAGCATGGGTGAACACAAAGCCAAGGCGTTTCAGGATATGGCCGGGTGCATCGTTGCCTTCACGATGCGATGCTGTGGCGGTGAACCAGTGCGTTTGTGTGCGGGCATGGTCCAGAGCCATGGCGTGCATGCCGTACGCAAGGCCCTTTCCCCGCCAGTTCTCCCGGATGAACGCGCCGGTCAACACCACCACGGCAGGCATGCGCTGGCGGGCATAGACGCGCATGACGCCCA
>JAMIFL010000014.1:0-4178 GCA_035906295.1 Alphaproteobacteria bacterium | reverse complement strand
TGCTTACCGCGTCTTGCGCGAATGGCCCAACCTTGCGGTGCTGGTGCCTACGGCGCCGCATCTGTGGGCGAAGCTCAAATCCATCATCGGGTCGGACCAGCGGTTCATCCCGGTGGACGTGGAGGACCGGTTCCAGGCTTTTGCACTGTCAAACGCGGCCATCGCGGCCTCAGGCACGGTGGGGCTGGAGCTTTCGATGCTGGGGGTGCCGCACACGGTGGCCTATCGCTTCGCGCCGCTGACCTACCTGCTGGCCAAGCGTCTGGTGAAGGTGCCGCACATGCACCTCGTCAACCTGCTGGTGGGACAGCGCGTGGTGCCGGAATTCCTGCAAAAGGACGCCAATGGCCGCAACCTTGCCGCCACGGCGCTGGACCTGCTTATCAACCGCAACGGCCTTGCGGAACGGGAACGGCAGGGTTTCGCACAGGCCTACCACCTGCTGCGCGGCGAAGGGCAAGGCACCCCGGCCCAGCAGGCGGCGGCGTTCGTGCTGGGACATCTTCCTATAAGTTGACATAATAATATCTTCGGGATTAGGCTTCACGGTCATGGGCGAGATTCCTGCCGATATTGCCGCGTTGTGGGACATTGTGCGCCCGGGCGGCGTTTACCCTAAATATCCCGGCCATGCGCCCGTGCAGCAGGCGACGATGTTCCACCGCTATCCATGGCATTTCGGCTGGATTGCGGACGAGCTTTTGCGCTGGCCCACGGGACGGACGCCGCGCGTGGTGTGCATTGGCGGTTCGGTCGGGGCCGAGGCTTATTCACTGGCCTGCCGCTTTTCCCGGGCGGGGGTGATGAAGCGTTTCCCCGGCCTTACGGTTGAAACCATCGACATCGACCCCGTGGCCACGGCCATTGCGCGGGCGGCACGTTACCCCATGGCGGGGCCGCGCGGGACGTTCATGCGCATCAGGGACGATATACGGCGGCATGTGACGGTGCATGACGCGGGCGACCAGCAAGCCCTGCCCAAAAGCGGGCCTGTCGACGTTTTGTTGTGTAACAACGTGCTGGGGCATTTATCCCGCCGGGACGGGCTTGCACTGGCCGAATGGCTGTATGCCCAGAAACCGAGGGTGCTGATGACCGGTGGGCGCCTGACGCGCGGGGCAAGCGTGCATACGCCGTTCAACCTGCATGCGGCCATGGACGTCAATGACGGCAGCCATGAAAATGCCGATTTATACCGTATCCACGACTGGGCGGCGCAGGCGCCGTTCGATGCGAACACGTTCCGCTATTCGCGCGACATGAACCTGATGTTCTAGAAAAAACCCCGGCTTCAAGGCCGGGGTTTTCGCTTATTTGCGTTTGGAGACTTCGACGTAAGGCCGGGCCGTTTCGCCGATGTAAAGCTGGCGCGGGCGGCCGATGCGCATGTCCGGCTCCTCGATCATTTCCTTCCACTGGGAGAGCCAGCCGACGGTGCGGGCCAGCGCGAACAGCACGGTGAACATGCTGGTCGGGAAGCCCATGGCCTTGAGGATGATGCCTGAGTAGAAGTCCACGTTCGGGAACAGTTTGCGTTCGACGAAATAGGGGTCGGACAGGGCGATTTTTTCCAGTTCCATGGCGAGGTCGAGCAGCGGCTCGTCCTTCACGCCCAGTTCTTCAAGCACGGCGTGGCAGTCGGCTTTCAGCACGGCGGCGCGGGGGTCGTAGTTCTTGTAGATGCGGTGGCCGAAGCCCATGAGCTTGAACGGGTCGTTCTTGTCCTTCGCGCGGGCGAGGAATTCGGGGATGCGGTCTTTCGTGCCGATTTCGTGCAGCAT
Source organism: Alphaproteobacteria bacterium (assembly GCA_035906295.1). Taxonomy (GTDB): domain Bacteria; phylum Pseudomonadota; class Alphaproteobacteria; order Micavibrionales; family UBA1664; genus UBA6145. Next base: position 2,397 of record JAMIFL010000014.1, on the reverse strand, counting down.
CTCCAGCACTTCCTGGTTGGCGCCGCCGTGGGCGGGGCCCCAGAGGGAGGTGATGCCCGACGCGATGCAGGCGAACGGGTTTGCGCCCGTGGAGCCTGCCAGACGCACCGTGGAGGTGGAGGCGTTCTGTTCGTGGTCGGCGTGCAGGATGAAGATTTTCTCCAGCGCCTTGGCGACGACAGGGTTGATTTTGTACGGCTCGGCGGGAACCGCGAAGCACATGTACAGGAAGTTCTCGACGAAGCTGAGGTCGTTCCTCGGGTACATGAAGGGCTGGCCGATGGCGTATTTGTAGGTCATGGCCGCCAGGGTCGGGATTTTCGCCATCAAACGGTGGATGGAGATTTCGCGGTGCTGCGGGTTATTGATGTCGAGGCTGTCATGGTAGAACGCCGACAGACCGCCGACCACGCCGCACATGATGGCCATGGGGTGCGCGTCGCGGCGGAAGCCGCGGTAGAAGAAGTGGACCTGCTCATGCACCATGGTGTGGTAGGTGATGAGCTTGTTGAATTCATCGAACTGGGTTTTGGTCGGCAGTTCGCCGTTGAGCAGCAGGTAGGCCACTTCGATGAAGTTGGATTTGTTGGTCAGGTCTTCAATCGAATAGCCACGGTGCATGAGTTTGCCCGCGTCGCCGTCGATGAAGGTGATCTTGGATTTGCAGGCGCCGGTCGAATTGTAGCTGGGATCGAAGGTGATGTGGCTGGAATCGGCCAGCAGCTTGCGCACGTCGATGCCGCTGGGGCCGGCGGTGCTGTCGACCACGGGCAGCTTGTATTGTTTGCCGGATTGATCGTCGGTCAGGGTGAAGGTCTTGCTCATCGATGGTCTTTCTTTGTTTTTCGTCACGGATTCGTGCGCTGCAAAGAGTCTACGCGCGTCGCTACGAGCTAGCAACGGTTGGGCGAAAGTACAGATTGGGAGCGTGTTATGTATTAACCCGGCTGCATGCAGCGGGCGGCGGGCGCCACGCGGGACGTGTTGATGACGGTCGCCAGCATGCTGATCTGCCAGTCGTCGCCTGCGCGCAGCATGGTGGCCCCGGCGGGCAGGCCGGCGGGGGCCTGCGTCATGGACGACGGCGCAAGGTAGGCCATGCGTTTTGCTGACGTGCTTTCCCCAATCATGCAATTGAGTTTTGCGAAATTCTCTTTGTCGATAATGGAAAGTTCGGTGGTTGCGGTGGCCACGGCCTTCCATGCCTGTTCCGCCTCGGCGGGGGAGGCGCCGAATTTCCTGTAGTCGGCGTATTTGTCAGCCACCTGCACAAGCTGGGCGGGGGTCATGACGGATTTGTCTTCGTAAGTCGCGGTCATTTCGTCATGCACGGTCTGCACGAAGCTGGTTTTGGCGGCGGCGTCGTTCAGGAAGTCAGCGGCATTGGCGGAACCGGTGAAAGCTGCGGCTGCGGCGAAAGCGCCCGCGGCCATGCCCATGAAATTACGGCGGTTCAGTTTCATGCTGCCAGTCTATGCCAATTTATGCGTTATGTCAATTGTTAGTGGTGATGGTGGCCCTGGTCGTGCATCCAGTGCAGCGCCGCTTTGACCCGGTTCATCGTTTCGGCCTGGCCTAGGATTTCCGCGGCCTTGAAGATGGGGGGCGACACGGTCTGACCCGTCAGCGCGGCGCGCAGGGGCATCATGACCTTGGCAAGCTTGCCGCCGTATTTCTCATCCGCGACCTTGCGGCAGGCGGCTTCGATGGCGGCGTCCTTAAAGTCGGCGCCAAGGCGGGCCAGCACGTCGTAAATATCGTGCATGGCGTGGTGGGCATCATGGTCGTTCAGCACGGCGGCGGCCTTGTCGTCGTAATCGAACGGCGCGTCCTTCAGGTACATCCCGGCATCCGCCGCCAGTTGCACCAGCGTGGTGGCGCGGGCCTTGAGGTCGTGCATGCCGGATTGCAGGCGCATCTTGTGGGTTGCGTCCACCATGCCGCCGATATGGGCGAGCACGAGGTCGGTCAGCCGCCCGTCGTCAGCCGCTTTCATGTAGTGGGCGTTGACGTGGTCGAGTTTTTTCTGGTCAAGGCGGGAGGGGCCGGCGTTGATGTCCTTCACGTCGAACCACTGGGACGCCTGTTCCTTGGTGAAGATTTCATCGTCCCCATGGCTCCAGCCGAGGCGCATGAGGTAGTTGCCCAGGGCTTCGGGCAGGTAGCCCATGTCCTTGAATTCCTGTGCGCCCTGCGCGCCGTGGCGCTTGGACAGCTTGGCGCCGTCGGCCCCGTGGATGAGGGGGATGTGCGCGAAGGTCGGCACGGTCCAGCCCATCGCCTCGAAAATGACTTTCTGGCGGAAGGCGTTGTTGAGGTGGTCGTCGCCGCGCACGACATGGGTAATGCCCATGTCATGGTCGTCCACCACCACGGCATGCATGTAGGTCGGCGTAC
>JAMIFL010000013.1:0-6823 GCA_035906295.1 Alphaproteobacteria bacterium | reverse complement strand
CCGGTTCAGCGCATACCCGAACAGCACCGAAATCAACAGCACCTGCAACAGATTGCCGGAGCCTGCAAACGCATCGAAAAACGACTTGGGAATGATGCTCAGGATGAACCCCGCCATCGTCTGCTCATGCGCCGCCTGCGCGTAACCCGCCACGGCGGCGGCATCGAGGTGTGCCGCATCCGCCCCGAACCCGTCCCCCGGCCTGAACAGATTGCCCGCCAGCAACCCCGCCGCCAGCGCGAACGTCGAAACCACCTCGAAATACAGCAGCGTCTTGGCCCCGACGCGCCCCACCTTCTTCATGTCCCCCGCCGCCGCAATCCCCAGCACGATGGTGCAGAACACGATGGGCGCAATCAGCATCTTGATAAGCGCAATGAACCCCTCGCTGATGGGCTTGAGCGCCACCCCCGTCTCCGGCGCGTAATGCCCGATGGCAACGCCGATGACGATGGCGATAAGAACCCAGAAATAAAGGTGATGGTGCAGCGGCTTTTTCATCCCCCCAGTGTACCAACAAAAAAGCCCCGTAAAACGGGGCTTCAACACAAAACGTCTCCTTGAGCAGGATTCGAACCACCCGCATGGCGAAGCCATGCAAACAAAAGACTCGTAGGTTCGGGGAAAGGAGGCTGGAAAAAGTCCGGGAAAAAATGGCTCCTTGAGTAGGATTCGAACCACCCGCATGGCGAAGCCATGCAAACGAAAGACTCGTAGGTTCGGGGGAAGGAGGCTGGAAAACGTCAGGGGAAAAATGGCTCCTTGAGTAGGATTCGAACCTACGACCGATCGATTAACAGTCGATTGCTCTACCGCTGAGCTATCAAGGAATATGCCGAACTGGCCATTGAGATACGAATTTTTTTACATCAGGTCAAGATTATATGGTGTTCCCTGGTAAACCATGTTGATCCAGTTGGAAAACAGCAGGGTTCTGTGGGCCCGCCAGGTGATGGGCGGCGCCTGTTCCGGGTTGTCGGACGGGAAGTAATTATGGGGCAGGGCGGTGTTCATGCCCGCCTTGGCGTCGCGGAAATACTCGCCCGCAAGGCTGTCGGCGTCATATTCAAGATGGTTGAACATGTAAATCCGCCGGTTTTCAGGCTCATATGCAAGGCAAAGCCCTGTCCCGTCCGCCTCCGCCAGAATTTCCAGCCCCGGCACCTTGGCCGCGTCCTCGTGCCGAATCTCGGTATGGCGGGACACCGGCACCGGGAATCGGTCGTCGAAACCGGCAATCAGCGGGTGGAACGGCATTAAAATGCGGTGGTCGTAAATGCCGAAGCGCTTGGCTTCCACGCCATGCTTGGGCACGCCGTGATAATGGTTCAGCGCCGCCTGCGCCCCCCAGCAGATGAAGAAGCTGGAAAACACATTGGTCCGGGCCCAGTCGAAAATCGCCTGCAACTCGGCCCAGTACGTCACATCGCTGTATTCAAGGTGTTCCACCGGCGCGCCGGTCACGATAAGCGCGTCGAATTTCTGGTCCTTGACCTCGTCCCACGTGCGGTAAAACGCCAGCAGGTGCTCTTTCGAGGTGTTCTTCGATTCATGGCTGCCGATGCGCAGCAGCGTCATGTCGATTTGCAGCGGCGTCGCCCCCAGCACGCGCAGAAGCTGCGTTTCCGTTTTCACCTTGTCCGGCATCAGGTTCAAAAGCGCGATGCGCAGCGGGCGAATGTCCTGCCGGTCCGCGCGGTCGGCGCGGATGAGGGGAATGCGCTCCGCCTCTAAAATCTCACGGGCGGGAAGGTCGTCGGGAATTCTGATGGGCATTGCGCAGTTTCTTCTTCTCTTCACCGATGGTGGACGCCGCGCGCGACAACTGGTGCGCCAGCGCCATGTTGGGTGAGTTTTTATCCGAAGTCCGCACAATCGCAACCGATTTCATGCGCCCCTTGGCCGCCATGGCCCGGTTGAACGCGCTCATGACAGCAGGTTCGCAGGCCTTGGTTTTGGTGTCGACGCGGCCTTCCGTAAGCCACTTCATGACATTGTTGCAATCCATATGCACGGCCACATTCGCGCCTGCCGGCGCCGCTTCCAGCGCCAGCGCGAATGCCGTCAGCTCCGCGATGTCTGACCCGTGCGCATGCGCGTGTTTGAGCAGGGGCAGGGTGGTGCCCTGTTTTTCCGGCTCCATCTCGCCGTCCTTGGCTGCGCGCACCCACGCGGCGCCCATGGTCCGGTAATTGGGGCGGTAACTGCCGTCGCACCAGATATGCAGCGGGTTCTTGCTCATGGTTGTGGTCCTTTCTTGCGGCGTCCGCTTTTGCGGATGGCGGCGTTCAGTTTGTTGGTTAAAATACGTTCGACGCCCTCTTCCATGATCTGCGCCTGCGGTGTCTGCAACCCTTCTTCATAGGCGACCGCTTCCTGAAGGCTCAGTGGCTCGCCCGCCGAAAGCCTGACCATGGCGGTCAGCGCGTTGCCGAAATTGGGTCCGTCCTTGACCGTCTTGGTCGTACCTGAAAGTTTACCCGTCCACGCGGCAAAGGCATAGATAAAGCCCGGCCCGTCTTCCGGCGCACCGCGCAGGAACGTGTTCCATTTCTTCACCGGCACATCCACGAAATGGGTCACGAACTGCGTCATGCGGTCATAGGCGAGGCCCGAAAACGCGGGGCGCCCGTCCTGATGGTAATAATCCGCGCGCGAAACCTGCCCTGCCGCCGACATGATGGTGCTCACGATATCCGGCTCCGCCAGCGAATGGCGGTGTCCGTCCACGTATTTCGAACTCAGGTGCAGGCTTTCCGGAATGGGCAGGCGGTCGAAGTCGCCGTATTTCTTGCCCTCCCAGAATTTCACGCTGTTGTAATTCCGCACCTCGCCCCATATTTCGGAGGTATTGAACACGCTTTTCTCCGTCACGAAATGCGGGTCGTGGTTGGGAATGGCCAGCACGGAAATAACATCCGTGGCATCGCCGTCGATGACCTTCACGGTCTCGCGCCGGTACAAATGCTTCGTATCTTCCAGCAACACCTGCGCCTCATCTTCCGACGATACGCCGAACAGGCTGCGCCGCGCATATACACGCCCGTCCGGGCTTTCGTATTCCTTCAGTATCGGTGCCGCATACACCACCAGTTCATGCGGCCTGTCGACATGTTCGCGGTATTCGAAAATGCGGAACATCACGTCGTTGCCGATATACCGGCCCCGGTCCATGAAGGTCAGCCGAATGGCCCCGTCGCGCGTGTAGGTGAGGGCGGTGGGCTTGCCGCACGCCTCGCATTTATGGTTGTGCGCCGCCACGCCCCGGCGCGAGATGACGGCGTTGCAGCTACGGCATTCCGCCTTGTGCATCTCCTCGTCCGTAAGGCTCAGGAAAATGTAATCCTTGGGCGCATCCTCGCCCTTGCCCACGGTCGTGTCGGCATAAACGCCGCCCGCGCCCATGGCCTTTTCCTTCACCGCGTCATAAGCCGCCTGCGTTTTGGGGTAGACCCACCCGCTGATGAAAGGGGCGTCCGCAATGCCGAACGCCATCTCCCCCTCGCGCCAGCCCTCTTTGTCAGGGGTATAGGCCAGCTTGTCGCGCATCCGCGCCAGTTCAAGGAAGTGGCCCTTCATGGCATCTCCAGATTTGTCATATCTGAAATACAGGCCCCCACGGCCAAACGCAAGTTTGGCCCAACCCAAAAACGCGGCGCGAGCCGGAATCGAACCACCCGCGCGGCAAAGCCGCGCCAAACCAAAAACGAAGCCGGTTCGGGGAAGGGAGACTGCCTGAAATATAAGAAGAAAATGGAGGCGCGAGCCGGAATCGAACCGGCGTGGAAGGATTTGCAGTCCTCTGCCTCACCACTCGGCCATCGCGCCCCTGGATACGGCCCTTGCGCTAAATTGACGCGAGGGGCTTGCCAAGATGGTGTTTCGAGTAACATGGGTGCGGCGTAAAATCCAACACTTTTGTTAATGCCGGGCACTGGCCTTTTCGGAAGCGGTACGCTAACTTATCCACAGTACGAGCATGAATATTACAATTGCATAACACTTCTGGAATCCCCCGACATGACTGATTTCGCCCGCGCCCGCCTCAATATGGTCAATGCGCAGCTTCTGACCAACGGTGTCCACAACCCCGTGCTGGTTGAGGCGTATAGCCACCTCGCGCGCGAAACGCTGGTTGACGCGGCCCACGCCCCTTGCGTTTACCGGGATGAGGAACTGCCGCTGCCCAACGCCCGCTTCGTGCTGGAACCGATGACCGAGGGCCGCATGCTTCAGGAAGCCATCCGCGCGCCCGCGCAGGCGGCTTTGGTGCTGGGCGCCGCAAGCCTGCCCGCCGTTGCCATCCTGACGCGCTTCATAGAAACCGTCGTCGTGGTCGAACCCGATACCGCCATGTGCCACGCCGCCCATGACCGCCTGTCCGCCCGCGACGGCGCGCACGTCACGCTGGTAAACGCCTCTTATGTCGATGGCCATGCCGCAAAGGCGCCGTACGACCTCATCTTCGTCCCCGGCGCGATGGCCAAAATCCCGCCCCGTCTGGTTGAACAACTGGCTTTGGACGGCCGCCTCATCTGCGTCCTGCGCGAAAGTCCCCGCGCGCAGGGGCGCATCACCGTTATACGCCGCCTGCCCACGGGCGGCGTTGACACAACCACCCTGGCTGACGCCGGCACCCCTTACCTTGTCGGCTTCGAACCGGCTGCGGAGTTTGTATTCTAATGACCATCCTCAAATCGCACACTGCATTGGCCCTCACGCTTTCGGCCGTGGCGCTGCTCGCCCACGCGCCCGCCCGCGCCGACCTCACCGCCGACATTCTGGGCCAGCCCTCGACGGTAACCGAACCCGGCCGCCGCTCCGACCCGATCCCCGATCCCGTCATCGTCCAGCCCGCGCCGGTCCAGCCCGCACCCGCCCAACCCGCGGCCCAACCCATCGCTGCGCCCGTCGCCTTCAAAGGCCCCGTCGCAAAACCCATCCTCGATGAAAAAGACACGCAAGGTCAGGATGCCGCGCCTGTCGTCGTCGCCAAAACCGAACCCGAATTCGTGAAACCCGAGCCGGTGAAACCGGCAAAGGCAACACCGGCGAAAGCATCCGCAAAAGAAGCGAAGGCCACCGATGCGCCTGCGCCCGAGCCCGCCTCCGTCGCGCCCGTGGCGCCGGGGCAGGGCACGACCGTCGCCGACATTCTGGCCGCCGCCTATGTCGACAGCCCCGCCCTTCGCGCGGAGCGCGAGGTCCTGCGCCAGCAGTACGAAAACGTCGCGCTGGCGGAATCGAACCGCCGCCCCATCGTTACCGCCAATGGCGGCATCGCATGGTCGCGCGCTGACTCGAACCCCGGCGGCGAAGACAACCTGTTCGGCCGCGACGTTGCGCTGAACGCCCAGCAATATCTCTACCGCGGCGGCCGCACGCTGGCGCAGATCGAACAGCAGCTCGGTCTGTCCGAAGCCTCGCTCGCCGCCTACGACACCGCGACGCAGAACGTGTTCCTGAACGTCATCACCGCCGCGATGGACATTCAGCGCAACCGCGCCACCATCGACCTGACCCAGCAGAACCGCGCCGTCATCGAGCGCCAGATGCAGACCGCTTCGCGCGCCTTCGAAGTGGGTGAAAGCACCCGCACCGACGTCGCGCAGTCGCAGGCCCGCCTGTCCGACGCCGATGCGCAGCTCATCGCCGCGCGCGCCGCGTTCTCAAGCGCCGTCGCCCGCTACCGCCAGTTCGCGGGCGGTGAGGGGACGGACCTTGTCGTCGCCTCCGACCCCAAAACGCTGACCCTGCCGAAAACGCTGGAAGAAGCGCAATCCGTGGCCGAATCCGCCAACCCGCAGATCCGCACCGCCGTCGAAGCCGAAAAGGCCGCGCAAAGCGCCATCCGCGCCGCGCAGGGTGAATTGCTGCCGGAAATCTCGGCGCAAGGCTCCGTCGGCAAAACCTACGAACCCTCCTCAATGGTCGATGACGTCTCGTCGGCAAGCGTCGGCATCCGCGCCACCATGCCGCTGTACGAGGCCGGTGCCACCCGCGCCCGCGTGCGGCAGGCCAAATACGCCCAGCGTGAACAGCGCGACCGCATCGCCGATGCGAAACGCGCCGTGGCGCAAACCGTCTCCACCGCGTGGAACGACTACAACGCGTCCCTGGCCGCCATCGACGCCCGCCGCCAGCAGGTGGAAGCCGCCGAACTGGCCCGCAACGGCGTTTACAAGGAACGTGAAGTCGGCACCCGCACCGTGCTCGACACGCTCGACGCCGACGCCGAACTGCTCGACGCGCAGGTGGGTGAAGTGCAGGCCAGGCGCGATGCCGTCGTCGCCGCCTATTCGCTGCTTGCCGCCACCGGCCAGCTCACGGCGGAAAACCTCGGCCTGTTCAGCGCCGATGCCGAACGCGCGAAGATGAAAGCCGCCCAGCACAAATGGCTGGGCACCGACATCGCGGCTGAAGACTGATAAAAACATCAACGATATGTATTACGCACATTGACGGCCCCCCGCCGCCACCGCGATAATATATCTTAATAAGTCTGGGGAAGGGGGCGGTGCCCCTTTGACAAGGCTTTGATATTCTTCTTTAGTCGTTATCAGCAAACAATAAGACAAGTCCGCGAATGGCCGAATCCCGCAGCGATCAGGAACCGTCGATTGAGGAAATCTTAGCCTCGATCCGCGAGATCATTTCCGATGACGACGCCCAACAGGCGCCCGCGGCCGAAGCGCCGACTCCGGCGCCTGCACCGGCTGCCGTAACCGCACCGGCCCCTTCTGCCCCGGCTCCCGCCGCCGCAACGCCCAAGGCCGCCGCGCCTGCGCCCGCACCGGCTCCCGCCGCTGCCCCGGCCCCCGCC
>JAMIFL010000012.1:0-28863 GCA_035906295.1 Alphaproteobacteria bacterium | reverse complement strand
TGTTTACGCCGACACCCACGACAAGGCCTATTACACCGCACTGACCGCGCAAGGCCGCGTACGCTGCCCCGACTGCGAAGCGAAACTCATCCATGTCAGCGCCGTGCAGGACGACGACGCCCTGCGCGAAAAATTCAAGGCCGAGGCGATTTCGGTCAACGGCGACGCGTCCACCCGCGTGCCGCACTGGCGCTCGCGCTCCATCGAGGAGCATGCGGCTGGCTGCGTTTACCGCGACGACCCGCATGACGCGCAAAAGACCGAGACATTCCGCGCCGCGCTGAAAGCGGGCAAGACCATTCGCGTGAACGTCAATTTCGATACCGGGTTCGAAGGCCTGCGCGGGCGGTTCAATGCCGTATCCAACCCGGATAGCGGGCTTTGGGAGAAAAAAACGTGGGAACAACAATTCCCCGATTACGTGGCGGTGCCTGCGCGCGACATCACCGACATATTGCATTACCTGCAACTGGCGAAGGCCATCGGCGGGCAGGATGGCCTCAAGCAACTGTATTTCGCCAACATCGATTCCGTGCAGAGCTGCAAACGGTTCGTGGTGCGCGACAGGCAAAACCGCATGGCCGAAGTGCTGGGCGATATTTTCGGGCGCGCCGTTCACTCCCGCGCGCGGCAGCAGCATTACCAGGAAACGCCCCGCCTGTTCCTGTTCGCGGTCAGCGAACGACAGATGAGAATTGCGCAGACCGAGAAAACGACGCGCATTTTCGGCCAGCGTTTCATGATCGACGAACCGGCGCAGCACGCGGTGAAACTGGGCATGGACTTGCATGATTCACCGCTGACCAACCAGACGGTCATCGACCGCGGCCGCGTATTGTGGGTGGCGGCGGCGCCATCGCTGTCATTGTGGGAAATCAACCGCATCAAGGCGAAAACGCAGGCGCAGGACATTGAAAACCCCGGCAAGCCCGCCTTCCTGATGCTGAACGTGCGCGAGCGCCGCGCCATGGGCGTCGCAGGTTCCGAAAACCGGCAGACGCTGCGCGCGCAGGAGCGCGCGGCCAATTTGCCGCCCCGCCAGTTGAACCTGCCGTTGCCGCAGGCCGCAAAGCGCGCGCGCAACGCCGATGCAGCAAAACGCAAAACGGCGAAACCCCGCAGCGTTCCCTTCTGATTTCCCGGCTTGTTGCGACACAACATCGAATTGTTGTGATGCTTTTCTTTTTTTTCACGTTTCGCGCGTTATCCTGACTAGACCATGGAAACAAACGCAAAAACAAAAGACTCCCAGCTTCTGGCCGTCGAGCTTGTACGCGACGCGCTGCCGGAAGCCGACCTCAACGACCTTTGCGATGCGACCGACGCAGCCATTAAAGCGGGCGGCGGATTCGGATGGGTGGAACTGCCGTCGCCGGAGGTGCTGGAACGTTTCTGGCAGGGCGTCATCGTCATGCCTTTGCGCATGCTGTTCGTGGCGCGGCTTGACGGCGTCATCTGCGGCACGTGCCAGCTTATCCGCCCGACGCAGAACAACGAGGCGCAGCGCCATGCCGCGCAACTGACCGGCCTGTTCGTGACGCCGTGGGCGCGCGGACGCGGGCTTTCGCGCATGCTGCTCGACCGGGCGGAGGACGAAGCGCGAAAGCTGGGCCACACGGTCATCAACCTCGACGTGCGGGAGACGATGGACGCCGCCATCGCGCTGTATGAAAAGGCCGGTTACAAGCAAATCGGCCAGCATCCCTATTATGCGCTGGTGGACGGCGCGTTCGTGCAGGGGCGTTATTACACCAAGCAACTCGACGCTTCTTGAACCCAATGCATAGCGGTATACTTTTCGCCGGTACGGTTTTCCGGGAGCTTTTCGCATGATTTTGAAATCCACCTCTTCCCTGTTCGCGCAGGATGCAAGCCTGCTGGCGCAGTTCGCGGCGCGGGAATCGCTGTGGCAGGCGGATGCGCAGAAGGCGCTTGAGGCATATGCGCGTGACCTTTACGCCGACGACGCCATCGCCGCCATTCAACAGGCACGGCGCGTCATCCGCATTTTCGTGTGCGGGCTTGCGAACGACGCCATCCTGCGTGAGCAACTGGCCCATGCGCCGTTGTCGGACTGGACCAAATTCGCCGAACCGCCGGTGGCGCGCGGCCTGCAGGACGCCCTGGCCGACAAGCTTTACATCGTACGCGGGTCCACGGAAGTGCCGCTGCTGGAACTGGGCGACCAGGCCCGGTATATCGGTGCAAGGCTGTTCGAACGCTGCGCCGCCGACAGGCTGACCTTCGACGTGAGCGTACATGACGAGAATTTCGTAACCCTGCTGATGCGGGCCGCGAGCGACGAAGGCATCGCCGCGCTGGCGCAACACACCATCGATTCCCGCGCCACCATCAGCGCGCGCATTCTGGTGCAGCACAACCTGCCGGAATGGACGGTGCTGGAACCGGACGCGGGCAAGGCCCGGCTTTACCGCACATTGCTGCAGCCGTGGCGGGAAAAGGTGCTTTCAGGCGCCATGCGTTCGGTGCTGACATCCATACCCACGAAGCGGGACGCGGAGGTGGATGGCATTGAATACAAGGAATACGCGGCGTTGTATTTCCGCATGTGCGACCAGCCGTGGGATTTGATAAAAACCGCGCAGGCGGCGCTTATCTCCACGCTGAACGCGGGGCGCGAACTTCACTTCACCAATGACGACGGCACCGATCTGCGCATGTCCATCGACGGGTTCACGTTCTGCAACAGCGTGATTGCGCGCAACATCCCGGGGTCGGAGGTTTTTTCGGCGCCGAAAATCGATTCCACCAACGGCACCATCGTGGCCCGCGGTCGCTTCGCCGCCAAGGATGACGCTGGCGCGGTGATGGAAGACCTGACGCTGACCTTCAAGGACGGTTTGCTGGTGGAGGCCAAGGCTGAAAAGGGCCAGCAGCACCTCGACCGCGCCATCAACACGGACGCGGGGTCGCGCCGCATCGGCGAAATCGGCATCGGCACCAACCCTTACCTGAAGCGGCATGTGGCCAGCATCCTGCTGTCCGAGAAAATCGGCGGGTCGTTCCATGTGGCACTGGGCGACGCGTATACCATGACGGATTACATGGGCGACCCGGTCATCGTCGATAACGGCAACCGGTCGCACCTGCACTGGGACATCACGACCATGCTGGTGGGCAAAGCGGGTAAAATCGTGCTGGATGGTACGCCCATCATGGTGGACGGGCTGTTCACGGACCCCGCGCTGGACGTGCTGAACCGCGGGTGGCAGGCGGTGCCGTTCAGCGAACGCCCGGCGGCGTGGCAGGCCATATACCCCGAGGCCTAAGCCGGGGCGTAACCCAGTTTTGCAATGCGTTCGATTTCCGCCGCCATGTTGGCGTGGGCCTGCGGTTCGCGTTTTTGCCATGCGGGCGTCATAAAGATGCGGCCCTTCTTCAGCGTGGGAATGAGGAAACCGTTCAGGCGCGCGGGGTAGAACACGTCATCCGGGATATGGCCGAATTCGAGGCGGATGGCATCGGCATAGCGGCGGTAAGCGCGCGGTTTTTCGGCGAGGATGCCCATGTCCACATCCATGGCGGCGGCGCCGTTGAAGTCGCGGTTGAGGTCGATGTCATGGGTCTGCGTGGCGCGGATGCGCTGGCTTAGCCGTTCGGCTACGGGCAGCGGTGCGCCGATGCGTTCCATGAAGGCGCGGCCCAGATTGGCGGAGCGTGTTTCGTTCTGGCGGTACCTCGCCTGATCGGCGGTGTCGTAGACGATGTCGTGGAACAGGGCGAAGGCATAAAGGCCGACGCGGTCCGCCTCGCCCAGCTTCATTTTATCGAAGGTGCGCAGCATGGACGCGATGTGGGCGGCGTTATGATAGAAACGGCCGGGCGCTGTATAGGCATCGACAAGGTGTTTCCAGTCGCGGGCGTAGACGTCAGGCTCGGCGCGGTAAAAGCGGCAGACGGCCTCGAAGGCGGCGCGCATGGTTGCGATATCGTCGGTCATAGAAAGACCCTAGACCTGCGTAGCTGCCCGTGGCTAGATATTCCGCATGAGCAGCTATGACGACAACAACATCTTCGCCCGCATCCTGCGCGGTGAAATTCCCTGCAACCCGGTGTATCAGGACGAGCATGTACTGGCGTTCAACGACATCCAGCCGCAGGCGCCGACGCATATTCTGGTCATTCCGCGCGGCAAGTATGTTTCGATGACGGATTTTGCGCAGAAGGCGTCAGCCGAGGAACAGGCCGCGTTTTTCGCCGCCGTCGGCAAAATCGTTGCGGTGCGTGAACTTGATAAAGACGGTTACCGCGTCATCGCCAATGCGGGGCTGCATGGCGGGCAGGAAGTGCCGCACTTCCACCTGCATATCGTCGCGGGCCGCAAACTCGGACGTATGCTGCAGGCTGATTAATCAGGGGGCTCAACCGCCGCCCCCACCGCGTGCTGACGCACGCGCCCGCTCGCTTCATTTCATTCCGCGGGCCCTCAACGGGCCAGTTATACGGAGATACCGGCGTCGGGGAGGGTCATGCCTTCCTCTTCCTTGACGTCGTCGCGGGTTTCGGTGACGAACCAGCGCGGGTCGCTCGACTTCACATCACGGGCGAAGGTCCAGACATCGGTCATGGTGACGACACGGTCGGCGTTGCCGGCGATGGTTTTGCCCGAAGCGTCGGTCAGGGCGTAGGTTTCGTCCGCCTTGATGCGCAGGGTGATGGAGGCCGTGCGCCCTTCCAGTTTCGCTTCGATGATGGTGGCGTCGCGGACCGAGAGCACCTCGGTCAGGGCCTTGTGGCCGGCGCGTTCGCGTTCGGTGATGGCCATGTCGAAGCTTTTGTAGACTTCGGGCGCAAGCAGGTCTTTCAGGGTGCGGCGGTCGCCCTCGGCAAAGGCCGTGACGACGATGGCGAACGCGTCCTTGGCGTTTTCGACGAAGCGGGGAGCGTCAAAATTGCGGTCGGTCAGGGCAATCTGGACCACGGCGGCATCAACCGCAGAAGCGGGGGTGACATCCCGCGCTTGGGGGCCTGAAGGGCTGAGGGGCGACGCGGCTGCCGTCGCGTTCTTTTGCGCCTCGGCAGCAGCGGTGAAGGGGTTGGGGCGCTGGCGTTCGGCCCCGTGGCGGGTGCCCAGCACGCTGCGCAGCCAGATGAGGAGGCCGACCGCGATGACCGCGTAAACGATGATATCGGCGGGAATGCCTGCCATTGTCTTAACCCTTCCTTGTGGTGCCTGGGGCCGCATGCTACATGACCTTCAGCCCAAAAACGACTGAAAAGGCCCGGATACCATGAGTGACACGCCCAATGCCGAACCCCTGACCGCGCGCACCGTGCCGCTGACGGTCCATGCCCAATATATCAAGGACCTTTCGTTTGAAAACCCCTTGGCCCCCGCAAGCCTGCTGCCGGGCCAGCCGGTGCCGAACATGTCGGTCAACGTAACGCTGGACGCGAAGAAGCTGGACCAGACGCAGGAAAACCAGAAATCGGTGATGTTCGAGGTGCTGTTGCACATCGAGGCCGTGGCGCGGCGCGAGAAGAACGTGGTGTTCATGGTCGAGCTTGATTACGCGGTCGTCTGCTCGGTGGCGCTGGACGTGCCGGAACAGGCGCACCACCCGCTGCTGATGATCGAGGTGCCGAAACTGGCATTCCCGTTCGCGCGGCAGATTCTGGCGGATACGACGTCTGCGGCTGGCTTCCCGCCTTTGCTGCTCAACCCCGTCGATTTCGAGGGCATGTACCGCGACCAGTATCTGGCGCAGATGCAGGCAGCCAACCAGAAAGCGGTGTAATGAAGAAAACGGCCTGAGAAATCAGGCCGTTCCTTCTTTCAGCCATATCGCGTTTTTAAGTTTTCCGACCATGGCCGCATGGGCCGCTTCTTCCTCCGGCGTGGGGCTGAAGACGCGCAAAGGGCGCGGCAGGCGGGTTTCACTGACTACGGCCTGCGTATCCGCGGCGGTTTTGATGGGCGGCGTATCCAGCGTCAGGCCGTGCTGGCGGCCACCGAGCAGTTCGAGATAGACGGCAGCGAGCAACTGGGAATCGAGCAGGGCGCCGTGCCCTGTACGGTCCGATAAATCGACGCCGAAACGGCGGCAGAGCGCATCGAGACTGGCCGGGGAGCCGGGGAATTTACGCCGCGCCAGCGCCAGCGTATCGACCACGCGGCGCTGTGCCACCGCCGGGAAGCCCAGCGTGCGCAGTTCGGCGTTGATGAATTTCATATCGAAGTCGGCGTTGTGCGCGACGAGGATGTCTTCGCCGATGAAATCGATGAATTTGTCGACCACTTCCGAGAAGGTCGGGTGGTTTTTCAGGAATTCGGCGGTCAGGCCGTGGACGGCGACGGCCTCGGCGGGGACATCACGTTCGGGGTTCAGGTACAGATGCAGCGTGCGCCCCGTGGGCACGTGGTTCATCAGTTCGACGCAGCCGATTTCGACGATGCGGTCGCCCGCGCCGGGGTCTATGCCTGTGGTTTCAGTATCGAAGACGATTTCACGCATGGCCCACCATAGACCGGCGGGCAGGCCCGCCGCAATCAGGCGCTTAAGCTACATCCACAAGCGGCTGGTGGCGTTTGGCCAGCAGGCCCGGGGCCACGTTGTCCAGCCATTCGGTGAAGAACAAGCGGTTCTGGTTCTTGAGCTGGTCGGCGTAGCGGTGCGCTTCCGTGCGCATTTCGTCCACCGTCTTGCCGGCTTCGTGAATGTCGGCCAACAGGCGGGCATACCAGCGTTCCAGCTTCACTTCCGTGACTTCGGGGTGGAACTGGAGGGCCAGCGCGGCATCGCCGAAGCTGAAGGCCTGATTCTGGTATTTGTCGCTTGAGGCAAGCAGTTCGGCGCCCTGCGGCAGGTCGAACGTGTCGCCATGCCAGTGGGCGCAGGTGCATTCCGACTGGTCGAGATATTTAAGCGGCGTGCGCATGCCCTGCACGTTGACGCTGACCGGGTTCCAGCCGATTTCCTTGCCCTGCGGGCCTTTATAAACCTTGGAGCCGAGCGCCTTGGCCATGATCTGGGAGCCGAGGCAGATGCCCAGCAAAGGTTTGCCCAGCGCCAGGCGGGTTTCGGCGAAACGGATTTCGTGGTGAAGGGCGGGGTACTGGTCAGCCTCATAAACCCCCATGGGGCCGCCCATGATGATGGCGAGGTCCGCCTCCGCAGGGTCGAGGCATTCGATGTCGCAGGTGCCGCTCAGGAAGGTGCGGGGGCGAATGCCGTAGCCGCGCAGGACATGTTCGAACGAGCCTAAATCTTCGTGGCTGACATGCACGAAGGCCCAGACTTTACGTTCTTCATTCGTCGGGTTGTGTTGCCCCATCCTGCTGCGCCCTTCCTTCGCGCAAATCCTTCAAAACCTTTTTCACCAGCTTCAGGCTGCCATGGTAGCCGTGGGCCGTATTGATGACCGTGTCGGCGCGCCGGCGTTTTACCGCATCCGGCATCTGTAGTTTCAGTATGGCGCGCAACCTTGATTCGGTCATGTTCTTTCGCAAAAGTACGCGACGAGTTTGGACAAATTGTGGCGCGGTCACGCAGATTATGTGGTCGAAACGGCCTTCCTGCCCGGTTTCGAACAGCAGGGGAATGTCCAGAACCGCTATTTTCTGCCCTTTTTTGCGCTGTTCGCGCAGAAATTTTTCGGACGCGGCGCGGACCATGGGGTGGAGAATTTTTTCAAGCGCGAGGCGGGCTTTGGGGTCCGCGAAGACCACGGCACCGAGGATCTTGCGGTCGATGGCCCCGTTTTTAAGGGCCTGAGGAAAGCGTTTCGCCACCCTGGCCACGGCGGCGCCGCCACGGCCCAGCAGGCGGTGCACCGCCTCGTCGGACGCGTGGACGGGGATGCGGAGGCGGCGCAACTGGCTTGCCAGCACGGATTTGCCCATGCCGATGGAGCCGGTCAGGCCCACCACCATCATGCCAGCACCTTTTGCATCAGCGCGTCGTCCACGTCCGGCAGCACGCCGAACCATGACTGGAAGGCGGGCCGCGCCTGATGCAGCAGCATGCCAATGCCGGTGACCACCGGGTGGCCCGCCCTGCGGGCGTCGCTCAGCAACGTGGTTTCCAGCGGGGTGTAGACAATGTCGTGGATGAGGGCGCCGCGTTTGACGTGGGTGAAATCCAGCGTCAGCGGCGGCTGGCCCACCATGCCCAGCGTGGTGGTGTTGACGATGAGGGTGGCGTCACGCGTCAGGCGGGGCAGTTCGTCCATGCCGTGGCCGGTGGCGGGGCTGAAATGGTCCGCCAGTTCTTTGGCGCGCCCCGGGGTGCGGTTGAAGATGCGAATGATGTCCACGCCTTCTTTTTGCAGCGCGTAAACCACGGCCCGCGCAGCCCCGCCGGCGCCGATGACGACGGCGGGGCCTTTGAAGTTGTAATTACCGCCCGCGCCCTGTTTCAGGTTTTCGATGAAGCCGAAGGCGTCGGTGTTGCGGCCTTCCAGCGTGCCGTCGGCGTTGATGACGACGGTGTTGACCGCGCCGATACGCTCAGCGTCCGCGCGCACGAAATCCAGATGGTCGAGGATGGCCTGCTTGTGCGGCACGGTGACGTTGAAACCGCGATAGCCTTCGGCCACCAGCCGTTCGACGCCCTGTTTCAACTGGTCGGGCGCGATGGGCACGGCGGAGTAGACGCCGTCGATCTGGTGCTGGGCCAGCCAGTGGCCGTGGATGATGGGGGATTTGGAATGGTTGATGGGCCATCCGATGACGGCGGCTTTGGCGGTCATAGCAGCATCCGGTCAGGCTGGTGGCGGTTGAGGAGAACCATGATTTCCGCCGAGGTTTCCTCGACCGAACGGCGGGTCACGTCGATGACGGGCCAGCCATGGGAGGAGAAGAGCTTTCGCGCGGCGCGGATTTCCCCGTCCACCGCGTCGAAGGACAGGTAGCTCGATTCCGCGAAGCGGTGATCCAGCATTTCGCCGGTTTTCAGGCGGTTCTTGCGGATTTCGACGAGGCGTTCGGGCGCTTCGACCAGCCCGACATAGAGGGGGCTTTTGTGTTCGAACGCATCAGGCGGCACCGGCACGCCGGGGACCAGCGGAATATTCGCGGTCTTGATGCCGCGGTTGGCGAGGTAGATGGATGTCGGTGTTTTCGACGTGCGCGAAGCGCCGACGAGGATGACGTCCGCCTCGTCTATCGTTTCCAGACTTTGGCCGTCATCGTGGTGGAGGGCGAAATCGACCGCGTCGATGCGTTCGAAATAGGCGGCATTGAGTTCGTATTGCGCGGCAGGCTTTTCCTTTGAATCCTGCCCAAGATAGTGGGACAGGCCGCGCAGTACCGGGTCAAGCACAGGCACGCAGGGCACCTGTAGTTTCGTGCAGGCGTCGCGCAGTTTCTTGCGCAGTTCCTTTTCGACCAGCGTGAAGAGCACCGGGCCGGGCGCTTCGGCGATGCCTTCGATGACCTGATCGAGCTGGTCTTCGGTGCGGATGAAATTCCAGAATTTTTCAAGCGGGGCCGCGTCCTCGAACTGGGCCAGGCAGGCGCGGGCGACACCGTGCAGCGTGGTGCCGGTCGCGTCGGATACGAGGTGGAGGTAGAAGCGTCCGGGCATATCCCTGTTATTTTATGCACAAATTGGGTGCATCGGCCAGCAGGTCGGGCAGGCCCAGACCGGGGAACAGGCGCGCGGCCAGCTTCGCGTCACGCATGGCGACGTGGCCCACGCGGGTGGTGCCGATTTCTTCCATGACCTGCGCGAAATGCGCCTCGGCCACGGGGTCGGCAATGCCGCGCCATGTGGGGTTGCCCGCGATTTCAGCGGCGATGGCGCCGAGATAGGAGATGTTGGTGACAGGGTCGATGGTGAGGCAGCGTATGGCCCCCTCGCCCAGCATGCCGCGGCCGTCCATGGTCAGGTCGCATAAATCGGCGTCCATGGCGGCGAGGGTTTCGAAGTCGCAGGCGCGGACGCGGGCGTCTTTTTCAAACCATTGCAGGAAGGCGGAGCCGAGCGCCACGGCATCACCCTGATTTTTCGGCGTGCGGGTGATGGTGCGGGCGTAATCAGCGGCCATGTCGCCGCATTCGTCGCCCAAAGCGTGGCGCCACTGGCCGTCGAACCCTTCTTCGCGCAGTTCATAGGCCATGCGCAGGGTCATGACCGCGAGATCGGCGGCCATGATGCGGGAAATCAGCGGCCACAAATCCACACGGTGCAGGGAAAGCGCGTCATCGGCACGTTCGGCCTGCCATGCGGCGCGCAGGGCGGCCATGGTGCGCAGAGTGAGAATGTTCTGAAAATGGCGGGACCGGGCGATGGCCTGCGGGGTCAGGCCGCCATTGTCGACGGTGATGACGCCCATGTCGGCATCGACCGACCAGCCGCGACCGTCGAGGTCGGCGCCCTGAAGGGTCCAGAAACCGCCCAGATCCTCAAGAAGGCAATGCGCGGTGTCCGAGGCGCGCACGGAATCCGCAACGGGCCACGAAGCCAGCAGGTCATGCTGCGCATCACAGTCAATGAGGGGTCGGGAGAAATGTGGCGAGGTGCGTGCCATTGCGTTCTTTCAAACGGGCCACGTTATACACAGGTTCCGCTGAATTAGCGATTCGAAAGCGACAGGAAGTGGTCGAGGTAATAAACGGTTGCCATATCATCGGTGCCGTTTTTTGCGCCCATTGCGCCCTGAGCCGCAGGTTTCCGCCCGTTGAACGAGCCCTTGAAGGTGATGATTTCGGCGGAGCCGGCATTGGATGCTTCCTGCTGTTCGGCCAGGGTGCTGTGGATAACACCCGCGGGGATGGCATTCATGCCCTGCAAGGAATGTTCCAGGCTCTTGTCCGGGCCGCCTTCGGTGGCGCGGAAAGACCGTTCGAACTTGATGAACCACAGGAAGTTGGCGTTGGAACGGTCGCGCACTTCGGTGAAAAGCGGGTCGGAGAGGACGATTTCGACCATGCCGGTCAGGTAATTGCGGCCCAGCGGCAGGTCGCCGGTGCGGGCGATGATGTCCGCCGTGACCATGCGCGAGACATGGGCGTTGTCGAACACGAAGCCGTGGTGGTCGGCCAGCATCTGCTGGATGAGCTTGCGGTCCACGTCCTTGCAGCGGCCCGAAAAGAACCAGCGTTCGAACGTGGCGTGCGCGGCATGGCCGTTGTTGAGGGCGCGGAAATCGGTGATGGCTTCGCGCGCGAAGCCGGCGGCGAGGTCGTAGGCGGAGCCGGTGAGGATGCGGCCCCATGCGTCTTTCTGGCCCGAAAGGTTCATTTCCCATGCGGCGCGAACCATGGCGCAGGCCATGTCGGCGTGCTGGATGCGGTTGAGCAGGATGGCTTCTTCCGGCGCGAAATGCAGCGGATTGATGGCGGCACCCTGAATGTGCAGCCATGCCTGGCGCAAAGCGCGCACGCACATGAGGGCCGCGATGGGCGCGGGCAGGCGCGGGTTGATGTGGATGGTGACGTGGCCGCGGTCATACTGGGCGGTGTCGACCTGCGGGTTCATGATGAGGTGCAGGTTGCGGGCGCGCACGGCATCGAACATGGCCATGGCGAAGCGGCTTTTTTCAAGGCAGGCGAGAATTTCTTCGGGCGTGGTGAAACGGGCAAGGCCGTTTACGGCGGCGTCGAAGGCGGTTTCAATGTTGTCGCGGGCATAGCCGTCAATGTGCTGGCTTGCGCTTTCAAGGCGGGAAAGGCGGGTGCGCAGCGCCTCGACGTTTTCGGGGTAGTAATCGGCCGGCATGTCGGCGGCGAGAAGCTGGTCGGTCAGTTCGGCGTCTTCAGCGTCCACGTAGTCGATGTAGAAGAGGGGCTGGTCGCCCAGGATGTTGCACAGGACCGAAGCCTTGTGATCGCCCAAATGGCAGGCCATGCGGGTCGCTACCGCGCCGCTGTACAGGAAGCCGTTATCTTGGATGGAGCCGTCTTGGGACATGGGTAAACTCTTCAATCGGTTTTGTTGTTCTGACCTCCTCTATTCTATGAGGGGGTGGTTAAATAAATCCCAAGAAAACCCTAACGGAGTCTGAATCGATTATTGAAAAAGGCGCGAAAAATATCGCGCCTTATCAATGTGTTATATTCGTTAAAGAGTCTTAAAACCCGGTCAGGAGGTCGGCCACGGTCAAACCTTCGGCAATCAGGGTACGGGAAATGACGTCCACCTTGCCCTGTGCCGAAACAGAGACGGTGCAGTCGAACAGCGCATCGCGGAACAGCACGCAGGCCTTGAAGATGAAGAGGCCGTTGCCCGCGTCGATAAGGGTCAGCGGCGTGACCGACTTGGCCAGGCTTTTGCGGGCCTGCGGGGTCGGTTCCTCACGCCACGGCATGTCGTCAACGGCTTCAACCAGCTGGAAGCGGTCGGCGCCGGCACGGGCGTATTCGAACCAGAAGCGCAGGTAGTCGGCCGCCGTGTCGCGGTCGAGGCTGACGCTGTTGGCAGCGGCGAAGGCGGGGATGAAATCGGCGTTGAATTCGATGGGGACGCAGTCCTGCCCGTTATCGAGCACAACGCAGCGTTTTTCAGGCATGGCGGTGGCGTCGCCGGCTTCGGCCAGCATCCAGTCATTGGCGAAGGGCAGCGTGCGTGCATGGACGACGGTGCGTTCCGCGTCGAACGGGCTTCCGGCCCATGACCGGTTCAGGCGGTCGATGAATTTGCGGGCCTTGGCCCCGTCCAGTTTTTCAAAGGCGCCTGACATGTGATTCGATGATTCCTGATGCTTATGTCATCCAAGGGCTGAAGATGACTCTGTTGATAAGCGGGTCCGAAAACCCGTGCAGCCAATTGTGGGGGATTTTACCCCCATACCGTCCTCTATGCCAGCACCAGGGTTCCGAGTCCGTGAACATTCATTTCAGGGGGGTGTGCGGAAGTCGAGTCCGGATGCTTTGCGACTCGCGGCACAAACCCTTGGGAATCGAGTCTTTCCGCGCCTGAGGGCGAATCTGTGGAACAAAAATTATCCCCGACTCTCACACCCCCTAATAACAACCACTACCAGATTCTTTTAAAAGAATTTTTATTGATTGGGAGGGCGGTATGGCGCAGGGTCCGGTCGATGGAAAACCCGATGATCATCGATGCCTGGAAAGGCCGAAAGACGCCCCGTATCCCGCTGTGGCTGATGCGGCAGGCCGGCCGTTATCTGCCGGAATACCGGGAGCTGCGCGCTAAAGCCGGCGGTTTTCTGAACATGGTTTACAACCCCGAGCTTGCGGCTGAAATCACGTTGCAGCCTTTGGCCCGGTTTGACTTGGATGCGGCGATTCTGTTTTCGGATATTCTGGTCGTACCGCAGGCGCTGGGGCAAGGCCTGCGTTTCGCGGAAGGCGAAGGCCCGGTTCTGGACGAGCTGAATTTGAAGGCACTGGACGAGGGCCGGGTCCTGCCGTTCCTGCAGCCGGTGATGGAGACCGTGGCGCAGGTGCGTGGCCGTTTACCGAAAGACAAGGCGCTGATTGGTTTTGCGGGCAGCCCGTGGACGGTTGCGAGCTACATGGTCGAGGGCCGGGGCGGGCATGATTTCGCGAAAATCAAGGCGATGCCGGCAGCCTCGTTGCAGGCGGTGACGGATGTGCTGGTGCGGGCCACCGTGGCGTATCTCGATGCGCAGGTGCGGGCCGGAGCGCAGGCCATCCAGTTGTTCGAAAGCTGGGCCGGGGTTCTGACGGGGGCTGAATTCGACCGCTGGGTCATCGCGCCGAACCGCAGCATCGTGGCGCAGCTGAAAGCCATGCACCCGGATGTGCCGGTCATCGGTTTCCCGCGCACGGGCAACCGTGAGGACGTGGCACGGTACATGCGCGAAACACGCGTGGATGTCGTGGCGTTGAGCCAGGACATCGGCGGGGTGTGGGCCGCCAGCGCATTGCAGCCTTCGGTGTGCGTTCAGGGCAATCTGGATCCCGAACTGCTGCTGGAAGGCGGCGACGCGATGCTGGAAGCCGCGACGGTCATCTGCGCCCAGATGGGCCATGGGCCGTTCGTGTTCAACCTCGGCCACGGCGTCATCAAGGAGACCAACCCCGACCATGTGGCTGCCTTGGTGAATTGCGTGCATGGCGTTAAGGTGGCGGCATGAACGCACAAAAGCGCAAAACCATCGCCATCGTCCTGTTCAATCTTGGCGGTCCGGATTCACGTGAAACGATCAAGCCGTTCCTGTTCAATTTCTTCATGGACCGCAACATCATTCCGCTGCCGCATATTCCGCGCTGGCTGATCGCGCGGTGGATCGCGTTTTCGCGCTCGCGCAGGCAGGCGGGTGATTCCTACGCCCGGCTCGGCAACAAGTCGCCTTTGCTGGACAATACGCTGGCGCAGGCCCGCGCGCTGGAAGCGGCGCTGGCGGGCGATGCGCAGGCGGATTTCCGCGTACATGTGTGCATGCGCTACTGGCACCCCATGGCCGAGGCGGTGGTGGAGCAGGTGCGCGCCGATAACCCGGACCAGGTCATCCTGCTGCCGCTGTATCCGCAGTTTTCCACGACCACGAGCTGGTCGTCGCTGGAGGTCTGGCAGGAAGCCGCCAAGGCGCAGGCCCTCGATATTCCGACCAGCCTTGTGTGCTGCTATCCCGCGCAGAACGGCTATGTGGAAGCGTCGGCCCGGCTTGTGCGCAGCTATTACGATACGACCAAAGTGGACGCCGAGGCGCGCGGCATGAAAGCACCGCGCGTGCTGTTTTCCGCCCACGGGCTGCCGGAGGACATCATCACCAGCGGCGACCCGTACCAGTGGCAGTGCGAACAATCGGCCCGGCTGATTGCCGCGGCCACCGGCATCGAAAACCTCGACTGGTCCATCTGCTACCAGTCCCGCGTGGGTCCCAAAAAGTGGATCGGCCCGTCGACGGAAGAGGCGCTGCACAAGGCCGCGGAAGATCAGGTGCCGGTCGTCATCTACCCGCATGCGTTCGTGAGCGAGCATGTGGAAACGCTGGTCGAGATCGAGGAAGAGTACCGCGAACTGGCCAAGCATATCGGCGTCAAGATTTTCACCCGGGTGCCGACCGTCTCGGTCAACGCCACGTTCATCGCGGGGCTGGCCGACATGGCGCGGTCGCGCGTCGGCGTGACGGGGGTCGGGTCGGACGTGCTGGGGCGGCTGTGTCCGTCCGGGTTCAGGCGCTGCTGCATGGGCATGAACGTGCAGCTTGAAGGTGCGCGGGCCTGCAATGTGCAGGCGCCGCAAGTCATGCTGGAAGGTTAAGGGCAAACATGCAGGAATTCCTGTTCGCGCATTATCTGGGGCTGAAGGCCGCGCATGTCATTTCCATGGTGGCATGGATGGCGGGCATGTTCTATTTGCCGCGGCTGTTCGTGTATCATACGGGCGCCGCCGCGGGGTCCGAGCTTTCGGAAACGCTGAAAACCATGGAACGGCGCCTGCTGCGCGCCATCATCAACCCGGCCATGTGCGCGACATGGCTGTTCGGCCTGCTGCTCCTTTACGCCAACCCGGCGCTGATGCAGGAAGGCTGGCTGCATGTGAAGCTGACGGCGGTGCTGCTGCTGTCTGGCCTGCACGGCATGCTGTCGCGCCACCGCAAGCAGTTCGCAGCCGACCGCAACGTCCATTCGGCCCGGTATTACCGGATTTTGAATGAAGTGCCGACGGTGCTGCTGGTCATTATTGTCATTATGGTTATCGTCCGCCCGTTCTGAGTCGAGAGGAGTTGTATGGCGACTTGGATATTTCAGTGCAATCCGGATCGATACAGGATTGATGACCGTCTCGCCTTGGCACCAACAGTCATGCGCTGGACCGTTAATCAGCACGTCAAACGTATTTTACCCGGTGACACGGTTTATATCTGGCGCTCAGGCGGGAAATCGAAGCATGAAGCAGGTATCGTTGCCGAAGGAAGGGTTGTCTCGCAAGTCGCTATCCGTCCCGAGCTGGATGATGAAGTAGATTTTTGGGTAGACCCGACTGAGGCTGTTCGTGAGGGGTTTACAGTCGATGTCCAGCTTGTCCGTATTGCAGAAAAAGGGCTTCATCTGCATCAAAGCGTTTTGGCAGCCCACGCTGTGCTCGGGCAGGTCAAAGCGTTAACGAAGCCGCGTCACACCAACAATGCGCTCCAAGAAAAAATCGCTGGCCTGTTAAGTTTTTTGTGGAGCGAGCGCTACGTTCCGCTGCAATCCGCTGAAGAGCGCCAGTCCGATTTTGAGAGTAGCACTGAGAATTTGATCAATTCCTCATTGGGGGATCTCAAAAAACGATATGCCAATAACCCGAATAAAGGACCCGCACGTAAATCAAAACGCGTGGCCATTGTTTATGACAGGGATCCAGTCGTAAAGGCTCTGGCATTGAGGCGCGCAAATTTCTTGTGTGAGTTACAAAACTGTCAAAACTCTAAATTCCTTACTGGAATGGAGAGAAACTACTGTGAGGTTCACCACCTTGTTCCCCTGGCCGAGGGTGGCGCGGACACGCCCGAAAATTCAGTATGTTTATGTGCAAACCATCACCGGGAACTGCATTTCGGGCAAAATAGGTTGAAATTACGTCAAATTCTGCAAACGCAGCGATTAAACGACGATTAGGCTTTATAGCGCTGCGATTCGGCAAAATTGTTTGTTGACAGGGGGTTAGCCCCTTTGATATAAAAAACAGGTCTTACAGTTCTTCACGAAACAAAAATTCAGTCAGTCCATTCGTGAGCGCGGTCACCCGGCGTCATCCAGGGTTTTTTCAAACGATTGAAATTCAAGAGTATCGACCCGCATCGTCCCCCGATGCCCCTCTCACAAACCAAATCCGCCTCTTCGGATTTTCACCCCTCACCCCACGTCTTCCCCCATGGATCTTCAGGAACTTAAAACCCGTTCACCCGCAGAGCTTCTGGCTTTTGCCGAGGAACTCGACATTGAAAACTGCGCTTCGATGCGCAAACAGGACATGATGTTCGCCGTCCTGAAACAACTGGCGGAGCAGGGCGTGCCCATCGCGGGTTCCGGCGTTCTGGAGGTGCTGCAGGACGGTTTCGGCTTCCTGCGTTCCCCGGAAGAAAACTACCTGCCGGGGCCGGACGATATTTACATCAGCCCCTCCCAGGTCAAACGTTTCGGCCTGCGCACGGGCGACACCATCGAAGGCGAAATTCGCGCGCCGAAAGACAACGAACGTTATTTCGCGCTGGTGAAGGTCAACACCATCAACCACGAAAGCCCTGAAAAGCTTCGTCACCGCATCAACTTCGACAACCTGACCCCGCTGTACCCGGATCGCAAGATCAAGCTGGAACTGCCGGACCCGACCAAGAAGAACTACACCCAGCGCATCATCGAGCTGGTTTCGCCCCTCGGCTTCGGACAGCGCGCCCTTATCGTCGCCCCGCCGCGCACCGGTAAAACGGTGATGCTGCAAAACGTGGCGCATTCGATTGCCGAAAACCACCCGGATTCCTACCTCATCGTGCTGCTCATCGACGAGCGTCCCGAGGAAGTGACGGACATGGCGCGTTCGGTGAAGGGCGAGGTCATCTCCTCCACCTTCGACGAACCGGCTTCACGTCACGTGCAGGTCGCGGAAATGGTGATGGAAAAGGCCAAGCGCCTTGTGGAACACAAGCGCGACGTCATCATCCTGCTCGATTCCATCACGCGTCTTGCGCGCGCCTACAACACCGTTGTGCCGTCGTCCGGCAAGGTGCTGACGGGCGGTGTGGACGCGAACGCGCTGCAACGTCCGAAGCGTTTCTTCGGTGCCGCGCGTAACATCGAACAGGGCGGTTCGCTCACCATCATCGCGACGGCGCTTATCGAGACCGGTTCGCGCATGGACGAGGTCATCTTCGAGGAATTCAAGGGTACGGGTAACGCCGAAATCGTGCTGGAACGCAAAATCGCGGACAAGCGCGTGTTCCCGGCCATCGACATCCAGAAATCCGGCACACGGAAAGAGGAGCTTCTGGTCCCGCGCGATCAGTTGCAGAAGATGTGGATTCTGCGCCGCATCCTCAACCCGATGGGCACGATCGACGCGGTCGAATTCCTCATCGACAAGCTCAAGGACACCAAGACCAACGACGATTTCTTCCAGGCGATGAACGGCTAAGACGTAATCCCGGAATGAACGAAGACGCCGCGCTTAAATGCGCGGCGTTTGTTTTTGGCGGTGGCTTTGGGCTATGGGGGCGTCGAGCGCGGTGCGCGCTTCAGCCGGGGAAATACCGGCGAGGCGGGCGAGGTCGCGTTCGTCGTTTTTCACGTGCGCGGTTTCCATGGCGCCGGCGGCGAACAGGCTGAGTTCGCGGCGCTGGTAGGCAATCTGGCCCGGGGTGGCCCTGCTGTCGCTTACGGGTTTGCCGTTGATGCTCCATACAGGTTCCGCCCCACGCAGGCCGTTATTGTGCAGGCGGTCCGATACGGCGTTGGCGTGGCCCATGGCATGGGTCAGGCCTGCGTCGTTCAGGGCGTCGCGGTAGGTGTTCAGCGCGGCGGCATCGAGGTTTTCGAACAGGTTTTGGCGGCGCGGGTCGTCCCCGGCGCGGATGAAATCGGCGTATACGGCCTGCGCCGAGAAGGGCAGCGCGTCGTAGCGGCGGTTGGCTTCGGCATAATCGGTTGCCTTCATCATGCGGCCGTAATCGTCGGACAGGGGGCAGACCTTCACACCGTCGCGGGTATAGCGGGGGAAGGTTTCTTCCATCATGACGCCTTTGGCGGTGAGGAAGGCGAGTGTGGCGGTTTCCTGTTTCATATCCATGACTTAGGGCGAAGGGGTCTGTTTTCAGTATTTATTTACATATTCTATATAGGATAGGGGCAGAAAAAGGAAGATTTCATGCCCGATTTTTATGCCGAACTGCATGGCGACGCGATGGATTTCAAGGACGGGTCGTTTATGAACACCATTACCATTGACCGAGGAATGGGTTTCCTTGAAGGCGTGAAGGATGACAAGGCCGTTTTGCGCGTGTTCGAAGTGCATACGCCCGATGGCGGCGCGGTCGACCGGAAAATGCTGGGCAAGAAAGGCTACGCGGAATCGCTGATGGGGGGCGAAACCGGCGTATCGCAGGATTTGATTTTACCCGAAGGGTGCGATCCCAAGTTGATGAGCGAGGGCCTGCAGGAAAAATTCCGCGGCCGTTCCATCGGGGATACGAGCGCGTTGCGGGCGAATGCGGTGGAAACGATGCTGACGCTCTACGGCCTGTCCGACAGCGTGGCGAACGAAGCCGCGTACCGCAATACATTCGACGAAACCACGAAGGTTTTGAACCGCGCGTTTCCGGAAGGGCCGCACAGTTTCGCCGACAAGCCGAGCAAGCAGCTTGCGGTGTTGCAGAACCTGAAGAACGACCTGAATGTCGGCGGTGTGCAGGACATGTCGTTCAAGAGCGCGGGCAACAATATGGTGGCGCCGGGCAAGCACCACACCACGGTCATTGAAAAAATCGCCCACCGGCCTTCCTAGGCGAACAGACCCGAGATAAACGCGAACATCGCCGCCATGGCGACGGTGGCGACCCACAGCCACATGCCGGGTGCGCCGGGGCGCGGCAACGGCAGGTTGCCGCCGGCGACGACGCCCAGACCTTCAAGCACCGTGCGCAACGAGCGCCGCGCCATGATGCGGATGGCATGCGTGCCGCCCATGCCGAGCAGCAGAACCAGCAGAATATCGACCCCCCATGCCATTGCGGGGCTGGTGCCGTTTGCGGCGAAGGCGTCGGCAATGGCGCTGCGCCCGCCGTAAACGTAGAAAGCCGTGTCCGCCGCGAAGGCCGCGGCCAGCGCCGCCGCCGCCACAACCGTGCGCGGCCAGAGGGAGAGGCGCGAAAGCGCGGTGGAGGCATTCTTGATGATGGTGCGCGCGAATTCGTCGCTGAGGCCCAGCGGGTAGGCGTCGATCAGGGTTTTCATCACGCGCTTGGGACCGGCGCGGACGAGGCCGCGCAGAACGTCGCCCAATGCGCGGTAGCGGGAGGCCGCCAGAATCATCTGCGCCGCGCCCGCGCCGCCCTGTGCCGCATCGTGCAGATGCTGCGCGCCGGGTTTGAGCAGCAAATCCATGAAGTCAGGCACGTCGACCATGCGGGCCTTGTAACCCGCGAGTTTGGGGCGAATGGCGCCCTTGCCCATGGCGATGTCGAGTTCGGCGAACGGCATGTCGGCACGGTAGAGGAACCAGAGCGAGGCGCCGCCCTCGATGTCCGCCTGATCGCGCAGGGATTCGATGTCGCGGCCTTCGATGGGGGTGATGTTGGCGTGGCGGTCAGCCGCAAGCCTTGCGCCGCCGACCCGTTCGATAAGGGCGGTGAGCGATGGCGGCAGGCCACGCGTGCGGATGCGGAAAGATGTCTGCGCGTTGAGCGTGACGTGCCAGTTTTTGGTCATCCACCCCTGCCCCTGGCAGGAATCGCACACGCGTTTGCCCTGCCCCTGGCACTCGGGGCAGGTAATCATGCGCTGGCCCATGCAGACGGGACATTGGGAGAGGCCGCGGCCATGGCAGTTGTGGCAGGTGATGGGGCCCTGCGGGGTCAAAATCTGCCCGCGGCCCGAGCAGGTGACACATGAAACGCCGCCCTGACCGTGGCAGCGATAGCAGGTGATGCGTTGTTGCCCGTGGCAGTTGTGGCAGGGCTGGCCGCCCGCGCCGCGGCAGGCGCCGCAGGCTTCGTGCGCCACGAAATTACGCGCCACCTGCTGCAGCGGGATGGTTTCACCCCCTACCCCGAAGCCGTGATCGGGCCGTGCCAGAATAGTTTCATGCACGAGGCCCAGCACGCCGCGGTCGCTGGCCACGCGGCCGATGAATTCCTGAATGGCCGAGTCAATCTGGTGGGGCTGGATGATCTGGCCGTCGGTGAAGCGGCCGGCGCGCTTGCCGTCCTGCACCTTGGGGACGAGCTTGACGGAGGTGGTGGCGAAGAACGTATACACCTCGCCATGCATGCCGCGCAGTTCGACGGCGGACGGGCGCAGGCCGTTGCCCTGAACCTGTTTGCGGATACGGGCGATGGCGCCTTCCGCCAAAGCGGGGTCAACCGGGACGGGCCGCGGGTCGAAACCGGGCTGCCCGTCTTCAGGCGGCATCTGGTGCGGGGGGTTGGCCACGACTGGTTACTTCATCCTTTCCAGCACGGCCTTGTAGCCGTGGTGCGGTTCCTGTTCAAGGAACCGGGCGACGCGGCCCACCGTGGTGGTGCTGGCGCCGGTCAGGGCGGAAATATCGCGGTAAGACATGCCGCCGCCCGTTTCATCCCGCCGGTGCAGCAGGCGGGCGATGAGGAAGCGTTCGCTTAAATCCTTCATTTCGCCGGGGGTGCACAGGTCGATGAGGAAACGGCGCACCTCGTCCTCGTCTTTGAGCGTGAGGATGGCGCGGCACAGCGTAGAAAAACGCTGGTCGTGGGTTTCGGTTTCGGGGGTGCCGCTTTTCGGGGCGGGTCCGGTTGCGTCCGTCTTTGCCATGTTAACGCATTAAGACAACGGCGGTTCTACCGTGTCAACCTTCGGGGTGCCAACCTTTGGACTTGGCGGGCGGGGCGGGGTGTTGATAGAAAGGGCGTATTCCAAACCGTTTTCAGAACCGTTTCCAGACGAGGCCACGCCCATGAAATTCACCATCAACTGCGACTGCACCCCTGAAGAAGCCCGCGCATTCTTCGGCCTGCCCGACTTCCAGCCCATGCAGCAGGCGATTTTGGGCGACATGCAGGAAAAAATGCAGGCCAACATGAACGCAATGGACCCGCAGAACCTGATGCAGATGTGGATGCCGCAGAACGCGCAGGGCTTCGTGGGGAACGGCATGCAGGCGTTTTCCGACCTGCAAAAAGCCATCTGGGACCAGATGATGGGCGGCATGGCCGATATCGCCGCTTCCGACGAGCCGGCTAAAAAGCGCAAGAAATGACCGATACGATTTACGCCCTGGCCTCGGCCCCCGGCCGTGCCGGGGTGGCGGTGGTGCGTGTTTCGGGGCCCAAAGCCTTCGACTCGCTGACCGCCTTGTCCGACCCCCTGCCCCTGCCCGATGCGCGGCAGGCCGGTTTGCGCAAGCTCAAGAACCCCGCCACTGATGCCATCATCGACGAAGCCGTGGTGTTGCGTTTCGTGGGGCCGCATTCGTTCACGGGGGAAGACGTGGTCGAATACCACCTGCATGGCGGGCGCGCGGTTATCGATGCGCTGAACGCGGCACTGGCCGCGGCACCCGGCCACAGGCTGGCGGGGCCGGGCGAATTCACGCGCCGGGCGTTCGAAAACAACCGCATGGACCTGACCGCCGCCGAGGCGGTGGCGGACCTTATCGCCGCCGAAACCGAGGCGCAGCGCGAACAGGCGCTGGCCCAGATGGGTGGCGCGCTGGCGCGTCTTTACGACGGCTGGGCCGGGCGGCTGACCCGCAGCCTTGCCCATCTTGAGGCCGACCTCGATTTCCCGGATGAAGACCTGCCGGAAGGCGTGGCCGGGCAGGTGAAGCCTGTTTTGCGGCAGCTTGGCTTTGAAATCGAACAGCACCTGAATGACGGGCGGCGCGGGGAGCGTCTGCGCGAGGGCGTGAAAATCGCGGTCATCGGCGCGCCCAATGCGGGCAAATCCAGCCTGGTCAATGCACTGGCGCAGCGCGATGTTGCGATTGTGTCCGACATGCCGGGGACGACGCGCGACGTCATCGAGGTGCACCTGAACCTGGGCGGCTATCCCGTCATCATCGCGGATACAGCCGGTTTGCGGCCAGACCAGATTGGTCATGAGGGGCATGATAAAATCGAGCAGGAGGGCATTGCCCGGGCGCTGCGTTATGCGCAGGACGCGGACATCGTGCTGCTGCTGTTCGACGGCGACGCCCTGCCCCATATCGACCCGCACACCGTGAAACTGCTGGACGCCCGGACGATGGCCTTTGCCACGAAGGGCGATCTGGCCAGGGCAGACCTGCGCGTGCAGGGCCGTATCCTGCCCATGGTTTCGGTGGCGACGGGGGCCGGCATCGACCGGATGGTGCGCGACCTTGCGGCACGGGTGGCCGACGTCATGGGGGCTAGCGACAGGCCGTATTTGACGCGCGCGCGCCACCGCGAGGCGCTGGACCAGACGGTCGCGGCGCTCGCGCGGGCCGAAGGCGCTGATTTACCCGAACTGGTCGCGGAAGACGTGCGTCTGGCGCTTCGGTCGCTGGGCCGCATTACGGGCCGGGTCGATGTTGAAGACCTGCTCGACGTTATCTTCCGCGATTTCTGTATCGGGAAGTAATCAGATCATCTGTAAATCACGATAGGTGAAGGGATAGCTGCGGCGCAGCGGGTGGGTCCAGCTTTCAGGCTGGTCCGGCGCTTCGAACGCTGCGTTCAGGAACTGTATGGTGGGACGCTTATTGGTGGTCTGGGTGGTGCGGCCCGGTTCTGCCAGGGGGTCGGGGGTACGGGGGGCGATACGTTTATGCTGTAACGAGGACATTTTCTCTTGGTTTGTTGCGGGGCGCGATACCGGTTTGGCATTGCGTGAGATTATTCCAATCTATTTTTGTGTTTATATTATGACACATTGCAGCAATTTCTGCTGAAACTGGTGTTTGTGGATAATTACGCGTATAACCCGGTGCCTATGGATATGAATTTCGATGTCATCATCGTCGGCGGCGGGCATGCCGGGTGCGAGGCCGCTGCGGCGTCCGCCCGCATGGGGGCACGCACCGCGCTTGTCACCCACCGTCTCGACACCATCGGTGTCATGTCGTGCAACCCGGCCATCGGCGGTTTGGGCAAAGGCCATCTGGTGCGCGAGATCGATGCACTTGACGGCATCATGGGCCGGGCGGCTGACCGCGCGGGCATCCAGTTCCGCATGCTGAACGCCAGCAAGGGCCATGCCGTGCGCGGTCCGCGCACGCAGGCGGACCGCAAGCTGTACCGTCAGGCTATTCAGGATATTCTTAATGAATTCCAGACACTTACGCTTGTCGAGGGTGAAGCGCACGACGTTCTGCGCGGGGAAGACGGCAGCATCAACGGTCTGGCCCTGTCGGATGGGCGCCAGCTTGGTGCATCCTGCGTGGTACTGACCACGGGTACGTTCCTGCGCGGCATCATTCACCGGGGTGAAGAGCAAACCCCTGCGGGCCGTGTGGGTGAAGCGCCCTCGGTCGGGCTTGCGCAGACTCTGGAAAATCTTGGATTGCCGCTGGGCCGTCTTAAAACCGGCACCCCGGCGCGCCTCGACGGCCGAACCATCGACTGGTCGAAAATGGAAATGCAGGCGGCGGATGCGCAGCCGGTGCCGTTCTCCTTCATGAACGAAAAAATCGACGTGCCGCAGATTGCCTGCGGGATGACGTATACATCCCCGGCCACGCACGACATCATCAAGGCCAATTTGCACCGGGCGCCGATGTACTCGGGGCAGATTAAATCCAGCGGGCCGCGTTACTGCCCGTCCATTGAGGACAAGGTGGTGCGGTTCGCTGATAAAGAACGCCACCAGATTTTCCTTGAACCGGAAGGTCTCGACGACCCCACGGTTTATCCGAACGGTATTTCGACCTCCCTCCCCGCCGAGGTTCAGGCCGCGTTGCTTAAGACCATTCCGGGGCTTGAGAATGTCGAGGCGTTCCAGTGGGGTTACGCGGTTGAGTACGACTATTGCGACCCAAGGGATTTGAAAGCCACGCTGGAATCGAAGCGCCTGCCGGGGCTGTTCCTGGCAGGGCAAATCAACGGCACCACGGGGTATGAAGAAGCGGCGGCGCAGGGGCTGATGGCCGGGGTCAATGCCGCGCTTCAGGCGCGGCGTGTTTCACGTGAATCATTGGGCCGCGATGCGGCGGATTGCTTCGTTCTGGACCGGGCGACAGCCTATATCGGCGTGCTGGTGGACGACCTGATTTCACGCGGTGCGCCCGAGCCTTACCGCATGTTCACCTCCCGCGCGGAATACCGCCTGACATTGCGGGCCGACAATGCCGACCAGCGTCTGACCCCGCTGGGGCTTGAGATTGGCTGCGTCGGTCAGGCTCGCGCGGCGCTGTGGGGCGAGAAGGCCGCCGACCTCGGCGAAGCGCGCATCCTGTGCACCCGCCTGACTGCCACGCCCAACGCGCTTGAGCCTTTCGGCATTGTCGTGACCAAGGACGGCCAGCGCCGGAACGTGTTCGAGATTTTGCGCTATCCCGACGTGACGTGGGAGAAGCTGGTGGCCATCTGGCCTGAGCTGGGTGTCATTAATCCCGCGATTGCCGAGCAGATTCAGATTGATGCCCAGTATGCCGGGTATATCGAACGGCAGGCTGACGATATTCGCGCTTTCCGCAAGGACGAAGGTTTGGCGCTGCCCGCGGACCTTGATTATGCCGCTATCGGGTCGCTTTCGACCGAAATTCGCAACAAGCTGTCGACCGCCAAGCCGGTGACGCTGGGGGCCGCTGCGCGCCTGCCCGGAGTAACGCCTGCGGCTATCGTGGCGCTTCTGCGCCATGTGCGGAAGCAGAAAGACATCGACCAAGCCGTCGATGCAGCCTGATATTCTCGCCCGCCTGCATGTTTACCGCGATTTGCTGCTGAAATGGCAGAAATCCATCAACCTGGTTGCGCCTTCCACGCTGTCCGATGTGTGGAATCGGCACTTTGAGGACAGCCTGCAAATGGCTGATTTGATTCCCTCCAATGCCGTCGTGGCCGATATCGGCAGTGGCGCTGGCTTCCCGGGGCTGGTGCTGGCGGTTGCGCGGCCCGACATTCGCATGACCATGATCGAATCCGATAATAAAAAGGGGACATTCCTGTGGACTGTTTCACGTGAAACGGGGGTAAACAATGTGGATGTTCGTGTGGAGCGAATCGAATCCGTTCTGCCCGGTCTCGAAGCCGGGATCGTGACAGCAAGGGCGCTTGCGCCCTTGCCGAAATTGCTGGAACTGACGCGTTCTCAATGGAATCGCGAAAACCCTGCGAACATGCTGTTTATGAAAGGCTCCGACTGGGCCAAGGAGGTCGAGATGGCCAGGGTTGACCATGATTTCGACGTCTCGTCCAAGCCCAGCAAAACCGGGGCGGGGGCGGCAATTTTGTGTATAACCAATGTGCGGGATAAACGAATCGGTTGACGCCCCTGCCCTGCCCTTTAAGCTGGGTTCGATTCCACATCGATTCGAGCTGAAAAGGGTGTCCCGCAATGACCTCCCGTATGCCTGTCCGTATTCTGGCCATCGCCAACCAAAAGGGCGGTGTCGGTAAAACGACCACTGCCGTCAACCTCGCCACGTCGCTGGCCGCCGTCGGCAAGAGCGTGCTGCTCATCGACCTCGACCCCCAGGGCAACGCGTCCACGGGGCTTGGTATCGACCGTAAGGCGCGTACCGTCAGTTCCTACGACCTCCTGTTCGAGGGCATCAGCCCCATGCAGGCGGCTGCCAAGACCCGCGTGCCGGGGCTGGACGTGGTGCCGGCTTCCCTGCATCTCGCGGGCGCGGATATCGAGCTTGTTACCGCCGAGCGCCGCGAATTCCGCCTGCGTGAATCCCTGCGCCAGAGCAGTGTGAACTACGATTACGTGCTGATCGATTGCCCGCCTTCGCTGTCCCTGATTACGCTGAACGCGCTGATTGCTGCCGACGGCGTACTGGTGCCGCTGCAATGCGAATTCTATGCGCTGGAAGGTTTGAGCCAGCTTGTGCGCACCATCGACCGCGTGAAGGCCCATTTCAACCCGGCGCTGGAGATTCAGGGCGTGGTGCTGACCATGTACGACAAGCGCAACAAGCTGTCGGAGCAGGTGGCGGCGGATGTGCGCGCGTTTTTCGGCCCCAAGGTCTACACCACCATCATCCCGCGCAACGTGCGCGTGTCCGAAGCGCCGAGCCATGGGCTTCCGGCCATCGTTTACGACATGCAGTGCCCGGGGTCTCAGGCCTATATCCAGCTGGCCAAGGAAATGCTGCGCCGTGAGCGTGGTTTGACCGAAGCGGTCGCAGCGTAACATTTAATTCAACAAGGGTAGTGAGTCAGCGTAATGGCACAGGCAGCAGAACAAATGGCTGAGAAGGACAATACAACCGTGGATACGAAGAAGAAGGGTCTGGGCCGGGGCCTGAACGCACTGTTCGGCGACGATGAAGACACGGGCGCCAGCAACAACAACGCCGCGCCGTCGGGCGAGGGGGCAGGGTCCCGCCGCATGATGCCGGTGGAGTGGCTTTCACCCAACCCGAACCAGCCGCGCCGCATTTTTACCAAGGACGCGCTGGACGAGCTGGCATCCTCCATCAAACAGCACGGTATTCTGCAGCCCATTCTGGTCAGGCCGATTCCTGAGGCGGGCAACCGTTATGAAATCGTGGCCGGCGAACGCCGCTGGCGCGCGTCGCAGCAGGCCCAACTGCACGAAGTTCCCGTTACGATTCAATATCTTACGGATGAGGCGGTGCTGGAGCTCGGCCTTATCGAGAACCTGCAGCGCGAAGACCTGACGCCGCTGGAAGAGGCTGAAGCCTACCAGCAACTCATGACCAGATTCGGCCACACGCAGGACCGCGTGGCCGCCGCTGTGGGCAAGTCCCGCAGCCATGTGGCCAACATGATCCGCCTCCTGACACTGCCGGAGCCGGTGAAGGTTTACCTGCGTGAAGGCAAGCTTTCAGCAGGCCATGCGCGTACGCTGGTTACGGCGGACGACCCGGTGGCGATGGCCCGGGCCATGGTCGAGGGCGGCATGAACGTCCGCGAGGCCGAGGCGCTGACCAATGCCAAAAAGGGCAAGGCCAAGGTGAAAGCCAAGGGGCCGGGCAAGGACACCGACAGGGTGGCGCTGGAGCGTGAAATGACCAACGCGCTGGGCATGCCCGTGCACATCAATTCCGGGAAGGGCAAGAAGGCCAAGTCGGGCGTTTTGACCATCGGTTACGCCAGCCTCGACCAGCTTGATGAAATTTTGCGCCGCCTGTCGCATGACTCGGGCCGCATGATGCGCGCCTGAAGCTACTCTGGCCAGGGTTGGCCAGCCATAAAAAAGCGCCCGCAAAGGGCGCTTTTCTTTTTTGTATCAAGGTCTTGATTAGTTATTGAGGCTTTTGGGCGCGCGGGTTGCTGCCGGGGCCGGCTGCTGAATTTGGGCGGCATTGCCGGCGGTGGAAATGGTATCGATATAATCACCATCGCTGATGCGGGCGCCCTGAACTTCCAGCGCCGCGTTTGCGGCAGCGGGTGCATTGATGATGCTGTCGGCAGCGGCAGCCGGTTCAACCGTGTTCGGCACGGCAGTGTTAGGGGCCGGGGCCAGAATGGCCGCCGGGGCATTGCCCATGGCGTTCGGCGCCACCGCGTTGGGAATGAACGGGGCGACGGCAGGTGCCATCGGCGCCGTTGCCGGGGCGGTCGCGGGTGCTTCCGGCATGGCGAGGGTCGGGGTGACCAGCGGGGCCGGGGTCTGGACAGTGGGGGCCTGCACAATCCCGGGCTGAATTACCTGAGGCGCGGTCACGGTGGTTTCGACCGTGGTGGTGGTTACGCCGGACTGGGCCAGCCTGCCAGCCTTGTAGGCCTCGTAAGCTTCCATTTCCTGTGCCTGACGGGCAGGGGTGACGCCCATGGTGTCGGCGTCCGGTTTCACGTTCATCGGGGTGCCGTCATCGTTCAGGGGCGACATCTGGCCCTTGGCGATTTTACGGTTCGGCGCGGCGACGGGGAGGATTTCCGGGGCCCTGGCGGCAACCGGGGCCGCGGGGGTGGCGGTTTCCTGCGTTGTCACGGTCGTGGTGGTGGTCACGATGCCCTGGCCGGTCTGCTGGTAGGCTTTGTAGACGTTCATCTGGCGCGCGCGTTCGGCGTCGTCCATGGCGCTTGCGGGGGCTGCGAAGCCCGTCAGCAGCAGCGCCGCAATCATCAGTTTCTTCATCATTGGCGTAATCATCCCTCTAGGTGTTCATAACCGGCTTGTAATAGGCGCTTTCGCGGGGT
>JAMIFL010000011.1:0-11538 GCA_035906295.1 Alphaproteobacteria bacterium | reverse complement strand
TAGACGCATCCGCCAAAACACATTCGCTGGCCTCGGCGATGCGGGCCAGCGAATGGGGGCTTACACGGTCATGAAAGCGCAGGTCAGGCATGCCCGACCTTATTTCTCGACCGTAACGGTCACGGACGGCAGTTCGCTGTCGATGCGCGCCAGAACCTCGGCCGTGATGTCCAGCGATTTGGAAACGATGACGACATCCGTGCGCGCCAGCACCAGGTCCAGATTGCGCTTGTCACCGATTTCAGCGACGACCTTGACGATTTCAGCGCGCAGCTTGCCGATGGCGGTGCCGACGCCTTTATCAAGCTTGGCTTTCTTGTCCTGGATTTTTTTCTGGCCTGCCGCAACCTGCTTCTGGAAGTCCTGCGCTTTCGCCTTCAGTTCCTCCTCTTTCAGGGACGCTTTCTGGTCCAGGATTTCTTTTTCTTTGGCGCGCAGGCTTTTTTCTTCCGTTTCCACTTCGGTCTGGAAGGATTTGCGGATGGTCGCAAGCTGCGTCTCTATGCTTTTGGCTGCTTTGGAATCGCGCAGCAGCGCCTGAATGTCGACAACCGCGACAGTCAGGCCGGTTTTAGCAGGGGGCGTTGCAGGTGCCGGGTCGGCCGCAAAGGCCGGGGCCGCCACCAGTACGGTCAAAAGGGCCATCATTGCGATGGCGGCAATACGAAACTGCGCTGCAAATTTTGCAAACGAACGCATGAATATCCTCAATCTTGTTAACTGTTATGCCTTAGAAGCGCGTGCCGAAGCTGAAACGGAACACTTCTTCCTGATCGTAGTCTTCCTTGACCAGCGGGTTGGCGAGGTCAAGGCGGATGGGGCCGAACGGCGAACGCCATGAGACGCCCAGACCGGCCGAAACACGCAGCGAGTTTTCATCCACGATACCCGGGCCGCCGTCGTCCATCGACCACAGCGAACCGAAGTCCGAGAACGCGTGACCCTGCACGCCCAGTTCGTCGGGCAGACCCACCGGGAACGCCATTTCGACCGAACCGCGATAAAACAGGTTGCCGCCCAGCGCGTCGTCCGTCGTAAGGTCGCGCGGACCGATACCGGAGTTTTCGAAGCCGCGCAGCGTATTGCCGCCGATGAAGTAACGTTCGTTGATTTTGACGTCCTCGTCACTCCAGCCGCCGATGGCGCCGGTTTCACCCAGCACGTTCATGACCCACTTCTTGGCGATGGGAATATAATAGTTGGCCCCGATTTTGCCGGAGACGTATTCCGCATCCCCGCCGACACCCGCGAATTCGGTATCGAACCAGGTATACAGGCCGCGCGTCGGCCACAGGGACGAGTCGCGGGAATCGTAGGTCAGGCGCTGCGAGATGGCGGACGTAACGCGCTCGCCCTCCTGCTGCTTGATGTACAGCGAGGCGTTGTTATCAACGTTCTCGATGTTGTTGTTCTCAAGACGGTACTTGATGGTTTCACGCACGCGTTCCGAAAGCGGGAAGCCCATGCGCACCGCGCCGCCTGTCCGTTTCTGGTCGTAGGATGATTCATCCTGCAGGTCGCGGGTGATGTGGAAGGCGTCGACGCCCGCGGCAAGGTCGCGGTCGAGGAAGTAAGGCTCGGTAAACGAGGCGTCGAATTCCGTACGCTCGCCCGACAGCGCCGCCGCCAGCGAAACGTCCTGACCGCGGCCGAGGAAGTTACGTTCGCGGATCTGGAAGTCGGCCAACGGGCCTTCGGAGGTCGAGAAACCACCGCCGACGGAAATTTCACCGGTCGATTTTTCCTGAACGTCGACATCAAGCACTGTCTGGTCCGGGGTGGACCCCTGAACAGGACGCACCTTGACGTTCTCGAAGAAGTCGATGTCCTTCAGGTTCTGTTCGGCCTTGGCAAGCTTGGTTTTGTTGAAAGCGTCACCTTCGGCCAGATCGAATTCGCGGCGGATGACCTTATCCTGCGTGCGGACGTTGCCTTTGATGTCGATACGCTCGACATACACTTTCGGCGTACGCGCGACGCGGAAATTGATGTCCACGGTCTGGGTCTCGGGGTGGCGCTGGATGTCAGGCTGCACCGCGACGAAGGCGTATTGCATGTCGCCCAGCCGGTCGGTCATGCCGTTGACGCTGTCGTCCAGAAGTTCGGCATCGTACCATTTGCCTTCTTTCAGCTGCACGTCCTTCGACAGGACGGACGGGTCGACATCGGTCAATGCCGAGGTATCGACGCCAAGCTTGCCGACCTTGTAACGCGGACCTTCGTCAACCGTGAAGGTTACGAAGAACGCTTCCTTGTCCGGCGTCAGTTCGGCCACCGCGGAAGCGACGCGGAAATCGACATAGCCTTCCTTCAGGTAGAAGCGGCGCAGCAGTTCCTGGTCGTATGCCAGACGGTCCGGGTCGTAACGGTCGCTGGTCGAAAGGAAGCGATACCAGCGGTTTTCTTTCGACGCGATGATTTCGCGCAGGGAGTCGTCCGAAAACGCCTCGTTGCCGACGAATTTAACGCCTTTGATTTCCGATACCGGCCCTTCGTTCACCTCGAACACGAGGTTGACGCGGTTCTGGTCGAGACGGATGACTTTAGGTTCCACCGCGACCGAGAAACGGCCCTGGCGGCGGTACAGTTCCTGAATGCGGTCGACGTCGGACTGCACGGTGGTGCGGGCCAGCACGTTACGCGGACGCGAGGCGATTTCCGCCATCAGTTCCTCGTCCTTCAGCTTCTCGTTGCCTTCGAACGCGATCTGGTTGATCAGCGGGTTTTCGACGACGCTGACGACCAGCACGCCGTTTTTCGGCTGGATGCTGACATCCGCGAACAGCCCGGTGCCGTAAAGCGCCTTGGCGGAGTCGGACAGGGTTTCCTGATTGTAGCTGTCACCCGGCTGGACCGTCAGGTACGACATGATGGTCTGCGGGTCGACGCGTTCCGCGCCGTCGATCTGGATGCGGCCGACGCGCGCTTCCTGCGCCGATACGGCCGTGGGGGTCATGGCCCCGACGGAAACGATGCACGAGGACAGCAGCAGGGCCGAGAGGACCGAGCGGAAACCGTTTTTCATAAGCGACACTTTCATAGCAGGGGCAGACTAGCCTTTGGAATCAGTCCTATCAAGGCTATGCATGAAAAGGCCAAAACACAATGGTCTACCGGGGGTCTACGGGGCTTTTCCCCAAAGCAAAAACGTCAGCGGACGAGCTGGACCACATCGTTCAGGTTTGCGAAAACCATCAATCCAATCAACAACATAAAACCGAAACGCAGGGCCGCGTCCTGCAAACGCTCCGGCACCGGGCGCCCCCGCACCGCTTCGATGGCGAAGAACACGAGGTGCCCGCCATCCAGCATCGGAATGGGCATGAGGTTGATGAGACCGAGATTGATGGACAGCAAAGCCGCCAGCGTAATCAGGGCTACGATGCCCGCCTGCGCCGCGTCACCCGTCACCGCGCCGATGCGGATGATGCCGCCCAGTTCCTGCGCGGAACGGGTGCCGATAATCATTTGCCCGAGCGATTGCAGCGTGCCGGTGGTCACGAACCACGTTTCGTCAAGCGCCTCGCCGATGGCGCCGATGACGCCGTATTGCACCACCTCCTGCTCCACCCGCGGGGCAAGCTGCACGCCCTTGTTTTCGGGCGCGTTGTTGATGAAGTCCTGATTGAGCGCCGGGTCGAGGCGCACGAGGATGCTCTGTTCCGGCAGCCCCTCAACCGCCTGCATGCGCAGGGAGGTAACCCCCTGCCCCATGCGGGATTTGAGCTGCGCCATGCGGTCGCCGCCGGTTTCGCCGTTCACGGCCTCGACGCGCGACGGGTTGATGCCGATGCCGGGGCCGATGATGCCAAGGCGGCCTTGCGTATGCGCAAACCCGAAGCGGTCGGTCACGCCTTCCAGCTTCGGCGTTACGTTGGTCAGGGTCACCTGCTGCCCGTCACGCTCCACCGTCACGGTCAGCGGTTCGGCCAGCGATACGGCCACCTGCCGCTGGATGTCGGCAAAACGATGCACGGCCTTGCCGTTGATGGAAAGAATGCGGTCATGCGGCTGGAAACCGGCCTGTTCCGCAGCGCTGCCCACGATGACGGCGGCGGCGATGGGCGGGGTCACCGGACGGCCTACCGTCACGAACAGGGCCGCCAGCACGATGATGGCGAAGATGAAGTTGATGGCCGGCCCCGCGAACACGATGGCCGCGCGCTTCCACACGGGCTTGGAGAAGAACGCCTGATCGCGCTCCGCCGGGGTCATCATGCGTTCATGGCCGTGGCTGTCGGTCACCTTGTCGGTGTGCACCGCGGAAGCCGGGTCCGTATCGCCGAACATTTTAACGTAGCCGCCAAGCGGGATGAGGGCCACCTGCCACTGGCAGCCCGCGCGGTCGGTACGCGACCAGATTTTCTTGCCGAACCCGATGGAGAAGGTTTCAACCTTCACCCCGCACATGCGGGCCACGATGTAATGCCCCCATTCATGCACGAACACCAGAACGCCGATGACCGCCAGGAACGGCAGCAGGTACATGGTGGTGTTGCCACCGACCCAGTTCATCATGTCGTGAATCGTCTCAAACATCGTTACGCGGCTTTCTTTATCGTTTCCCGGGTGGCTAGGCGGACATTCTCGTCACACGCGACGACATCGTCCAGTGTTTTGATGGCAGGCTTGGGGCAGGCATGAAGCATGCGCTCCACAGTCTCGACAATGCCGCCGAACGGAATGCGGCGCTCAAGGAACGCCTGGACCGCCATTTCATTGGCGGCGTTGAAGATGATGGAATCGGCGGCCCCGCCCGCCAGCACCTCGCGCACAAGGCGTAAGGAAGGGAATTTGGCGGTGTCCGGCATCTCGAAATCGAGCCGCGAAAGCGCCGCCAGATTCATGCGCCGCCCCGGCGTGTCGATGCGTTCGGGCCAGCCGAGGCACACCGCAATGGGCGTGCGCATATCGGCAGGCCCCATCTGCGCGAGGAACGACCCGTCGTCGTATTCCACCATGCCGTGCACCGTCGATTGCGG
Organism: Alphaproteobacteria bacterium; assembly: GCA_035906295.1. Lineage (GTDB taxonomy): Bacteria > Pseudomonadota > Alphaproteobacteria > Micavibrionales > UBA1664 > UBA6145. The sequence goes on along the minus strand of JAMIFL010000011.1, from coordinate 6,556 downwards.
GTGCACGATGACGTCGATTTTTTCCGAAGGCAGGCCGAAAAAGTGGTGCGCCTCGATGACCTCCAGCGCCTTGTTCATCAGCGTCGCGGAATCGATGGAGATTTTCTGCCCCATCGACCATGTCGGGTGTTTCAGCGCCTGTTCCACGCTGGCCTGCGCAATCGCTTTCGCATCCCATTCACGGAACGGCCCGCCAGAGGCGGTCAGCACGATGCGCCGCACCCCCTGCCCCGCGTTTAAAACCTGAAAGATGGCGTTGTGTTCGCTATCCACCGGCAGGAAATTCGTGCCATGCAGGCGCACTGCCGCCATCATCAGCGGCCCCGCCGCCGCAAGGCACTCCTTGCTGGCGAATGCCACGGTCCTGCCGCGCTTTATGGCCTCCATGGTCGGCAGCAGGCCCGCCGTGCCGACAATGGCGGCCATGGTGATGTCAGCATCCATCTGCGAGGCCAGCAGCACCGCCTGCGGCCCGCCGTCAACCGTAATGCCCGGCATGTCTGCCAGCGCCCCGCGCAGGGCGGGTAGTCTGTTTTTGTCGGCAATGGCCACATAGCGCGGCACAAACCGGCGCGCCTGTTCGGCCAGCGTCTCGACATTCGTGCCGGCGGCCAGCGCCACCACCGCGAAGCGTTCCTGCCCGTAATGCGCCGCGATTTCCAAAGTCTGTCGCCCCACCGAGCCGGTGGACCCCAGAACGCTAAGGCTGCGCGCCGTCATCGCGTCACCAGATAGTTGAGGTAGAAAATCACGACCGCGTAAACCGGCAGCGTCAGCAGCAGCGCGTCGATGCGGTCCAGCAGCCCGCCATGCCCGGGAATGAGGGAACCGCTGTCCTTAAGCCCAACCTGCCGTTTCAGGTACGATTCCATGAGGTCGCCCAGTTGCCCCACCACCGCCAGCAGCATGCCCAAAGTAGCCTGGAAGAAATAACTGAACCGTTCGATGACCGGCTCTCCCAGCCGCGTGCTCAGCCACGCGTCATACAGCATGACCGCCGCGATGGCCGAAAGGCAGCCGCCCACAAGCCCGGCCCATGTTTTATTGGGGCTGACCGAAGGCGCCATCTTGGGCCCGCCGATAAGCCGTCCGAACGTATAGGCGCCGATGTCGCACGCCCACACCGCGAAGAACACGTAAAGCAGCAGGAAGAAGCCCCAGTCTTCGAACTCGCGCAGCCAGATACACGCCATGAACGCGACGCCGATATACACGACACCGGCGGCCAGCAGCTTCCAGTTCACCCGGCCTTCGCGTAAGGAAAGGCGCGACCATTCCTGCACCGAAATGCCGAACGCCAGCGCCATCAGGATGTAGAAGGGAATGCCGCCGAACCAGATGGCGTATGTGGCAAGCGGCGCAAGCACGGCTGCCGACAGGATGCGTTTGACCAGCGGTGACATGCTTACAACGACTGTTTGAGGGGACCGTCGCCGGGACCCGCCTCATCCACCCCGCCGAAACGGCGCTGGCGGCAGGCGAACGAGATGACGGCCTGTTCCATCTGGTCACGGCCGAAGTCGGGCCACAGAACATCGGTGAAATAGAATTCGGTATACGCGCACTGCCAAAGCAGGAAATTGCTGATGCGCTCCTCCCCGCTGGTGCGGATGAGCAGGTCGGGGTCGGGTATGCCTGCGGTCAGCAGGTGCGCTTCCAGCATCGCTTCCGTCACGTCGGCAGGGTTTACGCCCTTGTTCATCAAAGCCTTTACGCCTTCCAGAATGTCCTGTCGCCCGCCGTAGTCGAGCGCGATGATGAGATTTAAACCGCTATTGCCGCGGGTCAATTCTTCCGTGTTCTCGATCATCTCCACGATATCGGCATCCAGCCGGTCGCGCCGACCGATGACACGCAGACGCACCTGACCCTTGTGAAGTTCCGCCGCCTCCGCCCGCAGATACATCCGCAGGAGGGACATGAGGTCGAAAATCTCGTTTTTGGGCCGGGTCCAGTTCTCGTTGGAAAAACCGAACAGCGTCAGGTATTCGACCCCGAGGTCGCCCGCGGCGCGCACCACGCGGCGCGTCGCCTCCACCCCCTGCTTGTGGCCGGCCGTGCGCGGCAAACCGCGCTTTTTGGCCCAGCGCCCGTTACCGTCCATGATGACGGCGACGTGGCGCGGCAGGGTTTCAGGATCGATGGCGGCCATTCTTGCGATCAGACGACCATGATGTCTTTTTCTTTGTCGGCCAGAAGCTTGTCGACCTGCCCGATCAGATCATCGGTCGCCTTCTGCACCAGCTCGGAATCGCGCTTGGCCTGATCTTCGGAGAGGGTTTTTTCCTTCTCCAGCTTCTTGATTTCATCCATGCCGTCGCGGCGGATGTTGCGGATGGCGACGCGCGCCGCCTCGGCATATTTACCGGCGATTTTCTGGAGTTCCTTGCGACGCTCCTCGTTCAGTTGCGGAATGGGCACGCGCACGAGGTTGCCGTCCGGCTGCGGGTTCAGGCCCAGCCCCGCGTCGCGGATGGCCTTTTCGACCGACTTCACAAGGCCCGTATCCCACACGCTGACTGTAATCAGACGCGGTTCCGGCACCGAAACCGACCCACAGGAAGCCAGCGGCATGCGCGAGCCATAGGCGTCCACGGTTACGGTATCCAGCAGGCTGGCGCTGGCGCGGCCGGTGCGAAGCCCGGCGAATTCCTTTTTCAGGGATTCCAGCGAACCGGTCATCCGGCGCTTCAGCTCATTGATGTCGAAAGCCATTTTTTGCTCCTATTTCGAATTGGAAACCACAGTGCACTTGGATTCACCCTTCATCACGCGGGCGAAATTGCCTTCTTCGCGGATGTTGAAGATAACGATGGGCACGCTGTTCTCACGCGCCAGCGAAATGGCGGTGGCGTCCATGACGCGCAGATCCTTGGTCAGCACATCCATATACGTGATGCGCTCGAACCGCGTGGCCGCCGGGTCCTTGAACGGATCGGCGGTGTAGACGCCGTCCACCTTGGTGCCTTTGAAGATGGCGTCGCAATCCATTTCGGATGCGCGTAAGGCCCCGGTGGTGTCGGTCGTGAAATACGGGTTGCCGGTGCCGGCGGCGAAGATGACGACGCGGCCCTTTTCCATATGGCGCATGGCCTTGCGGCGGATATACGGCTCGCAGATGGCGTCCATGCGGATGGCGGATTGCACACGCGTCTGTACGTTCAGGTTTTCAAGCGCGTTCTGGAGCGCCAGCGCATTGATGCAGATGCCCAGCATGCCCATATAATCGGCGGTGGTGCGGTCCATGCCCTGGCTTGCGCCCGACACGCCGCGGAAGATGTTGCCCGCGCCCACGACGATGCACACTTCCACACCCAGTTCGATGACTTCCTTGACGTCCTGCGCCACGCGCTGGACCACCGCTGGGTCGATGCCGAATTCCTTGGTGCCCATCAGCACTTCGCCTGACATTTTCAGCAGGACGCGCTTATACGGTAACGCCAGGGCAACAGGGGACGGCTTTTTCAACGGTGCGCTCGCAGTCATCAGGGGGCATCTTGTCTTGGTTCGGCAAAGGTTTAGCAGCGTAGACCCGGGGATGCAACAATCCCGCCCCGCCCGTTCACAAAAAACCCCTATGCCTTTGGGGCCACGCCCCGCCTCATTCCCGGCATGACGTCACACCGGCACTTATGCTAAAAAAGACTGAATCAGACATCTCAATCAACAAGGGCTTTGGCAACAATGGCTTTGGCGTGACGGAACAGTTCCTTACAGGCACAGGCGCGGAATCCCTCGTCACGTCCTACAACCCGTGGATGATTGCGCTTTCTTACGTAATCGCCTGTTTCGGGTCGTATATCTCCCTCATCCTCGCGGAAATGCTGCTCGACAGCAAAAAAGGCGACCGTGGCCGCACCAAGCTGCACGTTCTGGGCGCGGTGGTGCTGGGCTGCACCATCTGGTCCATGCACTTCATCGGCATGCTGGCCTACCAGACCAACATGCTGGTGCGCTACGACCCCGCCATCACCGCCATATCCATGGCCATTGCCATCGCCTGCGCCTACGCGGCCTTCCAGATCGTTCGCCACGGGCAGCTTTCCAGCCTGAAACTCGCGCAGGGCGGCATTCTTCTGGGCATGGGCGTCGCCGCCATGCACTACGCCGGCATGAGCGCGATGCAGATGGACGCGCGTCTCACCTACGTCCCGGTTTATTTCGCGGCCTCCGTCGCCATCGCCATCGGCGCGTCCGGCACGGCCCTGTGGCTGTTTTTCCATATCGGTCGCCTGCCCGCCGAACTGCGCATTCTGGGCCGCATGCTGGCGGCCCTTGTCATGGGCCTCGCCATCACGGGCATGCATTACATGGGCATGCGCGCCGCCATCATGACGCCGTTTGCCGATTGCCGCTTCGTGGCAACGCAGGATTTCCACGGCCTCGCCATGGCCGTAGCCGCCGTCACCTGCGTCATCTTCGGCACCGGCCTCATGCTGGCCATCCGCGAACGCGAACGCCGTATCGCAAGCGACGTCAGCGTGGCCTTCCCCTCCACCCTCGTCTCGCTGGGGCTGGGGCTGACCGTGCTGGCCATCGTCTGGCTGGGCGCCGCCAACGCCTATAACCAGCAGGTCATCAGCACCGCCACCGCCCGCAATGTGGAGGCAGGCCAGCTTTCCTACAATCTCATCCGCCTCGACGCGCGCGTCAGCCGCTTCGCCCGCCGCCAGCTCCACACCGAAACCGCTGACTGGGGCGATACCTATAAACAGGAAGCCGAAAACCTCCAGAACACCATCAAAACGATCGCCGAGAAATATCCCGATGCAGGCGCCAACCCTGCCGACAGCTACGTCATGCGCCTCGTCAACGCCCGCAGCCGACTGGGCGGGCTTGAAGCCGACGCAGTCAATCTGGCCCGGCAGGACCGGGTGCCGGAGGCGGACGCCCTGATGGACAGCATCGAATACGCCGCCCAGAAAGACATTTACGCCCGCGCCGCGCGCGATTTCCACGAACGCATCACCTCGCAGGCCCGCACTGGCCTTATGACCGTCGCCCGCCAGATGTACCTGAGCATCTACCCCGTCGTCGCTTCCATCGTCATTCTGGCCATCGTCTGGTATTTCGTGTTCCGCGCCCTGCACGCATGGCGTTTCGAAACGGAAGCCGCGCGCCGCGCCTCCGAACGCGCCAGCGACGCCAAAAGCGATTTTCTGGCGAATATGAGCCACGAAATCCGTTCCCCCATGAACGCCATCATGGGCCTGTCCTCCATCCTCCTGCGCACGCCGCTGACGCCGGAACAGGAAAACTGGACCCGCATCATCCACAAATCCGGCGAAAACCTGCTTGGCGTCATCAACGACATTCTGGATTTTTCAAAAATCGCCGCCGGCAAGCTGACCTTGGAATTCACGCCGTTCGACGTCTACCGCATGGTCGGCGACGTGACCGACCTGTTCGCCGTAGCCGCCCGCGAAAAAAACATCACCATGATGGTCGCCATCGACCCCAACGTCCCCCGCCACGTCACCGGCGACGCCACCCGCATCCGCCAGATCGTCACCAACTTCTTCAGCAACGCCGTCAAGTTCACTGAAAAAGGGCATATCGCCATTCAGGTCGGCGCCCGCGCCGACCGCGCGGGCAGCACGCTGCTGACCATCGCCGTCCTCGATACCGGCATCGGCATCGCCGCCGACCGGCTGGATTATATTTTCGAAAAATTCAGCCAGGTCGAGGAAGGCGCCAACCGCAATTACGGCGGCACCGGCCTCGGCCTCGCCATCAGCAAAAGCCTTGCCGCCAAGATGAAGGGCAGCGTCGCCGTCACCAGTGTCGAGGGGCAGGGTTCCACCTTCTCCGTCACCATCCCCGTAGGCGTGGTGGAGGAAACCGGCAACGCTTCGGGTGCAAGCCTCACGGGCCGCAGGGTGCTCGTCATCGAATCCTACGCGCCTGAACGCGACAACATGGTGCAGGCCCTCAACCGCCTGAAGCTGAAAGGCGCGGGCTGCGAAACGCCTGCCGACGCGCCGGAACAGGAATTCGACTTCATCCTCCTCGACGCCGGTTATTGCGATGCCCCCACCATCCGCGACCTGAAACTGCGCACCGGCGGCCCCGCAGGTCAGAACGGCCCGCGCATCGTGGTTCTCGGCAACATCGATTCAACCGCCGGTGAACGTGATTTTTCCACCTCCGGCGCCGCGGGCTACCTCACCAAACCGGTCACCCCCGAACATCTGCAGGCCGCGCTGGGCATGCTGTTCGGCGATGGCGACAAGGGCGTGTTCGTAACCCGCGCCGTCATCGACGCGCAAAACCAGCCCGAAGCGGCACCTGTGCCCAAGCGCTACAAGGACCGCAGCGTCCTTGTCGTCGATGACATGAAGGTCAACCAGCTCATCATGCAGAAAATTCTTGAGGATACGGGCTGCGACATCAACTACGCCTCAAGCGGCGCACAGGCGCTGGAAATGATGCGCGCAAAGGCTTACGACATCGTGTTTATGGACTGCCAGATGCCCGGCATCGACGGGTTCGAGGCGACACGCACCATCCGCGCCGAACGCCCGGGGCAGGACCGTGCCCCCGTCATCATCGCCCT
>JAMIFL010000010.1:0-5339 GCA_035906295.1 Alphaproteobacteria bacterium | reverse complement strand
CCCGAGGGCGACGAGGTGAAAGTTCATAACGGCATGCGCCTGCCGGACGGGCAGACCAACGTGGTGCGCATTACGCCCACCGGCGTCACGATCCGCGATTCCAAGGGTGCACGCACCCTTGAATGGGCCACAGGCAGCTAAGGAGACGGCATGGCATTCGAACTCCTCTCCCGCAAGAAAAAGATTGATAGCGACTGGGATTCCAACATTCCGCTGACGGCGGAAGGCGGGCCGCTGGATCGCGGCCAGAACCTGCGCCAGATTGCGGCCTATTACGCCGACGGCAAGCTGGTGGTTTCCAAATCGCACCGTTCCAGCCCGCATATTCTGTCGCTGCTGATGGAAGCGCGCATCGCGGGTTACCCCGAACCGCAGATCGAGACGGTGGAATTCAACCGGGTGCAGCTTTGCTACGAACGCGCCATAGGCGGGTTCGATTTCCGCAGCAAGCAGGACGAGGTGCGCATGCGCCGCGAGGTGCTGAACCTCGTGGCCGACATGGCCAAACGCCGCGTGTCGGATATTCACGTCGTGGTTTACGAGCAAAGCTGCCTTGTGCGTTCACGCGTGGCGGGCGCCATGGAATACGTGGCGGAATGGCCGCCGGAATACGGGCACAGCTTCTGCGCCGCCGCCTTCACCATGGCCGACGCCGCCGACGTCAACTACCAGCCTTACGAATACCAGGGCGCGCGTGTTTCGAACCGGAAAGACCTGCAACTGCCGGATGGCGTGATTTCGCTTCGTCTGCAGTTCAATCCGACGGTGTATGACGGGCGCGCGATGATTATGCGTATCCTTTACAACACCGACGACAAGACCGCCGGTGACGTGACGGCGCTGGGCTTCACGCCCGAGCAGCTTGAGGATTTCGAATTCCTGCGTTCCAAGCCCTACGGCATCAACGTCGTCGCCGGCCCTACGGGTCACGGCAAATCGACGACGCTGCAACGGAACATCATCGCGATTCTGAAGGAATATAATTACAACATCGCGTTCTACACGGTGGAAGACCCGCCGGAATACCCGATTCAAGGCGCCGTGCAGATGCCGGTGACCAACGCATCGACACAGGAAGAACGCGCGGCCCAGTTCACCAAGGCCATTGCCGCGGCCATGCGCTCGAACCCGGACCGTATGATGATCGGTGAGATTCGTGACGAAGCGTCGGCGGGCCTTGCGTTCGAAGCGGCGATGACGGGCCACCAGGTGTGGACGTCGCTGCACTCGAACGACGCCATCACCATTCCCTTCCGTCTGCGCGACCTTCACGTCGAGGATTACAAGCTGTGCGACCCGACGCTGATGACGGGCATGATTTCGCAGCGCCTTGTGCGTAAGCTGTGCAAGTCCTGCTGCATGCCGCTGGAGGAACGCGAGCTGAACTACAACCTGCTGGCCCGCCTTGAGGGCGCGCAGGTGCCGGTGGAACGCCTGCGCAAACGCAACCCGCAGGGCTGCCCCAAATGCAACGGCACCGGCTATTCCAGCCGTACGGTGGTGGCCGAGGTCATCATTCCCGACCACACGTTCATGGAAATGGTCAAAAAAGACCAGAAGATGGACGCGGAGCAGTACTGGCTGACGCACCTGAACGGCCGCAACATGATGGAACACATGGTCGACCGCCTGCGGGCGGGCGAGGTGGACCCCGGCGACGCCGAACGCGTGGTCGGCCCCATCATCCTGCCGACACGCGGCGGCAGGTAACGGGGATACGGGCGCCATGGCCAAAAAGGGCAACGACGCGCTGTTCCGGTTTTCGGTTAAGTTCGAATTCAACGGGGCACAGCGACAGCGGTTTTACATCAAGCTGGTGCAACTGCTTGAAAACGGCGTGTCGCTGGATACGGCGCTTGCACAAATTCAGCGCATTTCGGCGCGCAAGACGCGTTCGTCCCTGCCGCGCCTGTACCGCAAATGGCGTAACGACGTGGCTGAGGGCATGAACTTCGGCCAGTGCCTCGCGCCTTATGTGCCGAGCGCCGAGGCCATCCTGCTGGAGACGGGCGCCAACTCGGGCAAGCTGGTGCGCTCGCTGCACAACGCGGCCGAATCCATCGAAAACCAGTCAAAGGTCAAGAAGGCCATCATCACGGCGGGCGCGTACCCGGCGGTGCTGCTGTGCATGCTGATCGCGGCGATGCTGCTGTCTTCCTACAAGGTTATTCCGACGTTCGAGCAGATCATCCCGGTCGACCAGTGGCAGGGCGTGGCCTATTCCGTCGCCATGGCGGCGCAGTTCATCCGCGAACAGGGCCTGTTCATCTTCGTGACGGTGGCCATTTCCATTACGGTCATCGGCGCGTCCATGCCGCGCTGGACCGGGCCCGGGCGGCTTTACTGCGACCGTGTGGTGCCGTGGAGCCTTTACAAGATGTGGCAGGGTTCGGCGTTTCTTTTGTCCATCGCGTCGCTGATGAGCGCGGGGGTGAAGCTGGACGAGGTGTCGCTTGCACGGATTTCGCGCAAATCCGACCCGTACCTGAAGCAGCGCGTGCGCGCGATGCAGAAATATATCGCGTCGGGCGAAAACCTCGGCGATGCGCTTTACAACGCGGGTTATGAATTCCCCGACATCGAAATTATCGGCGACCTGCAGATTTACGCCAAGCTGCGCGGGTTCGACCAGAACCTGATTCGCGTTACGCGGGTGTGGGTGGACGGCCTTGTCGACCGCGTCAACGTGGCGATGAAGATGGTGAACTTCATCATCCTGGTTTTGATCGCGGTGGTCATCGGCTGCCTTATCATGTCGTTCTACTCGGTCTTCCAGCAAATTCAGACACAGCAACAATAAGACGTTTTCACGCTGTTCGACGAATTGCGGTCAAGTCTGTGGGCCAAGTTGTTGACAGAAATGAAAAACGATTCAGAATGTCGGGGTCGAACCGCTTGTGCATAAAATTTTAACCAATTCCAATTCATACTATGAAAAATCGAGGAGAGACTAAATGACAACCAAACTTACCAACACCCGCGGGGCCAAAGGCTTCTCGCTGCTCGAACTGCTGCTGGTCGTGGCCGTTGGTGCGGTGCTGATCCTGGCCGGTCTGGGTGCTTACCGCCTTGTGTCCGAAAACAACAACGCCAACCAGGCCATCCGCCAGTTGACCACGCTGAAGCAACAGGTTCAGCAGACCTTCCAGGGTCAGGCCAGCTACGGTACCACCGCCACGCTGCTGACCACCATGGACTCGCTGCGCGCCGTTCCGCCTGACATGGCCATCACCGGCCTTGCCACCGGCTCCCTGCGCGGTTCGCTGGGTCCCGTCACGGTCACGGTTCCGTCCAACGTGAACACGTTCCAGATCACCTACACCCAGATCCCGCGGTCTTCCTGCGTGAAACTGGCCCAGTTGTTCACCCCGGAAACGTCGTCTGACCTTCAGACGTTCACCATCAACACCTCGGTTCCGGCAAACTACACGCAGACCACGCTGGCAACGTCCTGCACTGCGACCAACAACACGCTGGTCTGGACCTTCCAGTAAGCCTTACCGGTTTCAAAATACGAAAAAGGCCCCTTTACGGGGCCTTTTTTATTCGGGGGTTCAAACGGTCGTGATAGAATCTGGAAGACCGCAGATTCCTGCGGTTCTTATCAAATTCTTAATCCCGGCATTTTACAATAAAAGCAGATGAAAAGGGGACAGGCAGGGATATCGTCCGGAAGCCCCAAAGGCTTCGGGCGTTACAGGCAGCAGGGCATTTCGCTTTTGCTGGCTTTGCTGTTTGTCGCGTTTTTCGGCGGCATCCTGACCGTCTTCGCCCGCTACAGTTCAAACGAAGCCCGTGAATACCAGGCCCGCGTGGCCGGGTGGGAGCTTGTGGAAATCGGCAAGGCAGCGCGGCTTTACATGCGCGACCAGTACGCCGCGAACCCGGCCCTGAACATGAACACCAACGCGTCCGTCATTACGCTGAACATGCTGCGCGCGGAAGGCTACCTGCCCGCAACCTTCATCCGCCAGAACGCCGCGGGCGAGGATTTCAACGCGCTGAACCAGCGCATCCGCGTCATTCGCGTCACCTGGTCGCCGACGGGGCTGGGCGGCGTCGCCGGCAATATGCTGACCGTGCCGACCGCGTTCGTGTTATTCGAGCCGGGCGGCAAGGCCACGCCGGAGCTGACCAACAAGGTGGTTGAAGCCGCGCGCGACCACGGCGCAGCGCTGACCGGCGCGCTTTTCGACCGCAATAACAACAACCTTTCGGCCCCCTGCCGCGGGGGCGGCCCCGCCATCGGGCTTTGGGATACGGGCTGCCTGACGCTGGCGGAATTCAACACCATGGCCGCGCAGGCCGGTATCGGCAATACGTTCAACGGCGGGTCCATCATCATGCCGGCGTGGAAATCGGCGCCCATCGACCTGCGTGCGCTGATGCGCTACCCGCAGCCGGAAAACCCAGCATTCGCCACCATGCTGACGGACCTTAAAATGGGCATTCCCCTGCAGGAAGGCTGCGCCGCAACGGCCAACCAGGTTGGCGTTACATCCGTTGATGCCGCGGGCAAGCCTACCGTTACCTATAGCGGCATCTGCGCCGTGCGCGACGACACGTCCACGGTGGACCAGCGGTTCAACATCACCAATATCAGCGCGGTCGAAACCGAACGCCTGATTGCCGAGGCGCAGAACACCGATTTCGGCGGCGAGACATCGTCCATCGGCACCGCGAACGACGAAGTGTTCAACATTTCCGGCAACGCCATGCTGGATAACGATTTCCGCGTCTACAACCTGCGCGCCGCGCCCGTGACGGGCGGGGTGGCGGACCCGCGTTTCGCGGTGCCGACCGGCACCACCACGGTTGAACGCAACACGTATCTTTATTCCAAGAACAACGCGGCCAGCGGCATTGCCACCGTAACCAGCGCAACAGCGCAGACGCTGATCAGCGACACGCTGAACGCGAACCGCTTCATCTCCATGAACGCGTCGGGTGCGTCGCAGCCGCAGATGACGGTGACGCGCACCACCGACCTTACCAACCGGCTGAGCGTCAGCGGCACGCCGCAGGCTGAACTGCTGACCGAGACGATTACCGGCAACAACGCGGATTTGCGCGCAAGCGCGACCAATGGGCAGGTGCAGGTGACGCACGAGGTCAACCTGCACAGCCAGACGATGGAAGTGCGCGGCAACCAGCCGGTGGACGGCACGATATATTCGACCATCGTCGGCACCGTCAACGACGCGCATACCGTGAACGTTACCGGCGCGCCGGGCGGAAGCGGCGCCGCAGACCTGATGATCAATTCCGGCGCCGCGTCCATCGTGGTGCCGCACATGAAGGGTTACAGCGGCACGCTGACCCGCATCGACACCAATATC
>JAMIFL010000009.1:0-2760 GCA_035906295.1 Alphaproteobacteria bacterium | reverse complement strand
GCTGCCGGTGCGCATGGCGAACTCGCGGGCCTGATGACGATCCGCCGCGCCCATGAAATGAACGGGCAGGGCCACCGCAAGGTGATTTTGGTGCCTGACTCCGCGCACGGCACCAACCCGGCGACCGCCGCCATGTGTGATTACACATTGCGTGTCATCCCGACGAAAGAGGGTGGTCGCGTGACGGTCGAAGCGTTCAAGGAAGCCTTGGGCGATGGCAAAGACGTTGCGGGCATGATGGTGACCAACCCCAACACCTGCGGCCTGTTCGAACGCGATATCATTGCGTGCGCTGACCTGCTGCATAAGGCGGGCGGTTATTTCTATTGCGACGGCGCCAATTTCAATGCGCTGGTCGGTAAAATCCGCCCCGGCGATTTCGGCGTCGATGTCATGCATATCAACCTGCATAAAACATTCTCGACCCCGCATGGTGGCGGCGGGCCCGGTTCCGGCCCCATCTGCGTGAACGACAAGCTAAAACCCTATCTGCCGATGCCGCTGGTGGTGAAGAATGCTGATGGCACATATCACCTTGAAGAAGACGGCGAACGCGAAACCACCATGGGCCGCCTGAAAGGCTTTCAGGGCCAGTTCGGCATGCATATCCGCGCGCTGACCTATATTCTCTCGCACGGGGCCGATGGCTTGAAACAGGTATCGGAAGATGCCGTGCTGAACGCCAACTATATCCTCAGCCAACTAAAAGAGGATTTTTATGTGCCGTTCGACGGCCCCTGCATGCATGAATGCCTGCTGACCGACAAGCTGCAAAAGGACGCGGGCATCACCACGCTCGATATCGCCAAAACGCTGATCGAACACGGCATGCACCCGATGACGACGTTCTTCCCGCTGGTGGTATCCGGCGCGATGCTGATCGAACCCACCGAAACCGAAAGCAAGGAATCGCTGGATCGTTTCATCACCGTGATGAAGTCAGTGGCCTCCGACGTGAAAGCGGGCGATGCCGACAAATTCCACAGCTACCCGCTCTCCGCCCCCCGCCGCCGCCTTGATGAAACCAAGGCCGCCCGCGAACCGGTGCTGCGCTGGAAGGAATAAGGCAAAAATAAAAAAGAAAAGGCCGCTCTCGTAGCGGCCTTTTTTCATCTCCATGCCGTTGTTCTATGCCGCCGCCGGTTTGGGCGGGGCGATGGCATGCGAAACAGGTGTTTCCAGCACCGATCGTAAATCCTGCCGCAGGCCGATGAAATTCACGCCGTATGACGGCAATTCCCCGAGCGTACTCGTCAGCAGACTGTTGATGTAATCGGATGCCCGGCCATAATCCACCCGCGGTGTCGTGCTGCGCGCATCGGTGCAACTCGTGGCGGGCGGTGTGGCGGTGCTGTCCGTATTGGCGGGGGCATGGGCGTGCGTCAGGTCCAGCGCCGGGCGGGACGACGAAGACGGCGCAAGCGCGCCTGCACGGCTCAGCCCGTACCGGTCTATGGCCCGCTTCTTGTAATTGTTCAGCAGATATCCATCGTCATACCATGAACGGAAAGCCGCCAGTGTGGCCTCCGGCGGTGTGGCGCCGCGGTTGATCGCGGTGGAAAACGCATCCGTAATGCGGGCATAACAGATGCTGTTCGGCCCGTAATTGTAAGGATTGTTATGATGGTTCCACGGGCCGCTGATACCGGCCTGCTTCAATTCCCACATGACCAGCGCGGCGGTGGCCTCCGATTCGGCTTCCTTTGCAAATTCAATATGCAGCCCGTCACTTTGCGAAATCGGAATGATCCGTGACGATCCGCTTTTCTCCTGGAACAGGTGCCGCAGTTCATGGGTGGCGTCACCGATGATCGCATCATCGCTCTTGGCGGCATTGACGCTCAAGACGCCCGCGCCCATGAAATAAGCCGCATGCAGGCTGCCCATATCATTGTCGAAACACATCCATGCCGGGTTGCGGTCATATTTGACCGCGGTGGCCAGCAAGTCGCGTCCGGTTTGTGAATAGTTGAGCGTGCGCGTGAACTGGTCGATCCGTGCGGCGATGGCCGGGTTGGCGGCACCGCCTGATATCGGCCCGCAGATCTCCTGCGCGTTCTCGTAAATCGCCAGAACCCGGCGGGGCACTGTGGGCGTGCGCGCTGGAGCGGCTTGCGCCAGCGACTGTGTCGCCGTTTCGGGGACGGATGGCGCGGCGACGGCCGGTATATTGGCCGGTATGGCAACCGCCATATGCGTGGCGAGAAATGTACCGGCGAGAAGCCGGGTAACCAGCTTCCTGATAGTGGATGGCATTGTAAACTCCCTGTTCATGCGGGCTCTGTCGGCCCTTATGCCCAGCCTTAAGACGGGGCGTTTCGTTTTCTAATTAGTACATGAATCAGCGATGCCGTAAACCCCTCATATGATTAAGGAATTACGGCAAGTCGCGTGATAGGAGTTTCGGAAAAACCTTATTTTTTCTGGCTGTATGTCGACAGAAGCTCGTCCAGCTGTTCCAGCAGCGGCGTCACCTCGCTACGGAACTGCTCGCGGCGCGATGCCTCGACTCCGGTTGATGCCTTTTCCACCAGACCGGCAATCCGGTCCTGAAACTCGGCCAGATTTCTATATTGCTGGATCTGGCCTTTATTGGCCCCGCGCAGCCGCGCCAGCAGAACACGGATCAGGGCCCGCACGGCCTTGTCCGATACGTTGTTCAGCTTTTCATCCAGCTCGTGGTTGGTGATGATGGTGACGGTCGTATCCTGCAACGCCCTGACGGTGGCCGACCGTTCCTTGCGTTCGATCAGCGCCATC
>JAMIFL010000008.1:0-9728 GCA_035906295.1 Alphaproteobacteria bacterium | reverse complement strand
CATCGTATCCGCCGCCGCGCACGCCATGCGTGGCAAGGCGCCGCCGGTCTGAAACCGGCCCATTTGAGGAAAGCACCCCGACCGGGGTGCTTTCTTCGTTTTGGAAAATTCGTTTGATGAAACGGGGGCGCGGCGACTACACTTTCCCCCTTGCTGTATGAACCCTGCTGATGGATGACCAATGGACAGGACCCTCGCCCGGAATTTCCTGATTTTTACGGGCCTGATGCTGGCCTGTGTCGGGGGCCTGTTTTTTGCACTGACGCGCACCGGCGCCGATATTCAGCACACGCGCGAACAACTGGCCCATCATAACGAGACCCTGTTCGCCTCCCAGCAGCTTTCGGCGCTGGTCGAGTCCATGCTGAACGAACAGCGCGGCTACATCATCACCGGCCAAAAACCCTTCCTCGAGGAATACGAGAAACAAAAGAACGCCATGTCCCAGCAGATTGCGAAGTTGAGCGAAATGCTGCGCGACGACCCCTCCCAGCAAAGCCGGCTTGATGAGATGCGCGGATATTTCTCGGGCCTTGCCTTCAAGCTGGAAGAACGCGCCCGCAGTACGAAGCCCCT
Organism: Alphaproteobacteria bacterium; assembly: GCA_035906295.1. Lineage (GTDB taxonomy): Bacteria > Pseudomonadota > Alphaproteobacteria > Micavibrionales > UBA1664 > UBA6145. The sequence continues at coordinate 9,152 of JAMIFL010000008.1, read as the reverse complement.
GAACACCAGCGCGGAATCCACGGCCAGCCTTCAGACCATTGACGGCCTGCGCAGGAACATCAACCGCCTGAACGCCGACATCCGCACCGAAGAAATGGAAATGCGCACCTCGAGAACCGAGGAAATGCAGTCCATGCGCAACAAATACTACGGCACGCTTATCATCGGCGGCCTGATGTGTCTGGTGGTGATGCTGCTGCTGAACGGCTTCCTGCTGCACGCCCACACCAAGCGCACCAGCGCCGAAAAATTCCTGAAGGAATCGGAAGACCGCTTCGCCCTCGCCACCAACGGCGCCAATGACGGCATTTTCGACTGGAATCTCGACACCGGCGCGATGTTCTATTCAAGACCGTTCTTCAGCATGCTGGGCTATGACCGCCCCTCGCATGTCAGCCATGTCGACGACTTCAAGAAACTCCTCCACCCGGAAGACGCCGAAAAAGTCTGGGCCTATGTCGACCAGTATCTGCGCGGCGAGGTATCGGAATATTCCTCCGTCTTCCGCATGCGCCACGCCACCGGCCGCTGGGTCTGGATCAACGCCCGCGCCAAGGCCATTTATGACGATAACGGTCGCCCTTACCGCATGGTCGGCGCCCATACCGACATCACCTACCTGAAAGAACAGCAGCGCCGCCTCGAAGAAGCCAAACAGGCCGCCGAAAACGCATCCCGCGCCAAGACGGACTTCCTGGCCCACATGTCGCACGAAATCCGTACGCCGCTAACCGCCATCAGCGGTATCGCCGAAATTCTGGAACGCCAGAAAGAAAAACTGAACGACAAGCAGCGCCAGTTGGTCTCCACGCTCATGACCTCGACCTCCTCGCTCAAGGACCTCATCAACGACGTGCTCGACTTCTCGAAAATCGAAAGCGGCGAAATTTCGCTGGAATCGAAAGACTTCCAGCTCGCCGAACTCTTCCATCAGGTCATCAGCATCACCGCGCTTCATGCCGGCGAAAAAGGCCTGAAATTCATGGTCGACTACGACGCCGTTGAAAACGCCACGTTCCGCGGCGACCCGCTGCGCATCCGCCAAATTCTCATCAACCTCATTGGCAACGCCATCAAGTTCACCGATAGCGGCCGCATCGACGTGGTGGCATCGCTGGACCCCGGCAGCACCGAAAACATGGCCCTTGTGCGGGTTGACGTGCGCGACACCGGCATCGGCGTGAACCCCGCCGTGGTCGACACCATTTTCGAACGCTTCAAGCAAGGCGACTCGTCCGTCTCCCGCAAATATGGCGGCACCGGGCTGGGCCTGCCCATTTCCCGCAACCTCGCCCGCCTGATGGGCGGCGACATCACGGTACAGAGCGAACAGGACAAAGGCTCCTGCTTCACCCTGACGCTGCCGCTGGACATCATCGCCACCGCGCCGCTGGCCCTGCCCGCCCCAAACCAGCAGGCGCCTGCGCGCGCCGCAACCGTCACCGCCAGCCAGCAACCCCTGCCCGTGGCCGTGCGTCATCCGTCCGCATCGATGGCCGGTAGCGAGAACCGTGTGCTGATGGTGGAGGATTACGAAGGCAATATCGTCGTCGTCAGCTATTTCCTTGAAGACATGAACCTGCCCTTCGATGTCGCCCGTTCAGGCCGTCAGGCGCTGGAACAATGGGGCCAGCGTCACTATGACATCATCCTGATGGACATTCAGATGCCTGAAATGGACGGCTTCACCGCCACCCGCAAAATCCGCGAGTTTGAGGCAAAGAACAACCTGCCACGGACGCCCATTATCGGCATGACCGCGCACGCGCTGGTCGGCGACCGGGACAAATGCATCGAGGCCGGCATGGATACCTACCTTCCCAAGCCCATCGTCGAAGCCGATTTGCGCGCCGCCATCCTCCAGCATCTGCAGAACAAGAAGGCCGCCTAACAGTTCTCTAAGTGGCCCATTGAGGGCCCGCGCAGCGTAAGCGAAGCGAGCGGGCGCGTGCGACAGCACGCGGTGGGGGCGGCGGCTGAGCCCCCCAACAAAAACCAACCGGCCCCCGCACAGACATAAAAAAACCGGCCACCCTTTTACAGGGGGCCGGTTTTTTAGACCGCAGGGATCAGGCGGCCATCTCGTAAATATCGTCGGTGTTCATGCCCGAACGGGGGGGCATGAAGGTGTTTTTGCGCGGCGTTTCCAGCAGGGCCTGCAATTGTTCGCGGGCGCGGCTCAGGCGGGAACGGACGGTGCCAAGCGGGATGTTCAGGGCTTCACCCACTTCCTGATACTGCATGCCTTTGATGCAGACCATGATGAGGACGTCGCGGTGATCTTCCGACAGGCGGTCCATGGCTTCCTGGACTTCGGCCAGTTCGACCTTCGTTTCGTTGGAAGCCTCGACGCTTTCACGCTCGATGAAGGTTTCCGGGTCGTACCGGGTTTCAAACTTGGTGCGGCGGCGATAATCCGACACGAACAGGTTGAACATGATCTTGGAAGACCACTTGAATACATCCGTACCGTTTTCAAAGAGGTGCTTCTTCTCAATCGCGCGCAACAGCGTGGATTGCAGCAGATCTTCAGCTTCGGCTTGGCTATTGCACAGACGCAGTGCAAACTTGCGCAGGTGGCTCATTTCCTGGACGAGGGCTGCTTGGTTCAACATGGTGTGCTCCTTCGAGTGGTGTTTGTTTGGTGACAATCCCAATCTAGTTCCCTGCTGTAACGGCTGTTTGTCGCTTTCGTTTCCGTTTCGAAAAAGTTTGTTTCATTTGTGTAACAAAGTGCTATAACTGGAGAAATCCAAGGAAATACAAGCTTATGACCACCCAAAAGGCCGTCATTCTCAGCGTCGACGACGATAAGAACCTTCAGCTTGTTCTCAGGGAATACCTTGAGGAAGACGGCTATAAGGTGATTAGCGCGCATTCCGGTCGCGAGCTTGAAGACAAGCTCAAGGGCGACCCGTTCGACGTTGTGCTGCTTGACCTGATGCTTCCCGATTCCCAGGGACTGGGCCTCATTACCAAGATTCGCGGCACCACCCGCGCCCCGGTCATCATCGTTTCCGGTAAAAGCGACACGACCAAGAAAATCGTGGGCCTTGAAATGGGCGCCGACGATTACATCACCAAACCCTTTGAAATGCGCGAGCTTTCGGCCCGCATTCGCGCCGTTCTGCGCCGCAGCCAGGAAACGCTGATGTCCGCCGCGGCCCCCGCCAACGATACGAAACTGGGCGATACCATCACCTTCAGCGGCTGGAAGCTGGACCGCACCCAGTATCAGGCTTTCGACGAGAAGGGACAGTCTTTGGGCCTGACCACGGGCGAATTCAAGCTTCTGGAAGCTTTGGCCGTTTCCGCCAACCGCGCCCTCAGCCGCGAACATCTCTTCGACCTGACCCGCGACGGTAAATTCGACACCTATGACCGCGCCATCGACATCCAGATCGCCCGCATCCGCAAAAAACTGGGCGACGACACCAAGGCCCCGGCCTTGATCAAAACCGTCCGCGGCGTCGGCTACATGCTATGCGACGAGCCTATCAAGGGCTGATACGCACCCTGTTGATTCAATCATTAATCCCCCTTATTTTTTTCCGGAACTTTTCTGGCTCAATCCCGTTGGAGAGCCGACACCGCAACAACAGGAGCGAAAAATGCAAAAACAACTGCGCACCGAATACCCCGAAATTGATGAAATCCGTCAGGACCTCGATTCCCTTAAAACGAACGTCGTCGAACTCAGCCGTCATCTGACCGCCGAGGGCAAAGTTCAGGCGAACCGCCTGTCCGACGTGGCCATCGAGCGCCTGTCCGACCTGCGCAAATCCGCCCGGGACGAATACGTGAAAGCCGAACGTCACGTGAAATCGCACCCCGGCCAAAGCATCGCGCTGGCCTTCGGTGCCGGCATCCTGGCAAGCCTGCTGTTCAGCAGCCGCCGTTGATAATAAGGAGCGCCCGGCGATTCCGCCGGGCGCTCTTCCTGTAAAGCGAGGGACGTACCATGCATAAACTTCTGTCCATAGCCCAGACCCTGTTTCTGGAAAGAATTCTGGCAGGCAGTTTTCCGGTTTCACAAAAAAGCAAACTCGGGATTTTGCTGCTCATGGCCTCCGGCCTCCTCGGCGCCGTTGCCCTCGCCTTCTTCATCATCGCCTTCTATCTCTGGGTTCAGACCCAGTTTACGCCGGAACTGGCGGCGCTGGTGACCGCGGGCGCCATTCTGTCCCTCGCCATCATCATGGCGCTGACCGCGCTGAACGTTCTGCACAAGCGGCGGGTCCACGCCATGTCGGTGCGCGAAAACCTGCAGGATACGATCCAGACCGTCATCGCATCGTTTGACGACGAACTGGGCGACCATGTCCGCAAAAACCCCGGGGTCGCGCTGGCGCTGGCGGGTCTGGCCGGCTACATCATCGCCAGCCGTATGGACTAACGGAAATGGCCGTCTATATCCCCTTTGATTTTTTCTCTCGCTGACGAGGACACATGGACAATCAGGCCCTAGCCATTCTGACCGCCGTAGCCCTGCTGGGGGCCCTGGTCATCGGCATTATTGCCAGCACCGACCTGGTGCAGCTCGATGGCAGGCAGCAGGCGGGCTTCATGCCCGTAAGCATCCACGCGCCGGGTAGCCTGTAACCGCCTCCGGCCTTAATCTGATTTGACGCCGCAATTATCCGGCTTTTATATGGATCACATGAAAAAGACGCTGTATTCCACGTTGAGCGCCCTCGTCCTGCTCGCCTGCATGCCGGCGGCGGCGCAGGAAGCGTACGAAACCGCCACGCCCGACAGCCCCGAGGCCATCGCCGCCGAAGGCAGCACGGCCGAACGCACCGTCCAGCAGCAGATTCCCGCCAGCGTCACCAACAGCGCGCAGGATAACATCCTCACCCTCGTGGTTGAGAACGACCTGTTCATGAATCAGGACAGCAACTACACCAGCGGCGTGCGCCTGTCATACCTGGACGTCAATTCTGATTTCCCCGAATTCGCGCATGATTTGGCCGACATGATTCCCGGTTTCGAAATCAATGACACGTCGAGCCTGTTTTTCTCGCTGGGCCAGAACATCTACACCCCGGAAAACATAGAAAGCCGCACGCAGGACCCGGATGACCGCCCGTGGGCCGGTTTCCTTTACGGGTCGATGGGCATGGCCACCTTCACCGACAACCATACCGATGAAATCGAACTCACGCTGGGCGTCGTAGGCCCGGCCGCGTTGGGTGAACAGGCGCAGAAATTCATTCACCGCCATCTGACCGACAGTCCCATGCCCAAGGGCTGGAGCAACCAGTTGAAAAACGAACCCGCGGTCATACTCGGCTGGCAGCGCAGCTGGCCTCAGTATATCGCGGGCGATATCGGTCCCCTCTTCGGCTCCATCGCGCCTTATACCGGCATCACGCTTGGCAATATTTACACCTATGGCGATGTCGGCCTGAATTTCCGCCTCGGCCCCGACAGCGAAAAATGGCAGGACATGCCCGTGCGCGTCCGTCCGTCCATGCCCGGCACCGGCTTCTACGAAATTCCGGAAGACAACTGGAGCTGGTACCTGTTCGCCGGTCTCGAAGGCCGCGTGGTTGGCCGCAACATCTTCCTCGACGGCAACTCCTTCACCGACTCGCACAGCGTTGATAAGGAATACCTCGTCGGCGACGCCAACGCAGGTTTGGCGCTGACCTACGGCAAAACGCGTGTCTCTTTCACCGCCGTCTACCGCACGAAGGAATTCGAAACCCAGGAAAAGCCGGACGCCTTCGGCGCCGTCAGCATCGGTTACCGCTTCTGAGGAATGGAATAAGGAATAAAAAAACCGCCCCAAATCAGGGCGGTTTTCGTATATGCGGCCAGCTTAGTCGTTATAGCGGAACGAGTCGTTCTGCGGCAGCGGCCTGAGTTCGGCGAAATAGGCTTCCTTCCATTCGCGGATGTCGATTTGTCCGCTCAGGTCTCGGTCAACCTGCTTCATCGGCTGGTGGATGAACCCGGCTGCCGACAGACCCGCCGGATCCATCGAGAACTGGCTCAGGCCCGTGCGCTGCATGAACGCTTCCTGCGAAACGGTGGTTTTATCCGCGCGGCCGTCGCCGTTATAGTCGATGTACTGGATTGTCTCGCGCGTCATCGGTGCGAAGGTCAGCACCATCGGACGCTCGAACTCGATATTGTCGATAAGCTGGTTGCCGTCCTTGTCGAACGTGTAGAACAGCTTTTCGCCCACCTCCTGCGCTGAAAGCACGCCGTCGCCGTTGGTATCGAAAATTCGGAAATCCACGATATTGGCATTGGGCTTGGGGTTCGGCGTCAGGCGCGTTTCGGTGACGACGGTGGATGCGGCCTGCACCGCACCCCCCATGACCGCCAGCGCCATGCCGGCCAGAAGAATCTTTTTCATGATGCGCATGCCAGTCTCCTTATGCCGCACGCGAGGTTGCGTGCATCGAATCCTTCAGCGCCTTCATGTAGTCATGCGAACGCTGCAGGCTGCCAAGCTCCGCCACCAGAAGGGCGCGGGTATTGGCCTGAAGGTTGCGGTCTTCCAGCGCGTCGCGCATGGAATGCAGGCAACGGTCTTCCGCTTCCTCAAGATGCGAGACCAGCGTTTCGTCGACATCGTTGCTGACCTTCGCCATCATCTCCGTAAACAGGCGTGCTGTTTTACCGCGCAGCGTTCCTTCCGAATCGGGCGTGCCGCCGTTTTCGCGGATTCGTTGCGTCAGGTTCAGGACAACCGAATTATGCAGCCGCTCAAGGTCAGAGAAACTGCGCTCCAGCCGGGGATTGTTCACGCGGCTCACCGCGCTTTTGTAAAAGTCGCAGGCATCCTGGTTTATATCCACCAGTTGGCCGATGATTTTATTTTCCTTATCAAAGTTCATGGGTAGTTCTCCTTTGGGTCATTGTCGCGAAACCCAACGAAAGCAGGCTTTTGCCGGTTCCATGGCGAAATATTCCCCCACCCGCATACCGTCGTATTTGTTGCAGAACTGTTACAAAACTTTTCACAAACGACACAATCGGGACATACCGATGTTACGAAGCGGGGGCATCCTTGTGGACATGAACGAACAACAAATCGAAGGAGCCAGTCCCATGATGATCCCGACCCAGAATAAGCTCGGTGCCGTCTCCCACCCGCTGGTGGCCCAGATGTACCTGAAAAAAGATTTCGGCGCGCCCTATGCCCGCCATCAGGAAGACGTGCTCGTGATTGAGACGAACTTCCCGGTCGACGAATCCGACCCCAAGAGCTTCAACGCCTGCCTCTCCGACCTGCTGAGCGATCTGCCCAATCTGCAGACGCAGGCCGAGGCCCGCGTCGGTCCGTTCGACCGCGTGGATATCCGCACCTCGCACTAAGCGACGGATAGTCCGGCGTTACACCTTATTACCCAGTACCCTCCCTGTCCGACTTGAACCGGCCCTTAAAAGCCGGTTCTTTTTTTGCCCGAAATTCAGACCGGATTTCAAAAGAGATTTTGATTTTTACGGCTTCGTTGGAACCGCACCGCTCGTGCCGCCGTTTATGAGTCAAACAAACCTTCATGGAGCTTACGATGAAATATAAAATTATGGGTGCCGTCTCGGCACTGGCCCTTCTGGTGGCGGTCACTGCTTACACCGAAGCCAATGCTGCCGATGTCAACGCAACGACGCAGACGCACATCAACGCCAACGCCACCACCGAAGCGTCCCCCACGCTGTCCGAGCGTGCAGACAATGCCGCCGACAATGCCAAGGCCGACCTGAAAGCCGGCTGGGAACAGACCAAGGAAGCGGCCCGCGATGCCGGTGATAAAACCCGCGCCGAATATGACAGCATCAAAGCCCGCGTGATTGGCGAAACCGACACCCCGTCCGACGTAACCGTCGAATCCCGCATGACCGCCAAGGGCATGATTGGCCAGCCGGTTTACAACACCAAACAGGAAAAAATCGGCACCCTGAAAGACATCATTCTCGATAACAGCGGCCGCGCCAGAATCGCCGTCGTTTCCGACGGCGGATTCATGGGCATCGGCGACAAGCTCGCCGCCTTCGATTACGGCCTGGTGATGCAGCAGAACGCGGACGGCGACGTCATCATGCCGCTGAACGAAGATACGGTCTCCAAGGTTGCCGCCTTCTCCTACAACCCGAAGGAAGCGTCCGACACCATTCAGATCGTCCCGGCTGATAGCTACAGCGTAGCCGAATTGCTGAAAGGCAAGCTGATTGACCCGCGTAACAAGTCGATGGGTAACATCGAGAACATCACCTTCGCCGGTGGTGAAGCCTCCCGCGTCATCGTGGCCTTCGACCAGAAACTGGGCGTCGGCGGTGAACGTGCGGCACTGGATTTCGACGACCTGTCTTTGTCCAAACAGGCCAACGGCTCGCTCGATTTCCGCATGAACGACCGCCAGTCGGCGCAGTTCGAACAATACAAAAACACCCAAGCCAATTAACTAACCTTAAAAGGAGAACGACAATGAACAGCGATACCCTCAAGGGCGATTGGAAAATCCTGCGCGGTAAAGCCCAGAAGCAATGGGGCAAAATCAGCAACGACCAGTGGGACATCATGGAAGGCAGCCGCGAACAGCTCGCCGGCGCCATCCAGAAATCCTACGGCGTCGCCCGCGACGAAGCCGAAAAGCAGGTTCGCGACTGGGAAAAGTCCCAAGCCGCCTGAGGCTAGAAACCTAGGCCGCCTGAGGCTGATGCCTTTCCATACCGGATCCTGACGGGTTCGGTCTGGTGACAGACGCCGTCTGCTCTTCACTGGGCAGACGGCGTTTCGTTTGCGGAATTCCTGCAAAAAAAGTATGAACTTTTGATACCCTTCTTGCGTTAGATAACCATCAACCCTTTCAAGGAGATACCCCATGTTTGCACGTCCAACCATTCTCGCGGCCGGCATGCTGTGCGCCCTCATGGCGCTGTCTGCCTGCGGCCAGACCAAGGGCGAACGCGCCCTCTCCGGCGGCGCCATCGGCGCAGGCACCGGTGCCGTCGGCGGTGCCCTCCTCGGTGGTGACCCGGTCACCGGCGCCATCATCGGCGGCGCGGCAGGCGCAGCCACCGGCGCATTGACCGACCCCGACACAATCAATCTCGACCGCTGATACGAAAAAAGGCCCCTTACGGGGCCTTTTTTAATGTCGTTCGATTATGCGGCGGGGCGCAATTCCCGCATG
>JAMIFL010000007.1:0-10674 GCA_035906295.1 Alphaproteobacteria bacterium | reverse complement strand
CGTCACCTCGGCATCGTCGTCAAGGTCGATCCAGCTTATTTCCGTGCGCGGCGTCATGACGCCGCGCACGCTGCGGTCCGCCAGCCGCATGACGCCCGACAGCATGCGCCCTTAATCCTTTTCGACCACGCCCGCGGTTTCAGCTTCCGAAATAAGCGAACGGATTTCCTCATCCTTCACCTTTTCCTCGATCTCCCCGCTCTGCCCCAGCAGCTTGAGGATGGCGCGGCCCGAAATATCGAGAAACCACACAACCGGGCTTGCCACCTTCGATAGCAGCGTCATCGCCGGCGCTACGCGCACGGCCACCGCCTCGGGGTCGCGCAGTGCGATTTGTTTGGGCACCAGCTCCCCCACGATAAGCGACGCATACGTGATGGCCGCAACCACCACGGTCACGCCCAGCGCTTCCGCCGCATTGGTGGAAAGCCCGTGTTCGACCAGCCATTCGGTCAGGCGCAGGCCCAAAGTCGCGCCCGAAAACGCGCCCGACAGAACGCCCACCATGGTAATGCCGATCTGCACGGTGGACAGGAAACGCCCCGGGTCCGCCGCCAGCGCCATGGCGCGGCGTGAGCCCTTAACCTCCCGGTCCACCAGAATTTTGAGACGCGCCGGGCGCGAAGACACGATGGCCAGTTCCGACATCGCCAGAAGGCCGTTCACAACAATCAGCGCGACAACCACGCCCAGTTCGAAATAAAGCATGCCTTTAGATAGCACCCCCCATGACGCGATGCAAAAGCCCTTTCCCTTACCCTTTTTGCGACTATGTAAGTCCCGACCGAAAAAGGAGAAATAAGCGAATGCCCATCCTTGTGTGCCCGAACTGTCAGGGCGGTATGAACGAAATTACCCGCAACGGCGTCAGCATCGATGTCTGCCCCAAATGCAAGGGCGTCTGGCTGGACGACGGCGAACTGCAAAAGCTTCTGGCCCCCGTGCGCGAACTGAAAGCGGACATGGATGACGAGCGCCGCTACTACGAACAGCCGCGCCAGCACCGGCAGCAGCCCCAGCCGCATTACCGCGACGATGACGACGCCTACAAATACGGCCATGGCAAATACCGCAAGAAGAAGTCTATGCTCGATATGTTCGACATCTTCGACTGAAAAAGCCGCGCGTTAAGGGGAGCATGCGTTCCATCCACGTCACCACCGCGAAAAACCTGCTGAACGACGTCGCAAGGCTTCGTCCCGCGGCGGTGCTGTCCATCGAACATCCCGGCGCCACCGATGAAACCGGCCGCGCCCCGCGGCTGGACGCCGGCGGCCTCGTCCAGCACGTCCAGACCTACTGGGATACGGAGCAGGACGGCCTTGAAGGCGGCCCCACCGGCAGCCTCATCGCGCAAGGTCTCGTCTTCCTGCAACGTCAGGCTGCTCATGGTCCCCTCATCGTCCATTGCCGCGCGGGCAAGGCACGCAGCCCTGCCATGGCGCTGGCCTATCTGGTGGCCGCAAACCCGCAGCATCCGTTATCCGAATGCATCACCCACCTCAAATCCATCCGCCCGGAAGCCGCGCCCAACATTCTGGTCGTGGCGCTGGCCGACTGGCAGATGAAACTGGGCGGCACCCTGCTGCGCGCGGTTGAGCGCGACGCCGACTTCACCCGCAACCGCCTTCTCGCCAACGCCGCCCGCGCCCGGTGGGCCGAGAAAAACCCGCCCCTCAAAACCGCCCCGTTGGCGCTGCCCGGCAATGTCGCTCGCCCTTCCTGAAAGCGGCCCTATATAGGTTTCCATGCGTATTGCCGACCATTTCCCCGACCCCGCCTTCGACCCCGCGCCCGATGCTGCGGGCCCCCAGACGCTCGTGCTCGCAGGTGGCTGTTTCTGGTGCACCGAAGGCGTATTCCGCAATGTTCCCGGCGTCACGGATGTCGTCTCCGGCTATGCAGGCGGGTCTACCGCCACCGCCAATTACCGCGATGTCAGCGAAGGCGCCACCAACCATGCCGAGGTTGTGGCCGTTACCTACGACCCCGCGCAAACCAGCATGGGGCAGGTGCTGAAAGCCTTCTTCTGGCTGGCGCACGACCCCACACAGCGCAACCGGCAGGGCAACGATGTCGGCACCCAATACCGTTCCGCCGTCTTTTATGCCGACCCGGACCAGCATGTTCTGGCCCAGCGCTATATCGACCAGCTCAACGCCTCAGGCGTCTTCGATGCGCCCATAGCCACCACGCTTGAACCGCTGGACCGCTTCTACCCGGCCGAGGAATATCACCAGAATTACGCCGCCCTGAACCCCGCGCAGGGTTATATCCGCGCCGTGGCCCGGCCCAAGATGGATAAGGCGATGGAAGTTTACGGCAAAACCCGGATGTCCGCGGCCTCGTAAGGCACGATGTCGTCCAGCGCCTTGAACGGCGAAAGGTTGTTCGTCCGCATCACGATGCGGTAATTTCCCGGCTGCGCGTATACGTGCTGAAGGGTCAGCACGCCCTGCTCCAGCTTGCATTGCTGGCGCATAGGTTTGATGGCCTGCACCACCGGCGACCCGTCGCCCCAGTCGATGCGGTAAGAAAAACATTCCTTGTGAAAATGCCGGTAGGAAAGCTGCACGGCAAGCGGCGCCGGGCCGCTTGCGGGCGTGACCTCGTAAGGCGCGCTGCCCAGCTCCAGTTGTGCCGAAACCTTCAGGTTCTCAATGACCTGCTTCGCCACCACCTGCTGCGTCCCCGCCCGCAGCAAAACGGCTTCCAGCGAAAACGGCACGCGGCCCTGTTTCAATGCGGCGTCATACGGTGCCTCGGTCTGTGAAAGATACGCGCGCTCCCGCCCCGAATAGGCAAGCCCGTCTTTCCGGAACAGGCTGACGACGGTGCCGTCCGATGCGCGCAGCGATATGCGCACATCGACCTTCTCACCCGTTTCCGCCTCCCATTCCACCGGCGGCATGCCCTGGTACGAAAACGCCTGCCCCTCACGCATGTTCACGATGCGGATGGTCGGTTCGATGGCCGCGCCCTTGCCCGTCACGACCACCACCGCCTCGCCGGTCCAGTCCGTCACCGGCGCGTCCGTGGGGCCAAGGTGGTATGTCCGCGCCTTCACCACATACCGCCCCGGCACGCTGTAGGTATGCACGTTGGCGTCCGCGCAGGATTGGCCCTGTTTGTCCGGGTCGCTGTAATGCGGCGTCGCCTGCCCGTCGCCCCAGTCGATGGAAATGCCCGGCGTAATCCACCCCATGCGGTGCACGCACGCGGCCAGCGTTTTCATGAACGGCGCAGGCCCGGTAAGCGTCACGCGCAAGGGCGCGGCGCCCTGCGGCGGGGTCGCGCTCAACGTGCCGCCCCGGTCCGTGGGCATGACCCGCATGGCGGGCGAGGGGGCTGAAAACAACACCGCCGCCAGTGCGACGATGGCAATGGCGGCGGCGAAATGCTTCATGGCGGGTTTCCCTTAGTCGCCTTTGAGGATACGGCGTACGCCGTTCACTTCATCGGCGAACAAATTGTCTTCGCCCATCAGTTCTTCCACTTTTTTCACCGCGTGCATAACGGTCGTGTGGTCGCGGCCCCCGAATTTACGGCCGATTTCCGGCAGGCTCCGGGTGGTCAGCTTCTTGCACAGGTACATCGCAACCTGACGCGGACGCGCGACATTGCGCGAACGGCGGGCCGAATGCATGTCCGTCAGGCGCAGGTTGTAATGCTCCGCCACCTTGCGCTGGATTTCGTCGATCGTGATGCGGCGTTCGTAGGAACGAAGCACGTCCGAAAGAACATCCTGCGTGATGTCCAGCGTCAGCGGGGCGCCGGTCATGTCGCGGTGCACCGCAAGGCGGTTCAAGGCGCCTTCCAGCTCGCGGATGTTGGAGGTGATTTTACCGGCGAGGAAGTGCGCGACATCCTGCGGCAGGTCGATATTCATAAGCGAAGCCTTGGACTTCACGACATCGAGGCGCAGGTCGAAGGTCGACGGCTTGATGTCGGCCACAAGACCCCAGCCGAGGCGCGAACGCAGGCGTTCATCAAGGCCCTCAAGGTCCATCGGCGCGCGGTCGCCCGAAATGACGATGAGCTTGCCCTGGTCCACCAGCGCGTTGAACGTGTGGAAGAATTCTTCCTGCGTCGTGTCCTTGCCGGCGATGAACTGGATGTCGTCGATCATCAGCACGTCGACGGAGCGGAACTGCTCCTTGAACTGCATGGAATCCTGACGGCGCAGCGCGCGAACGAACTGGTACATGAACTTTTCAGCCGAAAGGTAAACGACCTTGCGGTTCTGCTTCTCGCGCAGGGCATGCGCCATGGCGTGCATCAGGTGCGTTTTGCCGAGGCCCACGCCGCCATAGATGTACAGCGGGTTGAACGGCATGCCGTCGGCTTCCACCACGCGGCGGGTCGCGGCGTGCGCGAACGCGTTGGGCTTGCCCACGACGAACGTGTCGAAGGTAAAGCGCGGGTCGAGCGCGGAAGACAGTTCGGAATAGATGTCGCCGTCGGTGGAACGGGCGGCGGCGGAGACGTCGATGCCGTCAAGGCCGCGGGCGCCGGCGTCTTTCAGCGCCTGAACCTGAACGACAATCTGCACGCGCTGGATGTCCGGGTTGGACTCGCGCGCCAGTTGCAGGATGCGGTCGTGATAATGGCTGCCGATCCAGTCGCGCATGAAACGGGTGGGGACCGACACTTCCAGCGTGCCCTGGTAGAAAGCCTGCAATTGCATCGGCTTCAGCCAGGAACGGAACACGGCTTCGCCGTATTCCTGGCGCAGCGCGTCGTGTACATTTTCCCAGGTGCTCAGGATTTCCGGGCTCGGAACAGTGTCCAGCTTGGCAGAAGTCTGCGCGGCAACACCGGCTGTATTTTGCGTCGCAGTTTGCAACGTGTCCGTCTTAGCGGCGCCGGTATTCGCTTTTTTACTCATGTCTGGATCCCCCTTGGTCCTTGGATGAAGTTCTGTACCCTTAACTCGTCCCTGTATTCCGTACTTCGGTATTCCGCACCGTTTTGCCGGTACGTCCGTCGCCGTCCTTATCTGGCCGGTCGCCGATCAAGCCCCGAACCGGGCTTTTCTGGGGATAAGCGCCGTTGCAGCGACTTTTCCCCCATTCCGTACACAAGCAGACTCAGCCGCAAACCCGCGGATTTCCTTGTCTTTCATGCTCTGAATGTCCCCCACCATATGCACAGAAAAAAAATTGTGCAAGATGTCCTGTGTAAATATTTTTAAAAAAGAAATAATCGAATGATTCCAATACTTCGCAAAAACGATTTTGCCCCGCACGATTATTTGCAGGGGCAAAATGAATACTTGATTGGTTTTATAGAAAGGGGAACAAAAAACGCCCATACATGGATGGGCGTGATTGTTTGATTAGGCCGCCAGGGCCTTGATGCGTGCCGAGAGGCGCGACAGTTTACGCGAAGCGGTGGATTTGTTCAGAACGCCTTTGGAGACGCCGCGCTGGATTTCCGGGCGGGCGGCTTTGAAAGCATCGGCGGCAGCCGTGGCGTCGCCGGCGGCGACAGCTTGTTCAACCTTACGCACGAAGGTGCGGATACGGTTGCGGCGGGCCGTGTTGACGGCGGTCTGACGGGCCGTCGTACGGATGCGTTTCTCGGATGACTTATGGTTTGCCATTGTAGTGTCTTCTTGCAGTCAGTGCGCCGGGGCGCAGTTAAAACAATGCGCCGGGGCGCAATTAAATCTTGTGGCTGGAGAGCGTGGGGTTATCCACATTCCAACGGACGACAATTAACGACTTGGTAACCATCCTGTCAAGGAAAAGAATGGGGATAAATTTGACCCCGGATTCATCGTTGTTTGACAGGGCAATAGAATGTGGTGCGCCCCGCCTGCGTCATTGTCTCGATATGCCTTTTGCCGTCGCATT
Organism: Alphaproteobacteria bacterium; assembly: GCA_035906295.1. GTDB lineage: Bacteria > Pseudomonadota > Alphaproteobacteria > Micavibrionales > UBA1664 > UBA6145. The sequence goes on along the minus strand of JAMIFL010000007.1, from coordinate 4,816 downwards.
CACACCCGCGGCAGCGTTCCCCCGCATGGTCGTACACCGCGAAGTGATGCTGGAAATACCCAAGGTTTCCGTCAATCTGCCGGTGGTTGCGCAAAGTGCTTCCGCCCGATTTCAGTGCCGCGTTCATCACGTCCTTGATGGCCTGCGCGAGATGCCCGCATTCATCGCGCCTGATGCGCCCCGCCATGCGCCTTGGTGAAAGGCGCGATGCGAACAGCGCCTCGCACGCATATATATTGCCCACTCCCGCCACCACGCTCTGATCCAGGATGGCGACCTTGATGGGCGTTTTTTTACCCTTCAGGCGCGCGTGCAGTACATCCCCGTCGAAAGCGTCGTCCAGCGGCTCCGGCCCAAGGCTTTTAAGGGCCGGGTGCGCGCCTTCCGCCGCGGCCGCGTAAACCGCCATCTGGCCGAACCGCCGCGGGTCGTTGAACGCAAGCCGTGTCCCGTCATCCAGCGTCACCACCACGTGATCGTGCGTTTCCGCCGTAAACGGCTGTTTTCCCGCCACGCTGCGGAACGACCCGGACATGCCGAGATGGATAAGCCACACATGCCCGTTATCAAGGTCCGCCAGTATGTACTTGGCCCGACGGCGTAAGGACGTAATGACCGCCCCCGTCAGAACCCGGGCGAAATCCTCGGAAAACGGGCTTCGCAAGCCCGCGCGGCGCAATTCCACCTGCGCGATGCGCCGCCCCTTCAACAGGGGCAGCAGGCCGCGGCGCACGGTTTCGACTTCTGGCAGTTCAGGCATGCCTTCTGTCTATCCTGCCGTGGCCCGCAGGTCCATATTAAAGTAATTATCAAGTATTGATTCATATGAAAGAATACAGATTCATCAATATTACATTGAAGACTCAAACAAATTTGCGAATCTGGACCTGCCTTCATCCTGCTTTATAACCCCACTGCTATGCCTCGCCTCTCAACGCAGGGGCAGGGTGGTTGGGTATTTCTTAACCTCGGGAATCTGCGCGGCGCACTTCCGTGGGCTTTTATTCACGGTGCCCTGTTTTTCGCCGGTACAAGCGGGTAAATAATAATTTACATATTGCAAAAATGGTTAAAAACCCATACAATGTCAACAGTTTAAGAATTTCGGGACTCATGAAGAACAAGTTCAACGCCAGCGGCGCAAAAACGAAAAAACTACCGCGCCCCAAGATGCATGAAATGACCGCCACGCCGACCCCCGTCGACCCGGCGGAAATCCTCGGCATACCGGAAGAAATCTTCAAATCCGGCGTGAACACGCATGGCGACATCGTGCTCGCCGCGCTGGAAATGCGCACCCTGCTGGAACAGTTTCACGGCGTCGCGGCCTCTCGCCTGACGCTGGACGAACACCGCATGCTCAACCTCATCAAGGCCCAGACCACGAACATCGCGGGCGCCGCCGTCGCGCATGATGACCGCATCCGCAACGCGCGCGACCACCTGCTGGCGCAGGACGAACGCATCGCGGGCTACGCCAGCCTGGCCTTCCGCGACGGCATGACCGGCGCCTATAACCGCCGCTTCTTTGACACCCACGTCCCGCCCCTCATGGCCGACGCGCAGGCCGATGGCCGCCCCGTCACCCTGCTGGCCTTCGACATCGACTTCTTCAAGAAGGTCAACGACACCTACGGCCACAAGGCCGGCGACATCGTGCTCCAGATCTTCGCGGCCGACATGCAGCACAACCTTAAGCAGGACGACCTCTTCATCCGTCTGGGCGGCGAGGAATTCGCAGCCGTGCTCACCGGCGTGACGCCGGAACAGGCAAACAAAATCGCCGGACGCCTGCGCGAAATGGTGGCCGACCGGCCCGAACGCCGCAATCAGGACCCCGTCATCCCCGCCATCACCATGTCGGTCGGCGTCGCCCACATGCAGCCCGATGAAACGCTGGATTCTCTCGTAAGCCGGGCTGATGCCGCGCTCTACACAGCAAAGCAGACCGGCCGCAACCGTGTCGTCAACCACAGCGACATCCCCACCGCCGCGCCCTCCGCGAAGCCGGAAAACGCGTCCGGCGCTGTAACCCGCCCGAAACTGCGCAATTCGTCCCTGCGCCCTTAATCCACGGCCCGCACGTCGCCGGTCTACCGGCAAAACTGTCGCCGGTCACCGGCAAAACGAAGGGCAGGGCGTATGCGCCCGTCTTAAAGCTAAAAATTATTCGACCCGGTCCTCATACCCGGCCAGCGCCCGCCGTATATCCGGGCGGCCTTCATATCTGGCCCGCAGGCCCGCCAGCGCGGCGTCCGTCCCCTCGCAGGCCGCCTGCATCTGCGCCGCCAGGAACTGGCCGCGTTCTGCGTCATAGGCATCCTCGCCGTGAAAATGGTCGCACATGTCCCGCCGCTTCATGAACGCGGTCACGTCGCCCGGCATGGCCGCACACCCCGCCAGCGCCATAACCGCCGTCAAAACCGTCAACCGCATATACCCTCAACCCCGAAACGGGCTATATCAGCCCTATGAAACCGCTTGTTCCCAACCAGAACCCCATTCACCCCGAAACCCGCATCGGCCACGTCCACCTCAAGGTCGCCGATATTGACCGTGCCCTCGGTTTCTACTGCGGTGTACTCGGCTTCTCGGTCACGCAAACCTATGGCCGTGCCGCCGCCTTCATCGCCGCAGGCCATTACCATCATCATATCGGCCTCAACACATGGCAAAGCAAGAACGGTAGGCCCCCCGCCCCTGGCACCACCGGCCTGTTTCACACCGCCATTCTCTACCCCACCCGCGCAGCGCTGGCCGATGCCGTGCGCCGCGTGATGGCTGCGGGCATCGCCATCGACGGCGCGTCCGACCACGGCGTAAGCCAGGCCGTCTACCTGCGCGACCCTGATGAAAACGGCGTCGAACTGTATTGGGACCGGCCTGAGGCCGAATGGCCCAAAGACCCTGAAGGCGGCCTCGCCATGGTCAGCGACCCGCTCGATATAGATGATTTACTGCGCAACTGACGCCGTGTGATACTTCCCCTCATGGAAGTCGTCACGCTTGTTCTGATCATGTTGCTGCTGGTGGTTGTCAGCGGCTTTGCCGTCCGCATACTGCCCTTCGCGGTGCCGCTGCCGCTGGTGCAGATTGCGCTGGGCGCGGTCATCGCGGTGTTTACCGACGTGCGCATCTCGCTCAACCCGGAAATTTTCTTCCTGCTGTTCCTGCCGCCTCTGCTGTTCCTCGATGGCTGGCGCATCCCCAAAAACGGCCTCCTGCGCGACAAGGGCACCATCATCGAACTGGCCTTGGGCCTCGTCATCTTCACCGTGCTCGGCATGGGCATGCTCATTCACTGGATGATACCGTCCATGCCGTGGGCCATCTGCTTCGCGCTGGCCGCCGTGCTGTCGCCGACCGACCCCGTCGCCGTCTCCGCCATTGCCTCGCGCACGCCCATCCCCCGCCGCATCATGCACATCCTCGAAGGGGAATCGCTGCTGAACGACGCGTCGGGCCTCGTCTGCCTGCGCTTCGCCACGGCGGCGGCGCTGACCGGCGTGTTCTCCCTCACTTCCGCCATCGGCACGTTCATCTGGCTGGTCGCGGCGGGCATCGGCGCCGGGGTCGCGGTCACGCTCGGCGCCTCCGCCGTTAAGGGCTGGGTCGCCCGCCGCTACGGCGAGGGGACCGGCAACCAGATTCTCATCAGCCTCCTCATCCCCTTCGGCGCCTATCTGGCGGCGGAACATATTCACGCCTCCGGCATTCTCGCCGCCGTCGCGGCTGGCGTGACCATGAGTTACGTGGAAAGCACGGGCCAGGTCCTAGCCTCCACCCGCGTGGGGCGCAGCGCGGTATGGGACGCCATGGCCTTCGCCGCCAACGGCATCATCTTCGTGCTACTGGGCCAGCAGATGCCCGCCCTCACCGAAAGCGCCGCCCACGTGGTGCAGGAAACCGGCCATCTCAATCCCGGCTGGCTCGCCATCTATGTCGTGGCGCTCATGCTGGCGCTGGCCGCCCTGCGCTTCGCATGGGTCTGGGTGTCGCTGCACCTCACCATCCTGCGCGCGGGCGCGAAGCGGGATGATCTGGGCCTGCGCATGCGCGCCCGCATCGTCGCCGTCATCTCCGTCGCTGGCGTGCGAGGCGCCATCACGCTGGCCGGTATCCTGACGCTGCCGGTCGTCATGGCCGATGGCACGCCGCTGCCCGCGCGCGACCTCGCCATCTTTCTGGCGGCATGGGTCATCATCGCCTCGCTGGTCACCGCCAGCATCGTGCTGCCCCGTCTGGCGCAGGGCCTGCGCGTCCCCGAGGAACCCGCGCATGAGATTGAGGAAGACGCCGCCCGCGCCCTCGCGGCGCAGGCCGCCATCAACGTCGTCGAGACCGCCATGCACGAAGCCCGGCTTACCGGCGCCGCCAACATCGAACGCACCACGCAATACGCCGAAGCGGGCGCGCGCCTCATCCGCTTCTACCGCTACCGTCTCGACGGTGCCGCCGCCGCGCAGGGCACCGACAAGGCCACCGTCCGCCGTGCCGAAGCCGCTGAACGCGATTTGCGTCTCAAGGCCCTCAAGGCCGAACGCGACGAAATCTTCCGCCTTGGCCGCGCAAGGGAAATCGAAGACGACATGATGCGCAAACTCGTGCGCGAGGTGGACCTCATGGAATCCCGCTACACGTAAAAGACAAACAAAAAAGGCCGGGAAAAATCCCGGCCTTTCTTATGATGCTTCGACTGGGCAACGGGAGGTTTCGGTAAGCGAAACCGACCCAACCAGGTCTTAGAAGTCCATGCCGTCCATGCCGCCCATACCGCCGGGCATGCCGCCCGGGGCTGCTTTCTTGTCGTCCGGCG
>JAMIFL010000006.1:0-22828 GCA_035906295.1 Alphaproteobacteria bacterium | reverse complement strand
ATTATTGCGGTGCAGCTTCGTTAGGAGGGCATAACTCTTACGGAGGAAATACACATGAAAAAGCTTCTTATGACTGCCCTGCTGGGTGGCACTGCCCTTACGTTCGCCGCGGGCGCTCAGGCTGAAGGCACGTCCGCCACGGGGATGGACCAGTCCGGTTCCCCGTCGATGTCGGCACCGGCTGACGTTTCGTCGTCCAGCAACTCCACGGTTGCACCGTCCAACGAGACGTCGATGACGAACGATACGTCTTCCGCCACCACGGCTGAAAGCAACGTGACGTCTTCCACCAGCGTGGACAGCGCGCAACTGAGCCAGGCGCAGGAAGCCCTGCAACAGGAAGGCTATAAAGTGTCGGCTGACGGCATGATGGGGCCGAAAACGCAGGATGCCATCCGCAGCTTCCAGCAGGCCAACAACCTGACCCCTTCGGGCCAGCTTGACAGCCAGACGCTGCGTGCGCTGAACGTCAGCGCATCGGGCAGCGAGGCGGTGGGTGCGCCTGCATCCCCGTCGTCCGGCAGCAGCACGAGCACCAGCTACTAACGGCTGATGCATAACAGGTAGCGGCCAGTCGACGGCCGCGGAAAAGGCCCGGCGGATATTTTCCCCGGGCTTTTTCCTATGGAATTTTCGGGCGTTTCGGGCGTTGGAGGGGCGCATATCACGTACCAACCCCTTACGGAGGACAGAACGATGAACGCCGTTCTTTATACCGCCCTTATCGGCGGCACCGTGCTGGCGCTGGCCCTGCCTGCAATGGCCACGGACAGCATCAGCAAACCCTATAACGAGACCCTGTCGCAGCGCAGCCTGTATGTGCCGGCGGCGAAGCTGGGGTACACCTCGCACGACCAGATCGGCGTGGTTTCCGAGGCGCCGCACCGTTCCGGCAGCCGGGCCATGACGGACGACACCGTGGCGCGCCGCGGGTTCGATACCAGCAATTACGGGTCCGCCGGGTCGTCTTCCGGGTATGTCTACGGCAGCGGGCAATCCAGCCCGGGCATCGTGGCCGATCCTGCCGGGGCTACGCCGGGGTCCAGCCGCTACTAGTTTTGCCGTCCTCTTTCCGGGACGATGGAGGCCCGCCCGTGACGACCGAGCGGGTTTCCTATTAACCAAAGCGGTGCTACCGTCATGGGCATGAGATTTGCGCTTTCGCTGTTTGCCCTGATGACCGTCATCGCCTTTGCCCACCCCGCGGTGGCGCAGCAGAACATGGCCGACCGTGTTTACGGCGGCGGCGACGGGGGCATGGACATCATGTCCTCCATCCCTTCCGAGGGGAACCGCAGCAAGGTGAGCGCGGTGCAGCACGAGTTGCGTTCGCGCGGGTACAAGATTACCGTGGACGGCAAATTCGGGCCGAAAACGCGCGCGGCGGTGCTGAAATTCCAGCGCAAGCAGCGCCTGCCGCAGACCGGCGCGCTGGACGAAGCCACATTGCGGGCGCTGCAACTTCAGAACTGGCGCTAACAGCGGCGGAACCGCCTGCCCTTCCCGCGTGTTGTCATAGAGAGACACATGCAGAAGAAGGGAGTTGCCCATGAAACGCCGAGCTCGCGTACCCAGCACCCATACCGAACTGCCCGAAGTCACCCACGACGGGCGCACCAAGCCCACCGCCCCGCCGGAAGAAAAGCCGCAGAACCAGGAAGTGGGCTGATGGCCGAAGCCGATAGGGACGCGCCGAAAGTGAACCCCCTGCCCGGTGAACCGCTGGGCGTCGCCAAGCGCCGCGTGGCGCTGGGGCATGAGGGGTTTACGCGCGGTGAAGGGGTGAGCGCGCCCCTGCCCCGCACCGACAGCCTTGGCCGGTTCATGACCGCCAACCAGAACCCGCAGCCGGTGCCGCGCGAATATGTGGGCGGCGCGGACGGCGAGGCGGACGGGAAAACGGGACGCTGACTTCATTCCCGGAACTCTTTCAGGGGCTGCGCCGTTGTCATCACACAACCGAGGAAAGACACGCCCATGAAACCGCATACAATCGCCCTGCTGCTGGCCGCTGCCGGCATGGCCACCGCCTGCACCCAGACAGACCCGCATTACGATAACAGCCGCCTCGACTCCACCGGCAGCCATTACGAGACCACCGCCCCCAGCCAGCCGGTGGGTGAGAACATGCGCAACAGCACGGTCAATTCTTCCGCCGACCGCCAGTCCAGCCGTTACCCGGTGGGCAATGGCGGGGACAGCAACCCGTATTGACTGTACAATCCCAGATTGCGAAAGACGGCCGCCATTTGCGGCCGTTTTCTTTTGCGCGGTTATTTGGCGCAGGTGTTGATTGAGGACGCGTATGTAGCGGCAATGCGCGGCAAGGCAGGCGCGGAGTTTTTGCATCCCGGCACCCCATGCGCCGGTACGACGAGCGTTTTGGGAGACGATGGCCTTGCCCGCCGGTGTGCGCGGGCCGGTGGAATGGCGCCATGGCTGCTGCGCCCGGATGCGGGCGGCCTGTGCGGCGCGGCGTTGGGGGGACCAGAGGTTTGATTTTTTACGGTTTTTGCCCAGTTGTTCAGTTTGTTTTTTGATTTTCTCAATATCCCGGGTATGCGCGATATAAGCTTCATCATTGATACCGTGGGATTTGGGGAATTTGTGGAGCATTTAAAAATATAGGATTTTATTCCTTGTTTATGCAACTTTTAAAAGTGCATCATTTGAGTAAGGATAAATCGACATTTACTGTAAGGCTTAAAAAGATGCAGCGTCCTGATATTCTCTCAAGAGGCGAACCCGCCCGATTAATTCCGGTGACCACAGATGGAAAGAAAGAGGCCAAGGCGGCATCTATTTTTCTGGCGACATTGGTAGCGGTGCCGCAATTCCGTAATGAGATTTTATCGGCGCTGGGACAAAAAAGCGGCGCACGTTCAGAATTTCACGCATTCACTGAAATCTGTTTCAAGAGCGAAGAAAACGCTTCTTTGCGCCCGGATGGGTTGATCACGCTGGAAAGCGGCCGTGGAAATATATGGAAAGCGCTTATCGAGGCAAAAATAGACAGCGCAGAGCTTCAGGCGGATCAAGTTGAAGATTACCTGCAACTGGCAAAAAGAAACGATGTTCAGGCCGTCATCACGATATCCAACCAATTTACGGCCCTGCCCGAGCATTCTCCGTTAAAAATTTCCAGAGTGCCGAAGGGCCTTCAGTTGCTCCACCTCTCATGGATATACCTGCGGACCACTGCGCAATTGCTGCTGGCGGAAGACAATTTCGATTCCGTTGAGCAGCGTTTCATTCTATCCGAGTTCTACCGCTATTTCAGTCATGACTCCGTCGGCGTTGAACGCTTCGACCAGATGAATGCGGAATGGAAAGACGTCGTCACCCAGGTTTTTGCGAAAACACCTTTAAGCAAAAACTCCCCCATGGTCGAGAACACCGTTGGGGCATGGCATCAAGCCAGCCGCGACCTCGCCCTGCTGATGACGGAGCATGTGCTTCAGCCTGTTAAACTGAAGCTCAACCGATCGCATTCCGCCGATCCTGCCATTCGTATCAAGGATGATTGCGAACATCTTTGCAAAGCATTGGCGCTGAACTGCCTGCTGGAAATTCCGGATGCAGCAGCACCTATAAGCATTACGGCCAATCTACAGCAAAGAACGATAACTGTTTCGATGATGTTAGATGCGCCCAAAGATAAAGCGCGCGCAACCAGCCGCATTAACTGGCTTCTCAAACAGCTTTCAAAAGCCAACCCTGCGGATATTTACATACGTTGCGACTGGCCGGGCAGAGCGCTTTCAACGCAGGAAACGCTTGCCGATGCACTAGAACGTCCAGAGCGCCTTTTGACAGAGGGCAACGCTTCCGTTCCTCTGAAATTTGAAGTTTCTTTGATAAAAGACCTTGCTGGCAAGTTTGGTGGGCGCAGGAATTTCCTGGACACGCTTTCAGAAGTAGTTCCGGATTTTTACAAACGCGTTGGGGAGAATTTGCGCGCCTATGTCGCTTCACCGCCACGCCTGCAGGTGCAGGAAGAAGCGCTGGACGAAAACGACATTGCAAACATGAGAGTAGAGTCCGGATTACCCATTGCCACACCCAATCAACCTGCACCGATAGCAGCAAAAACAGAACCTGCCATCGAAAAAGCCGAAAAATCAGTCAGCCAAGCGTCTTAGTTCGCGGTTTCCAGACGCGGGAAGACGCCCTGCGGCTCGGGGAGTGCAGTGGCCGCTTTGAGGGCGTTGGGGGCGGGCAGGTTGTTGAAGCTGCGGGCGTCTTCCGGCACCACCAACTGGTCCAGCATGCGGGCGGTTGAGGCGGGCATGAAGGGCTGGAGAGCGATGGCGAGGCAGCGCACCGTTTCCGCGAGGACGTAGAGGACGGTGGCCATTCTTGCGGGGTCCTCTTTCTTGAGTTTCCACGGGGCTTGCGTGTCGACGTACTGGTTGGCTGCCGTTGTGACGTCCATGACCGCATCGAGGGCGCGGTTGAATTTGAAGGCGTCGAATTCGCGGCGGAGGATGGGGAGAAGGTCTTCCTGCGCGGATTTGAGCAATGCCTTGTCTTCAGCGGTGAAAGCGCCGGGGGTGGGGACTTTGCCTTCGCAGTTCTTTTGAATCATGCTCAGGGTGCGTTGCGCTAAGTTGCCGAGGCCGTTGCTGAGGTCGGCGTTCAGGCGGTTGACGGCGTTTTCGTGGACGAAATTGCCGTCATTGCCGAAGGGCAGGTCGCGCAGCAGGACGTAGCGGGCGCCGTCGATGCCGTAGCGGTCGATCAGGTCCTGCGTGGTGATGACGTTGCCAAGGGATTTCGACATTTTCTGGCCTTCGGCGACCCACCAGCCATTGGCGTAGACTCTCTTTGGCGGCGCAATCTGCGCCGACATGAGGAAGGCGGGCCAGTAGACGCAGTGGAAGCGGGTGATTTCCTTGCCCACGACGTGAACAGGGCTGTTGGTGTTGCCGGCATCGCCGGCGGAAGGCCAGTATTTTTTGAACAGCGTGTCATCCGCCTGACCGTAGCCGAGGGCGGTGATGTAGTTGGCAAGCGCGTCGACCCAGACATACATGACGTGTTTTTCGTCACCGGGGACTTTGATGCCCCAATCAAACGTGGTGCGGGAGATGCTGAGGTCTTTCAGGCCGCCTTTGACGAAGGAGATGACTTCTTTCTTCGAGCTGTCGGGGCCGATGAAATCGGGATTTTCGTCGTAGAATTTGAGGAGGCGGTCGCCCCATTCGCTCAGTTTGAAGAAGTAGCTTTCTTCTTCCATCCACGTACATTCGGCGCCGGAGGCGATGGCGAAGCGTTTGCCGTCTTTCACCTCGGTTTCGTCTTCGGCGTAATAGGCTTCGTCGCGCACGGCGTACCAGCCGGAGTAGCCGCCCTTGTAGATGTCGCCCGATGCCTCCATGGCTTTCCAGAGGGCCTGCGCGCCCTGTTTGTGGCGGGTTTCGGTGGTGCGGATGAAATCGTCGTTTGAGATGTTCAGCGCGGGGATGATGGCGCGGAAGAGTTCGGAGACCTTGTCGGTGAATGCCTGCGGGGCGACGCCAGCGGCTTCGGCGGCCTGCTTGACCTTGATGCCGTGTTCGTCGGTGCCGGTAAGGAGGCGGACGTCGTAGCCGTCCAGCCGCTTGAAGCGGGCCATGACGTCGCAGGCGATGGTGGTGTAGGCGTGGCCCATGTGGGGGTCGCCGTTCACGTAGTAGATGGGGGTAGTGATGTAAAAAGTTTTGTTCGACATGGTTTCTCAGGCTGCTTTCATACCGGCCTGCAAAATGCGCAGGGCGCCGAGCGCGGTGTGGCGCCGGTCCAGGTTGCCTTTGTCGCATGCCGCGCGGTGGCGTTCAAGCGCATCAAGGGTGTTGAGGGTGGATTTGACGCGGGTAGCGTCATTGGCCTGCGCGGCTTTTTCGGCGCGGTCGCGCAGGGCCCATGCGGAGATGTCGAGCAGGCCCATGAGGGCGTCAGGCTCGCCTTTGACGCTGAGTTTTTCGGCCATGGTCCACAAGGCGGCGTCGGGCGTGGCGGGGAGGCTGTCGAGCATGCCGACCGTATTGGTGATGGCGGCGATGCCGCCCTGGTCGAGCAGTTGCAGGGCCCTGCCCGGCGCATTACCCGCGATGCGGGCCAGAAGGGCGATGTCGGGGCCGGTCAAATCAGGGCGGTACTGGCGTAGGAGACCGGCGAAGGCATCGTCGGACAAGGGTTCAAGCGTGATGACGCGGGACCGGGACCGGATGGTGGGGATGAGCGCGCCCGCGGTTTGGGTGACGAGGATGAGCAGCGCGCGCGGGGGCGGTTCCTCAAGGATTTTGAGAAGCGCGTTCTGGGCGTTGCGGTTGAGCGTTTCGGCTTCGTCCACGATGACGACGCGCCAGCCGCCCTCGCCCGCGGTTTTGCGCAGGAACTGGGGCACGGCGCGGACGTCGTCGACGAGGATGTCGTCATGCATGCGGCCGGTTTTGTCGTTCATGGTGCGGCCGAAGCCGAGCAGGTCGCTGTGGCCGCCGGAGGCGACGCGGGCGAAGACGGGGTCGGCAGCGGGGGTGGACAGGTTTTGGGGGGTGGGTTCGGCGCCGAAAAGGCCGTCGCCGGGTTTGTCAGGGTGGGTGAAGAGGAAGCGGGCAAGGCGGTAGGCCAAGGTGGCCTTGCCGATGCCCTGCGGGCCTGCCAGCACGATGGCGTGGGGCATGGTGCCGGTGGACCACCAGTGGAGGAGCTGTTTTTCGACCGCTTCATGCGCGATGAGGGCGGGGTTGGCGCGGGCGTCGGGCACGGTGGGGGCGGCCAGCGCCTCGGCTTTTTCTTCGACCGCGTCGCGGGTGTCGTCGTCTTCGTAATCGTCTTCGAACAGGCTCATGACGCGACCTTGTTCAGGGCCTGCCAGATGGCTTCGGCGACGGTGTCGACGGGTTGGGTGGCGTCGATGACGATGCAGCGTTCGGGGTGGGCCCTGGCGATGGCGAGGTAGCCCTGGCGCAGGGTTTCGTGGAAGGCGAGTTCCCTGCCCTCGAACCGGTCTTCGGTGGAGGACGCATGGGCGAGGCGGCGGGTGGAACGGTTGAGGCCCTCGGCTGCCGGAATATCGAGGATGACGGTGCGGGTGGGTTCGAGCGCGCCGATGCTGGCCTGCTTGATGGTTTCGATGAGCGCCAGCGGCGTGCCGCCGGCGTAGCCCTGATAGGCACGCGTGCTGTCGGTGAAGCGGTCGCACAGGACGGTTTTGCCGGAGGCGAGCGCGGGTTCGATGAGGTCGCGCACATGCATGGCGCGGGCGGCGAAGAGCAGCAGGGTTTCGGCGGTGGGGGACCAGTTGCCGCCGGCGCGGTCAACGATGAGACTGCGGATTTTTTCGGCTTCGGGCGTGCCGCCGGGTTCGCGGGTCAGGACGACTTCGCGGCCGGTCTGTTCGAGACGGTCTTTCAGAAGGCGGATCTGGGTGGTTTTGCCGCCGCCCTCACCGCCTTCAAAGGTTATGAACATCAGCTTTGTCTGGTCGGTTTTGCTTACCAAAACCTCTCCGTTGATTACTTGTTTTTGGCCGCCTGGATAATCTTGTCGAAGGTTAGGCCGAACCAGCCCTTTCTGGCAACCTCGGACCCGGCCAGAAGCGGGTATTGCTGCGTGGCGCCGGAACCCGGGACCGTGACGAGCACGGTGCCGACCTGCTGGCCCGCCTTAACAGGCGCGATGAGCGGTTTCATGAAGCGGATTTTGACGTCGAGGCTGGCGGCGTTGTAGCTGACCGGCACGGTGGTTGCGACGTCCTGCCCGACGATGAGGGGGACAGACGTGGCCTGACCGTAGACGACCGGGGATTTGCCCACGACCTGACCGCGGCGGACCAGCGTTTCGACCTTGAAGTTGCGCAAGGCCCATTCCATCAGGCGGGTGCCTTCGTTCACGCGCTCGTTCCAGCTTTTGAGGCCCGCCAGCACCATGATGACGCGGCGGCCGTTGCGTTCGGCGGAGCCGATGAGGCAGTAGCCCGCCTCTTCCGTGTGGCCGGTTTTCACGCCGTCGGCGCCTTCGACCTTTTCAAGCAGCGGGTTGCGGTTGGGCTGGGTAATCTTGTGCCACGTGAATTCGCGCATGGAGTAGTATTTGTACTCCTCAGGGTAGTCCTTGATGAGGTGCCAGGCGATGTAGGCGAGGTCTTTCGGCGAGGAGTAGTGGTTGTCATGCGGCATGCCGCTGGCGTCCATGAAGTGGGAATTCTTCAGGCCCCAGTTGGCGACCATGGCGTTCATGCGCTGGACGAAGGCTTCTTCCGTGCCGGCCAGACCTTCGGCCAGAACGATGGTGGCGTCGTTGCCGGACTGGATGATGACGCCCTTGAGCAAATCCTCCACCCGGATTTTGCTGCCGAGTTCGACGAACATTTTGGAGCCGCCCATGCGCCATGCCTTTTCGGACACGGACATTTGCGTGTCGAGCGTGATCTGGCCCTGGCGGATGGCGTCGAAGACCACGGCGGTGGTCATGATTTTCGACATGGAGGCGGTGGGGATGCGCTGGTCGGCGTTTTTATCGAGCAGGACGGCGCCTGTATTGGCATCGATAATATAGGCGTTGCGCGCGATGGTTTCGGGTTGAGCCGCGAAAGCAGCGGGGGCAAGAGACAGGAATACGGCCAGACCGGCCAGAATACGGCGCATCGAAAACAACCTTTTAAGCTTGGTGGACGCCAGCCGGCGCAAACCGGCGGCGAGGCTGAGTAGATACGATGCGTTGGGGTTTTTCAACCGCTGCGGACCAGATATTCCGGTGTTATTCCTGTGGCGCCCTGGGCTTGGTCAGGACATAGATGCGCTTGGGCAGCGTACCGCGGAAAGCGGGGTTTTCGGGCAGGCGGTTGACTTCGGCCGGTTTGGCGGGGGGAAGTTCGGCTGCGTTGGCTTCCGATATGGGGGACATCTGGAAGAGCGAGGCGGCGCGGCCGGGTTTTGCCGGGATGACTGCGGGGGCTGAGACGACCTGCTGTTGGATGGCGGGCGCAGGCAAGGGTGTGGGCAGCGGTTCGTTGACCACGATTTCGGTGACCGGGGAATGGCCGGGTATGGGCACGGATGCGGGGACAGCCATGACGGTGGCGATGTCGGCTTGTGCGCCCAGGGCCAAGCCGGGCTGGAAGCCGTCGGCGGCGATCATGACATCGGGCTGGGGGGCGGCAACGGTGGTGGGGTAGAAGGCGGCAAAGCGGGAATCCAGCGTGCCGGTTTCATTCATGGCGATTTCGGCGCCGCGGGTGTCGATGCCCTGCTTGGCGGCCTTGGCCAGCGCCATGCTTTCCGGCCCCATGGTCTGGAGGCGGACGCGGGCGGTGCCGTTGAGGCGGAAGCCCAGCGCGTCGGCGGCGGCGGTCGAGACGTCCATCACGCGGTTGGAGTGGAAGGGCCCACGGTCATTCACGCGGACGATGAGCGATTTGCCGTTTTCAAGGTTGGTCACGCGGACCATGGAGGGCATCTGTAACGTTGGGTGCGCTGCGGTGAAGGCCTTCTGGTCGAAGCGTTCGCCGTTGGCGGTTTTCTTGCCGTTGAAGCCGGGGCCGTACCATGAGGCCACGCCGGTCTGGACGGAGGTATAGTTTTCTTCGGGATAATAGGTCTTGCCGCGGATGCTGTAGGGGGAGCCGACCTTGAAGCGGCCGACGCTGTCTTCCTTGGATGCGCAACCTGCCAGGGCCACGGAGAGGCCCAGCATGATAACCCAGATGCTTTTATGCATCGGCATCGCCTTTGCGTTGTTCATCCAAGCAGGCGCCCGGGGGGCGGCCCACCCCCAAGACATAGCAAAGCCGCGGGGTTGGAGCCAGACAATTATGGTTTTTTACGTATTTCGGCCCTTGCGCGGCGGTGTTTTGCCCATACCCCTTCTTTGTAATGGGGCATTAATATGTTTTGCATATTATGTACGCATGAAACAGAGCGCCCCCGAAGAGACCACGCGGCGGCCCAATGCCTATAACCAGGCGCTGGGCAAAGCGGTTCTGCCCCTTTTCGGCCTGGGGGTCGGCATTGCGGTCAGCGCGGAGATGCTGCGGCTGGCCAGCGTGGCCGAGCCCATCAGGAACCTGCTTGAGGCGGGCGGCATCGAATTCAGCCTGCGGGCATCGCCGGAATGGCTGCGCACTTATGCGTACAACATCAAGGGCACGGGCCAGTTCATCTGCCTTGCGCAGGGTGTGAACGGAGCGCTGATGCATTACGCGGCCCACAAAGAGAAAAAGCAGCAGCAAGGGCCCGGCATTCAGACACATCACAGGGACATGTCGTTGATGGCGGTGGCATCGACCCTTGCGCTTTCGACGGCGTGGGAAGCGTTTACGGCCATCCCGCATGCGGCGGGCAAATTAGGAACGTTCATCGATAAATTCGATACGCAGGACATGGCTTATTACATGCTGGGCGCCGCCGCCGCCGTTGCGTACAACAAAACGGCCGAAGTGCTGACCGCGCGGTATGCGGGTGAGCCCATGTTCGGCGCGAAGCAGGCCTTCAACCGGGCTGCGTCCGGCATCAAGCGAGGGCTGAAGCGTGCGCCTGCTTTGGTGCGCGAGGCCGTTGCTGGGCGGACATCACCCGATACGGCGCGCAAAACCGCCAGCGCGCGACCCGCACATCGATCGCCCGGGCTTTAGTGTGCGATGGCGTCGGCCAGCAGGCCGACGGACGTTGCGAAATATGTCGAGCGGTTCCAGTGCATGATGACGTCGTAATTGCCGTAGACGAGGTAGATGGGGCCTGACCGGCCATCCGGCGCGACCAGGGCCGCCATGGGGTCCGACCCGTCGGCGGGCATGGGCAGGCGCTGGCGGTCGGCGGTGAAGACGCCGCGCTGCATCCAGTAGGAGAGCGGGCGTTTTTTGTCGCGGCCGATTTCGTCTTCGCCTATCGCGTTGGGGATGGTGACCTCCCTGCCCCATTTGAGCTGACCGTTCCAGCCTTCGGTGCGCAGGTAGTTGGCCATGGAGGCGAAAATATCGGGCTTGGACGACCAGATGTTGACGGTGCCGTCGCCGTCACCATCCACCGCGTATTTGATGTAGGAGCTGGGCATGAACTGCGACTGGCCCATGGCGCCGGCCCATGAGCCGGAGAGCGTGTCCGTCCCCGCGTGGCCGCCGGCCTTGATGCGCAGGGCGTTGAGCAATTCGGTTTCGAAGAACTGGGCGCGGCGGCCTTCGTAGGCCAGCGTGGCGAGCGAGGACATGATGTCGAACCCGCCGGTGACGCGGCCGTAATTGGTTTCGATGCCCCACAGGGCCACGATGTATTGCGGCTGGACGCCGTAGACGCGGGCGACGTTGTAGAGCAAATCGCGGTTTTCGGCGAAGCGGGCGCGACCATCGGCGATGCGTTTCGCGTTCACGATGTTCTTTTTGTACTGGGCGAAGGTGATTTTGTTTTCGGGCTGTTTCTGGTCCAGCTCGATGACGCGGGGTTTGTACTGGAGGCCGGTGAGCGCATCGTTCAGCCAATACTGGTTGAAGCCCTGAGCGGAGGCGCGCTGTTTGAAGCCGTAGAGCCACTGGGCGAAGCCCTGCTCATCAGCGTGAACGGCGGTTGCGGTGGCACAGATGACGACGAGAGAAAGGATGACGCGGCGGAGCATGATAACAAGGCTAGTGCGCGTTGCGTGATCGGCAAAGGGGTTTTCACCACAGAGGCACGGAGGCACGGAGAAAAATGCAGTGAGTCTACAGTGAGAAAGCCAAGCGTTACGAAAAATTAGCCGGTTTTTTGTTACGCGTTGGCGGCGCGGCGGGCGGGGAAGGCCAGCAGCATGTCGCCGGATTCCATGCGGGGACCGCGCAGCGCGCGGTAGCGCGGCGGGAACACGGGGCGCGGCGATTGCGCCAGCGCCAGCAGTTCACGCAACTGGCCCGACACGTTCTGGCCGTGATTGATGGAATTGCCGGTGGCGATTTCGGGCAGGTGCACGGAAATGGTATAGCCCTTGCGGCCTTCGAACGTGGCGTTCTGGATTTGCAGGGCGAACTGGCGGCGCAGGTTTTTCAGCGCGTTTTCGATGACGGCGGCGTCAAGCCCCCGTTCTTCAGCCAGAAAGTAATGCAGCGTGGTGCCAAACATAACGTACCTGCCCTGTTTTCCGCCCTTTTGGGCTTGTCTTAACGGGGGTATCCTAGCGTTGCATTAACATTATGTCAAATATTATTCGGTTTCGGGCTGGGTGGTGGTGGCCCATTTATGGGCCAGAACATAGGCGCAGATGCCGATGTATTCCTTAAGGGCGGTGTGGGCCATGTCCATGTTGGCGAGGAAGCCGGACTGGCTGGTGATGCCGCCGGGGCCGGCGGTGCGGTAGTCGGCGGGATAGGGCAGCACGTTCCACCCTGCCGCGCGGAAGGCGCCCAGCGCGCGCGGCATATGCCATGCGGAGGTGACGAGCAGCCATGTCTGGTCAGGCCGGGGCATGGCGATTTCCTTGGCCATGGCGGCGTTTTCGGCGGTGGTGCGGGAAGCATCCTCAACCAGCAGGCGGTTGCGGGGCGGGTTCAGGCCGTAGGTGGCCAGCACTGCGCGGGCCATCTGCGCTTCCGCCGTGCCTTTGCCGGACAGGGTACCGACGCCGCCGGTGTACACCAGCCGCGCCCAAGGGTAGCGGCGGGCGAGATCGGCAAATGTGCCGATGCGGTCGGCAGCACCGTTGAGCTGCGGCGCGCCGCGGGAGAGGCCGATGTCGCTGTCAACCGCGCCGCCCAGTACGACGATGCCGTGCACACGCGGCGGCATGGGCGCGGGGGCTTCGTAGCGGTTTTCAAGCCCCTCAAGCATGATGCGGCCCGTGGGCAGCACGCCGAAGACGACGAGAATGCCCCACGCCGCGATGCCGCAGGCACGGGCCACGCGGTGGCGTTTTTTATGCATGGCCACCATGGCCGCCGTCAGCGCGAAGACCGCGAGGTTGAGGGGCATGGCGAAGAACCACAAAAGCTTGGACAGGAAGAAGAACATGGCACCAAGAATGGCGAAGATTCGCCTGTTTGGCACTATGGGGTTCGAAAATGGCGCGGGCATGCAGGTCCCACGCCCCTGCCCTTACGCCTTTTCTATACCTTGATGCGAGCGCGCGCAGGCTTTACAACACATCGGGCGTGATGGATGGGTGGCCGAGCGGTTGATGGCACCGGTCTTGAAATCAGATCACATCAAATCAGAACGCTATATTATCTATAAAAATCAATCGGTTAAGATTTTTAATCTTTTCCAGATACACTTACCCATGTCTTACACACTTTCGATTGTAAGCGAGGTAAGTGATGCACACTGAAACGCACAGCTTCATGGACGGTAGAGTCCATGTCTATAAACGATCCAATAGCCGCTATTGGCAATGCTCCACATACATGAATGGACGCAACCACCGCGTTTCTACAAAAGAAGAGAGCCTTCCCCTAGCAAAAGAGATCGCGAAGGAATGGTACATGGCCGTTTACGTCGATGCGAAGCGTGACACACGCAGCGCCCGCACAGCCACGTTATTAGCGAAGTTTGGGCAACACCCGTCTCTAGTCGAAGCGGCCCTAACACCACCCAAGGCCAAGAAAGCTAACGGTATCACCTTCCGTGAGGCAGCAGAGAAATTTATTGCGGAATACAGCGTAATTACACAAGGCCAGCGAAATAAAGAATGGGTAAAGAACCATGAAATGCGTGTTCGTGTCCATCTCATGCCATTCTTTGGTAACAAGCAGGTTAGCGAGATTAGTGCAGGGCTTGTACAAGAGTACCGAATTCAAAGAACAACAAATGGTTACAAGGGCCGCAAACCATCGCGTAGCACTTTGCATCATGAGACCGTGACTTTACGTCTCGTACTCAAAACGGCTCACCGCTATGGCTGGATTTCTGCAGTGCCGGATATTTCACCGCCTTATAAAACATCAGGCAAGGTAACGCACCGCGCTTGGTTCTCACCTGAGGAGTACAAGATATTCTACGAAGCGACGCGCGAACGCGCGAAAAATCCCCCATTGGAGCGGCACCGCTCCGTATGGGAGGATTTGCACGACTACGTGCTATTCATGGCGAACACGGGGTTACGGCCTGACGAGGCCGGACGCCTTGAATACAGGGACGTTACGACCGTAACGGACCAAGACACAGGCGAACGCCTTTTAGAAATCGAAGTGCGCGGCAAGCGCGGCGTCGGCTACTGCAAGAGTATGCCTGGTGCTGTGCATCCCTTCCAGCGGATGAAGAAACGGCACAATAACGCGAAGCCGACGGATAGAATTTTTGGCAAAACCAGAAACGACATGATTAATCAGGTTTTGGCAGAGACCAATCTGAAACGTGATCGTGACGGTAATATACGGACTGCATATAGCTTGAGGCACACATATATTTGCCTTCGTCTCATGGAAGGTGCTGACATTTATCAAATCGCCAAGAACTGTCGGACCAGCGTCGAAATGATTGAGCAATTCTATGCAGCCCATATCAAAAACACACTCGATGCGTCTGCAATTAACGTTCGTAAGCCAAAAAGAAAGCCAAAATAGGCTTTCTTATCGTTTGAATGGCTCGGAATTTTCGCTATAAATGCCCTCACGGAGAGGTGGCCGAGTGGTTTAAGGCAGAAGTCTTGAAAACTTCCGAAGGTGTAAGCCTTCCGTGGGTTCGAATCCCACCTTCTCCGCCATTATTTACAGCAAATAGCCCCCTAATACCGCCTCTCAGTCAATGAACTATCGGCTTTCCGTGTTAGGGACATCTGAAAATTACTACTGGATAATAAAAGCTAGCCTTGAATTAGCCTGCTTACCATGCGGAAGTTTTTAGCCGCACTGTTGATGCTTATCATGCTCACGCCTTCACTGGTGTGTGCGATGCCTGTTTGCTTGGATATTTTTGAAAATGCACAGGATGACACGCACAACATGATGATTGACGCTGCGCTCAAAGGCGTTGACGGCATGATCATGTCGCCCACATTGGAACAGGAAGGCCAAACATGGTCCTACACGTTTACCAAAGAGGGCACTTATAGCTTCCACCGCCACCCACACCAAGCATTTGGCATGAAAGGCACCATCATCGTGGGCACAGCATTAAAACCTGAAGACATGCACAAGATGAAGCATGAACACGGCGAGTAAAAAACCTCAAGACAATCAAGGAGAAAAACATGCGTAAGATTTTTTATATTCTAAGCTTACTTGTTGTACTAACTGCTTCGACAGTAGCACGAGCTGAAATGACCTCTCACTCAGGGCATCAAATGTCCCAAAATCAGAAAAGTACAATGCCTGCTTCATCGGATGCCAACATGTCGATGATGGATATGGGGAAAGACATGGGCTCGTGTTGCTGCAAAAAAATGTGCAGTTCCGACAAGAGGATGTCAGAAAAAATGTCCTGCACGTCTGGTGATGGCGCATCAAAATGCGGGTGCTGCAAAGGCATGACTAAGGGCAAGTGCAAAATGCCAGAGCGCACCAAACGCCCTTCTTACCAATTCAATAATTGAACTGCCTTGAAGAAGAAAAGCAGGCCGTACCAGCGGCCTGCTTTTTTAATAGAAATGCTGCCCCCCTAATTGCCCGCTTCAAATGTGAAGAATCGCACTAATATCAAATCGTTAATTATCGCAGGATATAAACTGCGCCTTAATTCTTTCCCTTTATCCTGAACCTAGAAAGCCAGTAAGAGCGCACTTACGCAAACTCCGTTTGCAAGTGGCTCTTGGCGGGCGCTTTCTTTTGTTCGGGCGAACAAAACAACAATAAAAACAATCGCCTGTGGGTCGCTGAGAAAGGCGACATTTTTGGCGATTTTTCATTGTTCGTTGCGGGTGTTTTCGCGGGCTGAAGGCCACTCGGCCGTGGCAGCAGCAGCCTATCGCGCCGGCATGGAGCTCAGGGACGAACGGCGGGGCTTTACGCACCGCTACCAACACCGCAAGGGTGTGGTCAAATCGTTCATCCTGGCGCCGCCCACAGCCCCAGAAAACACCTACAACCGCGCCCAGTTGTGGAATGCGGCGGAAACCGCCGAGACGCGCAAGAACTCCCGCGTCGCGCGGGAAATCATTCTTGCCCTGCCGCATGAGCTTACGCCAGCAGCCCGTGAAGCAGTGGTGCGCGATATGGCGCAATGGCTGGTTAATAGGTATCACGTGGCCGTGGATACCGCCCTGCATCGCCCTGTGGATGGCGACGGGCACGACAAGCGTAATCACCATGCCCATCTTCTGTTCACGACCCGCGAAGTCACCAAGGACGGCATGGGTAAGAAAACCCGCGTCCTTGATGACAAGGAAAAAGGCCCGCAGGAAATCGAGCTTATCCGTTCCGTTTGGGAAACACTGGCTAACGACGCTTTGGAGCGTGCTGGCTTTTCTGATGCAAAAATAGATCGCCGAACACTCGAAGACCAAGGCATCGACCGTATCCCACAAGTTCATATCGGGCCTGAAAGCAAGGCGATTGAAGAACGCTTTGAGGATGAAGAAGACAACGACAAAAAGGAAGACGAAGAGGACAAGGACGGTAAGGGCAAGAAGGGCAAAGGCG
This sequence comes from Alphaproteobacteria bacterium, assembly GCA_035906295.1. GTDB lineage: Bacteria > Pseudomonadota > Alphaproteobacteria > Micavibrionales > UBA1664 > UBA6145. The sequence goes on along the minus strand of JAMIFL010000006.1, from coordinate 6,312 downwards.
GCAATGGTGAAGGCAAACCGCCTTCTATGAATAACAGCGCTAAAGCTGGCAACGAAGGAACAGGCCACAAACCAGATTACAAGAAGATAGATCAGGACCGGAGCCGTAGCGATCTTGTAAGCGAAATCAAAACCGTCAATGCGGAACGCGCTAAATGGTCAAGCGTGCCGCTTAATAAGCAGATATACGCGCTTGAGCAGGAAATTTCACGGTTGGACACGCGCGTAAAGCACTTTGAAAGGCTGGAGGCGAAGACAAGCCTTTCTGGCGCTATCCGTTCGGCCATTTTTAAGGCAGTAAGATTTTCCAAGGAAGCGCTTACAAGCCGGATGGAGCGCCGCCGCGCCCTGCGTCTTACCCAACGGGAACAGCAAAGCCGCGCAGCGCGGCAAAAGCAGCGCTACAGCAAAACTTACCGTGTCGGCATTCATGAACAAATCCGAAACATGAGAACACGCCTCGACATCCTGAAAGACAGTCATAGTGACTATCAAAAATACCAGCTATTCGTGGCATCAATTGAAAAAGCCTTGGCTGCACGGCCCATTAAGCCAGCACCAGAAGCTAAAAAGGCTAGAACTATCACCAATCAAGAATTTGCGTTGAAGCTTGCCATGAAGGCTGCGCTAGCGCGTGAGAACGTGTCCACGAAGCACAAGGCCGCTGCGCGACCTTCCCGTCCCTCGCCCATTAAGGCAGTTATCGACCGCGCCACGACTAAAGCAGAACCACAAAAACCTACTAACAGCCCCTTTAATCAGAAAGCCCAAGCATACAAACCTGTAAAAATTCTGACCCGTGAACAGGTAAGAGCAAAATCAGAAACCATCGTTGCGGAAATCAGGCAGAATATTCCGCCGCTGTATAAAGCACCGCCGTACACGCAGAAAGCGCCCAAGGCATCAAAGATGTCCGCCAAGTTTAACAAATCGGCATTTGGCGGCGGTAAAGCCTCTACAAAAAGACATGCACCGCCACCGCCTTGATGTGCCTTGCTGAGTATTTATGGTTCAATTGCTTTAGCTTTCGCCCGCTCGACTTCCAAATCCACCATGCCGCTTAAACCCTGCGGGCCGTGTTCCAGGACAGGCTTGCCGTTTACAAAGAAAGTCGGCGTTCCCCGGACTTTGTTGATCTGAATATCAGCAGCATCCTGCTTTAGGATCTCTGCTACTGCCGGACTAGCTGCGTCAATTTTGGCTTTTTCAATATCCAGCCCTGCTGCTTTAGCGAATTCCCACGCTTTGTTCATATCGGGTACTGGGTGTATGGCCCATTCAGGCTGACGCTGTAATAGCACCCCGATTACCGCATCAAATAAATTCTGCTTACGGGCCGCTTCTAGAATGCCAACGGCCACATCAGAGCTTTGATGGAAGGCGGCATAGCGCAGAACAAGGCGCACATCGTTGGGATATTTTTGTAAAATATCATGAACGAATGGGAAAGCAGCGCGGCAGCTTTCGCATGAGGGGTCAAAGAATTCGACGATTGTGACGGGTGCATCAGCACGGCCCATGATGGGAGAATGCGGACGAACCAGGGGATTATCCTCCACATTAGCCGCAGCTTCCGTAGCAATCGTCTGTGCGGTTTCGACCGCCTTCTTATTCTGAGACTGTTTATAAAAATAGGCACCTACTGCAAAGCTTGCGACCACGGCAAACAGGGCGATAATAACGATGAGACTCTTATTCATGGGATACGCTTTCTCCAAAGAGTTATAAGCAAGAGGGTGATAAACAGGAAACTGATGACGGACAGAAGCGGAATTGGCAGACCGCCTAAAATGGTCATATCCATGCTTGAGCAAGATGGACCGGAAGCTTCGCAGGGCTTTATATCTTCAGGGATAAGCTTGAAATAAAGCAGGCTATGGAAGACTGCGATACCAAGACCTCCTATGGAGAGCGGCAACGCATAACGGCTTACTCCGAAATCAAATCGATAAACTGCGATGCCTAAAATAATGGCCAGAGGAAACATGAAAATGCGTTGATACCAGCATAGAATACATGGCGTTTGCCCCATGATTTCGCCAATAAACAATGCCCCCATCGTAGCAACCATGGCAATGAGCCATGCTACAAAGAGAATTCCCCAAAAAAGTGAAGCTGTATCTCTAGTTTCCATGGCTAGCCTCCTGCTTGATTTTGGGCGACGCCAGACTGGAAAAAACGTTCATCTCTCCGGCCACGAAGAGAGCGACACCTATAAAAATTGCTATGTCGGTTAGATTAAATGCAGGCCAATGGTATCCGTAGACGTGAAAATCCAGGTAATCAGCCACGGCACCAAACCTTACCCGATCAATAATATTTCCAAATCCGCCCGCAATAATAAAACCAAGACCAATAACGCTTGTGGTCTTATCTGCGCTGCGCAGGAACCAACCCATCACCAATAAAATAACGCTCGCAATACCTGAAAGAATCCATTGGCTGTAAGCCATATTCCGCATAAGACCGAAGCTGATACCAGTGTTCCACACTTCAACCAAATTGAAGAAAAATGTTACTTCAATGACACCTTGTTCGGAAATTCTTGGGAATATGCTCAGGCGCGCCAGATGATGACTGATGAGCATGCCGCATATAAGCGCGGCGACATAAAAATATTTTTTTAGAGCGATATTCTTCATGATTCAATTTCACCTACATCCGTGTTTTGCGAAGAACGATGCACCCTGCTTTTTGTATTAGCTTCCATCATGGCGAAACCTTCAGATTAATAAGATTTTTGACTTTCTCTAATCGCACCTTGGGTTGTTCATGACTATCCAGTGTACCTACAAATGCGCCATTGGCATCTACCATTTGGACACCAGCGGTATGCTCCATATCGTAGTTACCGTCTTTCGCGGGCATTTTTTCAAAATAGATATATCGCGCCTTGGTCATGCTCTGCACTTCGGATTGCGGACCGCTTAACCCGACGATGCGCGGGTCAAAATAGGCAACGTACTCCTTCATGACTTCCGGCGTATCCCTAGCAGGGTCTACTGAGACGAAAACGACATTAATTTTATCGGCATCCTTGCCCAAAGCTTCCAGCAAAATCCGCATATCGGCCAATGCCGTTGGGCAAACATCAGGACAATGCGTAAAGCCGAAGAACCACAATGATGGTTTGCCTAGAAAATTTTTCTCAGTTACTGCCTCACCATTTTGATTGGTTAATGTAAAAGGTGTCGCGTAAGGAAAATCCTGCCGCGCCGGTTCCTGCCGTGTTTGCGCCCAACCCAGAACAACTGCAAGAGCCACGAAAGCAATCAGACTCCATAAAGCAAGGCGCAGGGTTTCTATATTATCAATGGCCATTGTGTCCTGATTCTTTGGCTGGCTCTGCGCCTAGCCCTTCTACCTTGAACACAACCGGCACACGCCCTGCCTTTTCAAAAATCAACACACCGTCAAAACTTTCTCCTATTTTGAAAGGGGATTTTGGCTTGATGAACATGGCATGCGTACCATCATCTCCCAATTTGACAGTCTGCCCTGCCGGTATGTTCAAGCCCTCTTCCAAAGCCCTCATGCGGGCTATTCCATCCTCTGTTTTGGATTGATGCAGTTCGGTACGTTCAGCCACCGCGCTTTCAATGCCCATCAGACGCTCATCTTCCTGGCCATCATTGATAACCGTCATATATCCGGCCCCTACTTGCGCACGAGGCGGCATTTCACGAACGTAAGGATGATCAATCGTGAGATTATTGGCCTTGAATTCATGAGCAAACGCGAATGGCGTAATCAACATCGCCACCAAAGCCAAAATTGAAAATCGCATATTTTATCTCCTTAGTTTCCTTGCCAACGTAATAGGCGCATTGCATTCGCTGTTACCAAAACGGTCGCTCCCGTATCGGCCAGAATGGCTGGCCATAGCCCTGTAATGCCAAGAATCGTCGTCACCAGGAACACGGCCTTTAATCCCAAAGCGATGGTGATGTTTTGCTGAATATTGCCCATCACTTTTTTGGACAAGCTCACCATATTGGCAATATCGAGAACACGACCATGCAGGATGGCAGCATCAGCCGTTTCCAAGGCAACATCTGTGCCGCCGCCCATGGCAATGCCAATATCTGCTGCGGCCAATGCGGGCGCATCATTAATGCCATCGCCCACTTTAGCGACGATGGCTCCTTTTGATTGCAGCTTCTGGACAATGAGCTGTTTGTCTTCAGGCATAAGTTCGGCGTGAACGTCGTTTACGCCAAGATTTCTACCAATGGCCTGTGCGGTCAGGTGGTTGTCTCCGGTCAACATCAGTGTCTGGATATTGGCTTGTTTTAAAGCAGCCAAACCACGGATAGCGTCTTCGCGCGGCTCGTCGCGTATGGCGATAAGCCCAGTTATCCGATTATCCGCGAAAAGCACTGAAACGGTTTTCCCCTCATTATTCAGCGCTGTGATTTTTTCTTTTTGATCGAATGTCGGTTTAATAGTTTCCCATGCGGCTTTGGGAGATAAGAGCAATATTTTCTGACCGTTCACCGTGCCACTGACGCCCTTTCCTGCAATAGCTTGCGCATTTGTTGCGGGCAGAATGGTCACTTTATCTGCCTTTGCTTTGGCCAGAATGGCAAGAGCCAGTGGATGGGATGAGCCTGCCTCCAACGCCGCCGCAAGTGAGAGAACAGAGCTTTGATTATCGCTCAATCCTACAATGTCGGTTACAACAGGTTTGCCTTCCGTCAGAGTGCCGGTTTTATCCAGCGCGACATGCGTGACGCGGCGTAGCTCTTCCAGAACGGCACCGCCCTTCAGCAGTAAGCCACGGCGCGCGCCAGCAGATAATCCAGCCGCGATAGCGGCAGGCGTAGAAATAACCAAAGCGCAGGGGCAGCCAATGAGTAAAATAGCCAACCCTTTATAAAGCCATTCATTCCATGCCGCCCCAAACAGTAACGGCGGAACAGTGGCGACCAACGCACCAACCACCAGCACGAACGGTGTGTAATAACTTGAAAAACGGTCAATGAAGCGTTGCGTGGGAGCTTTGCTCTCCTGGGCTTCCTCCACCAGCTTGATAATACGCGCAATGGTATTGTCCGCTGCTGTTGCAGTAACGCGAATACGCAGAACACCATCCGTACTAATTGTCCCTGCAAAGACCTTGTCTCCTGCCGTTTTGTGAACGGACGCGCTTTCACCAGTCACAGGAGCTTCGTTGATGGAACTGCTGCCTTCAATTATTTCACCGTCAGCGGGAATGCGATCTCCTGGGCGGACCAGAATAATCTGACCCACAGTCAGTTTTTCGGCACCTATCTCGTAGGTTTTGCCATTTTCTTCGATAAAAGCTTGCTTGGGAATAAGTGTCGCCAGACTGCGAATGCTTGATTGAGCACGGCGAGCAGCCACGCCTTCCAAAAGCTCCCCAACCAGGAACAGCAACACAACCATAGCCGCTTCGCTGGTAGCACCAATAATGAACGCGCCGACAGCCGCGATGGTCATGAGCGTTTCAATGGAGAACAGTGAACCCGCTTTTGCGCCCTCGAAAGCGCGGCGGGCTATCGGAAAAAGACCGACAACAAGTGCACCGGCATAGGCTTCATTCTCTACAGCTGGGTAAAGCAGACTAACGGCATAAGCTATGGCCAACGAGGCCGCACAGACCATGGTCATGATGGCCTTATGCGTTTTCCACCATGGGCCAGCCTCATTCCCGTGGTCGTGAAGATGCGCTTCGATCTGCTGCTCTTTTATTTTAAAGCCAAGTGCGATGACTTGATTTTTAATTGCGTCAGCGCCCAATGCCTCGTCATGAAATACCTTCAAGGCACCTGACGTATACGACACATTGATGCTTTTTATTCCGGACAGCCGCCCGAGCGCCGTTTCAATTTTAGCACTGCAAGTAGGGCAATCCATTCCCTCAACACGGAAGTTGCTTTTAATGATATGTGGGTCGGCCATAGCTCTTTTCCATTCAAGAAGAGCATGATAGAAGCTATAGCCACTATAGCTTCAAGAGGTGATTTTCATGGATTTACCTATCGGGGAACTGGCCAAGCTAACTCGTGTTAAAGTTCCAACTATCCGCTTTTACGAGCAAATCGGGCTTTTAAAGCAACCCCTGCGCACGGAAGGCAATCAACGTCGTTACGGCCCAAGTGATGTCGCTCGGTTAAATTTTATCCGCAACGCGCGTGAACTAGGATTTGAGGTCGATGCCATTCATGAATTGCTGGCCATATCGGTCAATCTCAATGAGCCGTGCCGCAAAGTCGATGACATTGCCCGTGAACACTTAGCAGCGGTAGACAGACGGATTAAGCAGCTAAAGTCCCTGCGCCGTGAACTG
>JAMIFL010000005.1:0-3176 GCA_035906295.1 Alphaproteobacteria bacterium | reverse complement strand
GCCACAACACGTCCTTGCCGCGCATGCGTTCAAAACGCGCCAGAATGTCCTGCAGCGTGTTGTTGAGGGCATGGCCGATGTGCAGCCGCCCGGTGACGTTGGGCGGCGGAATGACGATGGAAAAGGTTCCGCGTCCGGGCGGTTGCCCGCGCGGAAGGCGCCGGACGCCTCCCACTGCGCGGCGATGCGCTTTTCAACGTCGGCGGGATTGAAAGTCTTGTCGAGCATGGAGGAAACCAGCAAATACGCGGTCCCTTTCCGGCTTTTTGCGTATCAGGTCAAGGTCTGCCTGCCGCTCGCCCAAGCGCGCGGCGTTTGTCGCTTTCGCAGGTCCATCTGGACCTGCTCATGCGCAAGGCGCACCGCTCCAAACGGTCAAGCCCGGCCTGAAAAGGGAGCGGGAATCAGCGTTTGGCGCCGCGCGAGCGCACGACGCGTTCGACTTCGGCGCGGACGGCGCCTTCCAACAGCGGGGGGAAGTGTTCGTCCATCCATTCGCGGATCAGCGGCTTCATACCGTCGATCACCACGGCGGAATTGTCGGACAGATACTTCTGCAACACCGGCTCGAAGCTTTCGCGCACGGCGCGCTCGAACACGGTTTCGACGCTGGAACCATCCGCCGGCGTCAATTGCGCGGCGGGGCGGTACGGCGCGGCGGGCGCCGGCACGGGTTCGTCGGGAATGGAATCGAACGCGTCTTCCATCGCCTTGCGGGTGTGATCGGAGAAAATGTCAGAATGCGGCGCGGCGGCCGGGGTCACGGTTTCGAACACGATGTCTTCCACCGGCGTGGGCTGCGGTTCGGGTTCATAGGCCGGCGCGGGCGGGGCCGGCGGCTCAACTTCATGGGTCAGTTCCAGCACATCGTCATAGGCGGGCGAGGCCGGCGGCTCGGCCTGGGCCACGGGCACGGCCTCCGCCGGTGCGCCGCCTTCGGGCGCATCCTCGGAGATGATCTTGCGGATGGAGGCGAGAATTTCCTCCATGGTGGGTTCGTGCTGGGGATTAGACATAGGCAGCTCCTCCCGCGCGATCGCGGCATGACCAAACCCTAGGACAGTGGGGGCCTGATGGCAAAGATAGGGTTAACGAAGATGCCGCAAACACCGGGGGAGCGTCAGAAAACGAAGCCCATCGCCTTTTTAAAGCCCGCCAGCAGCGGCACATCCGCGTCGAAGTCCGGGCGGCGGCCGACCTGCCCGTTTTGCTTCACGAACAGCCAGGCGCGGGTCTGACCGGCCTCGCGCATCACCGTCACCAACCGGCCGCCTTCCGCCAGTTGCCCCAACAACGTCTCGGGAACCTGCTCGATGGCGCCGTTGACAAAGATCACATCGAAGGGGGCATGGGCCTTCACACCCTCAACCAGGCCGCCCTGCACCAGTTCAACCTGGCCCACAACATTGGCCAGCAATTCACTGGCAATACGGACCAAATCAGCATCCTGCTCCAGCGCCACGACCTCGCGGGCGATGCGCGCCAGAACGGCGGACGAGTAACCGGTGCCGCAGGCCACATCCAGCACCCGGTCTTCGGCGCGGAGCTGGGCCAGTTGCAGCAGCTTGGCGAAACTGCGGGGGTCGAGCAGATAGCGGCCCTGGGCAATCGCCACCGGAACATCGGCATAGGCCAGGGCGCGCGAGGCGCTCGGCACAAAGCGTTCGCGGGCCACCGCCCCTATGGCGGCATGGATGCGCGGATCGGTGACGTTGGAGGTGCGGATTTGGGCTTCGACCATATTGAAGCGCGCGGATTCGGACATCGGCCTAAGCCCTTAGAAGAGTCTGTGCGCTTATAGGGCCAAAGGCCCGCCTTTTGCCACAGTTGTCCGGCCGCCTGCCCGTCTGCTATAGCCCCCAACCGCTCGCCGGGTCGTTTTCCCGGCGTTTTTGACTTGTGAGGCCACGTGGCGGAATGGTTACGCAGAGGATTGCAAATCCTTGCATCCCGGTTCGATTCCGGGCGTGGCCTCCACATACCGTCCCTATCCCGGCTATAATACTCCCAAAAGCCACCGGGGAGTTTTCAAGATGCGCATTCTGACCATCGCCGCTCTATCGGCATTGCTTGTTTTTTCCGCGGCTTATTCGAACGACGTGCAGGCCGCCGAAGTCACCACCCCGCCCGGCGCGCTGCCCGAAAGCCTGACCGTCGCGCCCGACGGCACGCTGATTCTGGGCAGCGCCAGTTCGCCCAAAATCTATCGCGCCAAGAAAGGCACCACGACCGCCGAAGTGTGGATCGACGTCAGCAAGGAAATTCCCAAGGGCGCGTTCCTGGGCGTGCTGGCCGATCCCGGCAGCAATACCCTATGGGCCTGCCAGATCAATGACGGCCTGCCCGCCGATGGCCGCAAATCCACCCTGCGCGGCTTTGACCTGAAGACCGGCGCGACCAAGTCGCGCTGGGATCTGCCCAGCGAAACCAACTTGTGCAACGACATAGTGGTTGCGCCGGACAAGTCGCTTTATGTGACCGACACCTTTCGCGGCCGCATCTGGAACGTGAAGCCCGGCGGCACCGAAGCGACGCTGGTGATCGACAATATGCGCTACCTGTTCGGCGTGGACGGCATCGATTTCCTCAACGGCCAGCTCTATGTGAACACGGTTTTCGCGGGCAATCTGTACCGCGTGAACATCGACGCGCAGGGCAAAGGCACCATCACAGAAATCTTCATGGACAGGCTGGTCAAGAATCCCGACGGCATGCGTTTTGGCAACGGCAAGCTGTTCGCGGACGAGAGCGTCGGTGGCCGCGTCCACTACCTGACCATCAAGGGCGATACCGCCACCGTTACCGTAATCAAGGAAGGCCTGAAGGCCCCCACCGCGGTTCAACCGTTCGGCAATGAGATCTGGATCGCCGAACGCGGCGGCGACAAGGCCTCAACGGTCCCGATGCCCAAATGATGTGATTCGGGCTGTTCGCGGCGAAATGAACTTTTTCGCCGTCCACGGCTCATGGTTAAGGGGTTGTTAACCGTCGCGGAGCCATGCTGGCGGCGTCTTCCTTGAAGACACCCCACCATTACCCAACGCCTTGGGGCCGGGATCACCTCCCGGCCTCATTTTTCTTTGTCGGCCTTCGCGGCCGTCAAAGCCGCCCTGCGGGCCCTGCGCTGACCCCACCAGACTTCAAGCTTGCGCCGCCAGCGGCGCACGAACGGCAGG
>JAMIFL010000004.1:0-6769 GCA_035906295.1 Alphaproteobacteria bacterium | reverse complement strand
CAAGCAGATGTCGGTCGCCATGAAAAAAGCCAACGACTCCATCGCGGCTTAATCCATTACATTAAGGCGAATAGCCGAAAGCCCGCTTCTGGCGGGCTTTTTTTATTGTCGTGTTTTTTGTCTTTCAGCGCCTGACCACAATAAGGTCATGTGTAATGGCATCGCCGTCCCCGCGCGTGTAGGCGGTGAAGGCGCTGGTGTCCACAATGCTCAACCCAGCTTCCTGCGCCAGGAACAGCACATGGTCCAGCGCATGCAGGTATTTGGTATAGACATGCGGCAAAGGCAGTTTCGTCTTGACCCGGCGGATGGCGATACTGCCGTGCCCGCGCCCGGTCATGCCCGTGAACAGGCCCGCGCTATACAAATGCGCCGTCGCTGGCGATTCAAATGCCAGCACGCCATATCCGCCCGGCGCAAGGTGCCGCGCCATGGGCGTGACCACGTCTTCCGCGTGCTGGATGAATTCAAGAACGCCCGCTGCGATGATGGCCTGGTAAGGCCCCGGCGGCATCGCGTCGTACCGCACGTCGCAGCAGAATACGCGGTCGGCCAGCCCCTTTTGGCGGCATTCCTCCAGCATGTTGCGGGCGACATCCACGCCGGTGATGTGCAAATCCGGGTATGCCTGTTTCAGCATGGCTGAGGAAAGCCCGGTGCCGATGCCTATATCCAGCACCCGCGCGCCCGCCCGGCCCGAAAGTCGCGGGCTCAGCGCATCGAACACCGCCTGCGGCACGGCGTAATCGTACCGGGCGAGGTCGCGGTCATACTGGCTGGCCCAGTCGTCGAAATAACGTTGCGGTCCTGATTTGAATTTAAACATGTGCCGAGTTTAAAGTGTTCGTGCAAAGGCCGAAAGCGCCCAGTTTCATTTAACTTGCATGCCGTGGGGCAGGGGCGTAAAACCGGCGCGAATACTTGATAAATAAGGAGAAGTCAGGAATGTCCATCGTAGCCCAGCGCCTCTCGCGCATCAAACCGTCGCCCACCATCGCCGTCACCACCAAGGCCGCTGAACTCAAAGCCGCCGGCCGTGACGTCATCGGCCTCGGCGCGGGCGAGCCGGACTTCGACACCCCCGACCACATCAAGGCCGCCGCCATTGAAGCCATCAATCAGGGCAAAACCAAATACACCGCCGTCGACGGCACGCCGGAACTGAAAAAAGCCATTTGCGCTAAATTCAAACGCGAAAACGAGCTGAGCTACGAACCGGCCCAAATCTCCGTCGGCACCGGCGGCAAGCAGGTGCTGTTCAACGCCTTCATGGCGTCCCTGAATGCAGGCGACGAAGTCATCATCCCGGCCCCGTACTGGGTGTCCTACCCCGACATGGTGATGATGGCCGAAGGCACCCCCGTCTTCGTCGAATGCACCGAAGCCAATTACTTCAAAATGACCGCGGCCCAGCTTGAAGCCGCCATCACCCCGAAGACCAAGTGGTTCATCTTCAACTCGCCGTCCAACCCCACGGGCGCGGCTTATACGAAGGAAGAAATCAAGGCCCTGACCGACGTGCTGCTGAAACACCCGCAGGTCTGGATCATGACCGACGACATGTACGAACACCTCGTTTACGATGGTTTCCAGTATTTCTCGGTCGCGCAGGTCGAACCGAAATTGTACGACCGCACCCTGACCACCAACGGCGTCTCCAAATCCTTCGCCATGACCGGCTGGCGCATCGGTTACGCCGCAGGCCCGAAAGAGCTGATTAAAGCCATGGGCGCGGTGCAGTCGCACTCCACCTCCAACCCGTCCTCCGTCTCGCAGGCCGCGGCCTTGGCCGCCATCAACGGCGACCTCGGCTTCCTGAAAGAGCGCAACGCCGTCTTCAAGCAGCGCCGCGACATGGTCGTCGACATGCTCAATCAGGCCGAGGGCATCACCTGCCACAAGCCGGAAGGCGCGTTCTACGTCTACCCGTCCTGCGCCGGCTGCATCGGCAAGGTCACCCCGAAAGGCGCCGTCATCAAGTCGGATGACGACTTCGTGACCTACCTGCTGGAAGAAGAGGGCGTCGCCGCCGTGCAGGGTTCGGCCTTCGGCCTCAGCCCGCACTTCCGCATCTCCTACGCCACCGGCACGGAAGCCCTGAAGGAAGCCTGCACCCGCATCATCCGCGCCTGCGCCAACCTGAAAGCCAACAAGGCCGCCGCGTGAGCCAGCTGGGCGCAACCGCGCGTTATCATCGCCTGCGCATGCGCTATGCGTTCGCGGTGGCGGCATCTGCCGGTTACATCGTGCTGCTGGAGGCTCAGTCGGCGATGGCGGGGCCGACCGGCGGAAACCTGATGGGCATGGCCGTAACCGCTATTACGGCCATGCGCATCGCGCGCGAAGGTTACGTCCATCGCTCCGAATACCGCGAAGCCATGGCCCACGCCGGCCCGCAGGATGACGCCAACCACATGCGCCCTTATCTGCGTACAGTGTTTGCCGGTTATGCGCTGGTAACGGTGGGGCTGGGCCTCGGCGCTTTCGCCAACGCGGCCATGCATGGCGACTCGCAGAAGCAATGGGATTCGGGCCTGCTTGCTTTAGGCATGGCAGGCGCATCCGCCGTTGCTTTGCGGCAGGCCGCTGTCTACGGCATGGCCATGCGGCTGGCGCCCAAACCCATAAAATTGAAGACTTAAGCGAAAGCTTAAGCGCGGCGTTCCAGCACGTACAACGCGAATGCCTTCAGCATGCCCGCGCGGTTTTCGAATACGTGCAGGTGGCGGATGGCCTGGTGCACCAGCATCTCGGCGCGCATCTTGGCCTGTTCGCGGCCCAGCGTGGTCACGAAGGTGGATTTGCCCGCGGCCGAATCCTTGCCCGCTTCCTTGCCGGTGACAGCCGGGTCGCCCTCGACGTCCAGAATATCGTCCGTAACCTGAAACGCGAGGCCGAGGTCGAACGCATAGTTGCGAAGCGCCTTGCGCTTGGTCTCATCAGCCTTGCCCAGAATGGCGCCCGCCTCGCACGCGAACGACATCAGCATGCCCGTTTTCATACGGTGCAGGCGGCTGATTTGCCCCACGTCGAATTCGGCCTTTTCGCCGATAAGGTCCAGCATCTGCCCGCCGACCATGCCGTTCATGCCCGCCGATTTGGCCAGCAGGGTGACGAGTTCGCAACGGACATACGGATCTTCATGCGTTTCCGGCTCGCCCAGAATCTCGAAGGCGAGGGTCAGCAGCGCGTCACCGGCCAGAATGGCGGTCGCATCGTCGTATTTCTTGTGCACGGACGGATGCCCGCGGCGCAAATCGGCGTCGTCCATCGCCGGCAGGTCGTCATGCACGAGGCTGTAGGAGTGGACGAATTCAAGCGCCGCCGCCACACGCTTGGCGCGCAGATGGTCCACGCCGAACAGCTTGGCGGATTCGCACACGAGGAACGGGCGGATACGCTTGCCGCCTTCCAGCGTGGCATAGCGCATGGCTTCGTACAGGCGGTTTTCCGGCTCGTCCGATTTCGGCAGCATCGTATTGATGGTGGTGTTGATGCCGGTAACGGCTTCTGCCAATGCGGTCTGGAGTTCGGGTGATGCTTCGCGGGGTGACGGCATGGCGTATCGGCCTTACTGGTCGGGGTTGAAGGGCGTGGTGCCGGACGGTTGCCCGTCGGCGGAAAGGTTGATTTTCTCGACGCGCAGGCGGGCGTCGTTCAGGCGTTTTTCGCAATGCGCGCGCAGTTTCATGCCGCGGTCGTAAGCCTCGATGGAATCCTCCAGCGAAGCCTGCCCCGACTCCAGCGACTTGACGATGGCCTCGAGCGCGGAAAGCGCGTCCTCGAAACTCATTTTATCAATATTTTCAACGGCTTTAATCATGGCGCCAAAGCGTAACGTTTTGCCTGCCAAGGGGCAAGGATTATCGACTCTGAAGGGCTTCCAGATGCGCCTTTACCCCCGCCGCAAGGCCCGCAAGGTCGTACCCGCCCTCCAGCATCGAAACCGTCCCGCGCGACGTGCCGCGCACGGCCCGCGTCACATCTGCCGTAACCCGCCCGAAATCCGCCGCTTCCAGCCGCATGCCGCCCAGCGGGTCGTCTTTATGGGCATCGAACCCGGCGGAGAAGATGAGCAATTCGGGCTTATAAGCCTGCAACGCCGGGATGACCTGTTTCTGGTAAGCCGCATGGAAGGCGTCGCCCCCGGTGCCTGCGGGCAGGGGGACGTTGAGAATCATGCCCCCCGCATCGCCGTCCTGCGCCGGGTCGCCGGTGCCGGGATAGAACGGCGACTGGTGGGTCGATGCGTAAAACACGTTCGTGCCGCCATGCTTGTAAATCATGTCCGCCGTGCCGTTGCCGTGATGCACGTCGAAATCCACGATGGCGACGCGCGAAAGCCCGTGCGCCGCAACGGCATGCCGCGCCGCGATATACGCGTTGGACAAAAGGCAGAATCCCATCGCCTGTTCGCGGCACGCATGGTGCCCCGGCGGGCGCACCGCGCAGAACACGGCATTGGCTTTTTGCGCCATCACCATGTCCACCCCCGTCACGCCCGCACCCGCCGCCAGCCGCGCCGCGGTAGCCGACCAAGGCGAAATCACGGTGTCGAAATCGATATACGCGCGGCCTTCCGCGGGCGCCCGCTCCTCCAGCGTGCGCATATGGGCCAGCGTGTGGGCGCGGGCAATCTGCACGTTGGTGGTGGGCGCGGCTTCTATCACGGCAAGGCCGGGCAAATCACGCGCCAGCATATCCATGATGGCGGTCAGGCGGGCAGGGCGCTCGGGGTGGCCCGCGCCGGTATCGTGCTTGACGCACGCCGGGTGGGTGACAATGATGATTTCCGCATGAAGCATAAGGCCGCCCTCATTCTTGGCATAACCGGACAGGACGGATCGTATCTGGCCGAGCTGCTCTTGTCCAAAGCCTGCCGCGTCCACGGCCTTGTCCGCCGCACCGCGCACGACAACCGCACCCGCATCCGCCATTTGTTGAATGACGTAACCCTCCACGAAGGCGACATGGCCGACGCGGGCAGCCTCTGGCGCATCATCGCCAGCGTCCAACCGGATGAGGTCTACAACCTCGCCGCCCAGTCCCACGTCCACACCAGCTTCGCCGAACCCGAACACACCGGCAGCATCGACGCGCTGGGCTGCGTGCGGGTGATGGACGCGCTGCGCACCCTCAGCCCCCGCGCGAAATTCTACCAGGCCTCTACTTCCGAACTGTTCGGGCAGGGCGGCGGCCCGTTCGATGAATCGTCCCCCATGCAGCCTGCCAGCCCCTACGGTGCGGCCAAGCTCTACGCCTTCCACATGCTGCGCATCTACCGGCAGGCTTACGGCCTGTTCGCCTGCAACGGCATTCTCTTCAACCATGAAAGCCCGCGCCGCGGCGGCGATTTCGTGACCGCCAAGATAGCGCGTTTTGCGCGCAGCTATCGAGATGGAAACTGGAACGGCGCGCCGCTGCTGCTCGGCAATCTCGACGCCCGGCGCGACTGGGGCCACGCCCGCGATTACGTCGAAGGCATGTGGCGCATGCTGCAACACGACCATGCGGATGACTACGTGCTGGCCACCGGCGAAAGCCACAGCGTGCGCGATTTCGTGAACGCCGCCATCCCCGGCCTGTCATGGGCGGGCGACGTGGCGACGGACGGGCAGGGGCGGGCGGTGGCGAAAACCGACCCGGCACTGGTGCGCCCCGTGGACGTACCCGAACTCATCGGCAACGCCGCAAAAGCAAAAACCGCGCTGGGCTGGCAGCCCCGCACGCGGTTTGCGCAACTCGTCACCGAAATGGTGGAAACGGCGTCTTAGGCCGCTTTCAGGCGCGGCTGGGCATGGCTCAGTTCGCCTTGCGCCCGGCGCCACAGCGCAAGTCCATTTTCCGGCATGCCGTCCAGCAAAGACGCCAGCGTCAGGAAACGCTCCATCGATACGGCGTCATGCGTAATCACCGCGCGGCCACCCGGCATGACAAAGCCGGTATGCGCGGTATAAGGGCTTTCCGGCCCGCGGAAAACGGCGATAGGCGTGCCGCCCGGCGTGGTTTCGATGGCGTATTCATTGAATTTTTCAAGGATGCTGGCGGCGCGTGAAGCGGACTTCATTTACGTCTCCTGTTCAGGTTGTTATAGAAATCTTGTCATCCCCCCTACCAAGGATGCTCATGGCGGACAACAAAACGGTTTTGCGCACTGCACAAGATAAGGTCTGGGTTGCAGGCGCGCGCGGCATGGTCGGCAGCGCCATTACCCGCGCGCTTGGGAATACATTGCCCGACCCCGCCCGCGCGGATCTCGACCTGCGCCGCCAGTCCGACGTCGAACGCTGGATGGACGCAAACCGCCCCGAAATTATCTACCTCACCGCCGCCACCGTCGGCGGCATCCTCGCCAACGCCGAACGCCCCGCCGATTTCATCGCCGACAACCTGCAGATTCAAACCAACATCATTACCGCCGCCGCGCGCTTCGACGTGAAGAAACTGGTCTTCATGGGGTCAAGCTGCATCTACCCGCGCGACGTGGCCCAGCCCATGCGCGAAGACATGCTCATGTCAGGCCCGCTTGAGGAAACCAACCGCGCCTACGCCATGGCCAAGCTGGCGGGCGCCGAACTGGTGCGCGCTTTCCGCGTCCAGCACGGGCATGATTTCATCACCCTTCTGCCCTGCAACCTCTACGGCCCCGGCGATACGTACGACGCGCGGTTGAGCCACGTCATCCCCGCCCTGATGCTCAAATTCCGGGAAGCGATTGAAACGGGCGCCCCCCACGTCACCATCTGGGGCAGCGGCAACCCGTTGCGCG
>JAMIFL010000003.1:0-7995 GCA_035906295.1 Alphaproteobacteria bacterium | reverse complement strand
GTCGCCTCAGGCTCGGGCATCACCAAATATACGTTATCCAACATCGAACGCGGCGCCACCGAGGCGTCGAGCAAAAGCCTCGAAGCATTGCAGGGGTTTTTTGAAAAACGCGGCATCGAGTTCACCGCCGATGACGGGGTGAAGCTGGCGCGGTCCGACGTGCGCAGTTACGAAGGCGCCACGGGCTTCCGCGAATTCATGAACGACGTCTACAAGACCATGCGCGACAGGCCCGGCACGTTCTGCGTGTCCAATGTCGACGAAAACAACTGGATCAGGTGGCTGGGCGTCAACGGCGCCAACGAATACTGCGACAACATGATGTCGCTTGCGCCCAATGTGCGCGCGCATATCCTCATCCGCGAAGGCGACGTCATGACGGTGGCGCCGCACGCCGAATACCGCACGCTGCCGGCCGAGATGTTCTACGACAACACCTCTTTCTACGTGTACGGCGACCGCCTTGCGCTCATCCGGTTCGAGCCTGAGAACGTCATCGTCCGCGTGCTTCACAACCGTTATTTCAGCGAAGCGTTCAAGCTCATGTTCTACCGTTTCTGGGACAAGATGGCGACGCGCGTCGCCACCATCGGAAAGATTCCCGCCTATGGATAAGCGCGTCGAAGGATTTTCCATGTTCGGCGGCAACCCGCATGACCACGTGCAACGTGGCGTCGCGGAAAAGCTGACCGAGAAGTTCGAAACCTACCCCGAACTCGCAGCCGACGCGGATGCGTTTTTCGCGCGCCGGAGCCATGGCGAAATGATCCGCCACGTCTTCAACGACGTGTCGATGCCGCTGTGGAACAAATTCACCGCCGAAGTGCCGGAATACAACACCTCCGGCGAAATTCCCACCATCGCCGAAAACATCGGATTCTTCGAGGAGGTGGCGGCCGAACTTGCGCCCCGCGGTCCCCTCACCCTCATCGAACAGGGCACGGGCGCGGCCTATGCCATCACCAACAAGACGCTGCCCACCGTGGCGGCCCTCAATCCCGCGCGGTATGTCGCCATGGACATCGTGCCCACCTCAGCCTACGAGGCGATGTTCATGGTGAAGGAGGCGCACCCCGCCATCGCCACCGATGTGCGCTTCATCGATTTCAACACCGACGATTTCAATCTCTTCTCGCCGACCCCGACGGAACGCGCCATCCAGGCGCTGGCGCATCACAGCACTGACCCGTATCTCTCGGCGCTGGCGCGCAGGCCAAGCTGGCAGGAAGGTTCGCCGCAGGTTTTCATCCAGTACGGCAACACGCTTTCCAACATCGGCGGCCCGCATGACCGGCTGCCCTTCGAACGCGTGGCCGCGGCCATCCACAACACGCGGCGGCAGATGAACCCGGGGGATTACATGTTCCTCGGCCTCAACCAGCGGCAGGAACGCGAAATCGCGTTCAGCCACCCCCTGTTCCATGCGTTCCACGCCCAGTTCCCGCATTTCCTGCGCGACTACCTGCCCCGCGGCGCCAATATGAACCCGGCGCATTTCGATTTCTTCGAACGCTGGGTGCCTGAAACATCGGTCCATGTCTGCGGCTATACGGCCAACAGCGCGGGCCATGTCAAACCGCTGCGGCAGGAACGCCCCTACAGAAGCGGCGATGCGTTCATGTCGTGCAATTCGTGGCGGTTTTCACAAACCTTCATGAACGCCGTGTATGCGCATGAAGACCTCGAACTGCGCCGCGTGCTGACCGACGGGCGCAACGGCATCACCATCCAGGCCCTGCGCGCGCCGCTTAAATCATCGATACGGAAACTTTCTCCCGCCTGAACCGTTGGTATTCCAGCCCCACTTC
Organism: Alphaproteobacteria bacterium; assembly: GCA_035906295.1. GTDB lineage: Bacteria > Pseudomonadota > Alphaproteobacteria > Micavibrionales > UBA1664 > UBA6145. The sequence goes on along the minus strand of JAMIFL010000003.1, from coordinate 6,187 downwards.
AAGGTGGCACCAGTCAGGAGGAATGGAATGAAAGCGTTTCTTTACACCGCCGCGTGCGCCGCCCTGCTGACGGGCACCGCCCCGGCCATGGCCGAAAACACCCGTGAGATGAGCGATTCCGGGGTCATCGAACTCAACCTCAATTCGCGCCAGTCCGGCGGTGGCGGCAGCATCGACACGGTGGGGTCCACCACGTCGCCGGGCGTCGCGCCTTTGACCGACACGGACGGTGACGGCACAATCAGCGACGCCGAAGCGAAGGCCGCGCAGGACGCCGCCAACAGCGACACCGGCGCTGCCAGCGGCGACAATAACGACGAGGCGGGCAGCACGGACGACAACGACGGCGATACCGGCACCGGCGGCGGCACGACGGATACGGGCGGTGCCACCGGCGGCTGTACCGACGGCGATGCAGGCACCGGCTGCCCCGCCCCTTCGGATGACGAGGGCGTCAGCGGCGAAGCCGACGGCAGCCGCAACAGCCTCGGCACCACGGGTGCGCGCCAGTCGGGCAGCGCCATCGCGCCGGAAGACCAGCCCGGCGTCAGCGGCATGACGGATGCCAGCCGCAACAGCCTTGGCACCGCAGGTTCCCGCCAGTCCGGCACCGGCGGTGAAAACCCGCCGGGCACCCCCGGCAGCGACAGCGCCCCCGTGAACGGCGCAAGCCAAAGCAATGACGGCAGCGCCACACCGTCGGACACGAGCGGGACCGGCGCCACCGACAGCAGCAATGGCGGAACGCCGGTCGCGCCCACCACGTCCGGCGGGGCCACGGGCAGCCGCAATTCCCTCGGGTCCATGGGGTCGCGCCAGTCCGGCACCGGCGGCGGCAACCCGCCCGGCACGCCCGGGGGCGCGGGCGGCCCCAGCGGCACCGACTAAGCGGCTTTGTCCCTATTCCGGTTAAGGAACTTTATGCCGAAGCGCCCCGTTGGAGGGGCGCTTCGTTTTTACCTTCGGAAAGGACTTCGACCATGATCAAGACCATCCTGTTCAGCACCGCCCTGTTCAGCACCGCCGCGTGTTTGACCCTGCTTGCAGCCGGCACAGCCGGCGCGCAGGACCATCCCGCCTCGCAACCCGTCATCGCGGGCAGCGTCACCACGTCCGGCACCACCACCATCAACGCCGCCGCGCCCATCATTCCCGCCCCCGCCCTGCCGGGCGTGGCCGTGGGCGCGCCGGGTACGCAGACCACCGTGACCAAAAACCCCGACGGTTCGACCACGACGACGACGACCACGTCGACCGCGTATTATTACGACTACGACAAGAACCGGAACGGCATTCTTGATAGCAACGAGTTCTACAACTACGCCTACACCGCGTGGGACGCGAACCGCGACGGGTATCTCAGCCCGGATGAATGGAAGCTGGCCACCGTGCGCTGGTACGGCCCCGCCGACACCCAGTACAAGACCTACACCTACTGGGACAAGAACGGCGACGGGCGCATCGACGCGACGGAATTCGACACCATCGTCTCATCCACCAACCTGTATTCGACGTGGGACAAGAACGCCAACAACACCATCGACGCCGATGAATACACCGCCGCATCCTTCCGCGTGCGGGACACCAACGGCGACGGGGTCATCAGCCTGGATGAATGGCGGTAATACCGCCGGATAACAAATGGCGGTAATACCGCCGGGTGATAAATGGCGCCAATGCCCCTTACCGCCCTGCAACAAAAGCCCTGCTTGAAAAAGCAGGGCTTTTTGGTGTTTGCTGGGTGCCATAACAGCCTACCGGACAGGGAATACAGTGCTTTACGTTACCTTCAACGACGCGGCCACGGGCCGCGATTATGCTTTGGTCGAAATCCGCGCGGACATGCATGCGCCGCTGCTGGCGCAAATCGCGGGCAAGGACCGCGTCCACACCTTCGGCGCGGGTTCGGTGGACGAGCTGCTGGAATACCGCATCGGCGGCAAAGGCTACGCCAAAACCGCGTATGCCGTCATCGATTCCACGCAGACGGTTGAAAGCGTCATCTTCGGGTACAAGACCGGCACGACCATCACCAGCGGCGCGGACATGCCGGGGAATGTGGACACCATTCTGCGCGCCCGCGCGACCACGCCGCTTTCCCGCAGCGACAATGATGGCGGCGATAATGCAACAGGCGGCGATTCCGGGGGCATCGCGTTCTATTCCATTTCAGCTTTCGTCAGCGGCGGCGGCCCGCGCCTTATAAACACGCTGCTGGCCAACTGCCCGGCGGGCGTGCAACCGGGCACGCTGTCGCCGCTGCGTACGCTGCGCAAGGCGTTCCCCCACCTCGCCGACGCGGCGCTGGGGCATGAGGAGAAAACGGTCGCCGCCTTCCTCCACCTGATGTCGTGCAAGGACCCGGTGCAGGCGTTCCACATGGGCAATGGGGCCGTCGTCGGGCAAATCAACACAGATGCCAACACGCCGCATTCGGAAGACGGGCGCGAGGGTTACGGCGTGATGGCGAATTACATGTACACGGTGGATGCCGATGTGCGCGGGCGCAACCGCGCGCTGTTCCATGCCGTTGCGCGCGAGGCCGCCCCGCGCGAGGCGCTTATCGACCTGATGGACACCCAACTGGCGCAACGCGCCGTGGGGCTGATGGCGAAGCGGGTGATGGATACGCTGTACGAACCGTCGCTGGTGGACAAGCTGCAGGCGCGGCTGGCCGGCCTTGCGGCGGCCCGGCCTGTGTTCGCTTAATTCCCTTCGAGGTATTTATCGATATCCGATTTCGGCGCGACCGGCACGGTGGTGGTGGTCGTTGTGGTGGTAGTTGACGCCTGCGGTTCGGCGGGCGGGACTTCGTTCACGACGGGGGCAGGTTGCGGCGCCGGTTCGGACGGCGTAGCAGCGGGTTCAGCCGGGGTTGCCGCGGCAGCCGGTTCGGCGGCCTTGGCGGCGGGTTCCGCAGGCGGCGTAGCCGGGGTTTCCGGCAGGGCTTTCGCGGCTTCCTCGGCGGCTTTTTTGGCTTCGGTTTCGGCTTTCTTCTTGGCGGCGGCTTCACGCTTTTTCGCGGCGGCGGCGGCCTTTTTCTTCTCGGCGGCTTCAACCTTGGCTTTGGCCGCGGCTTCTTCCTTCGCCTTTACCTTGCCGGGTTCGAGGCCCATGGCGTCTTCCGGCGAGATGACGGGTTTCGCCTTGCCGGTTACGGCGGGCTTCGCGGTTGCGGGCGGCTGCTTGTCGACCGCGATGCGGACGGCGTCGATGATGGCGGGTTTGGGCGCTTCACGCATGCCCAGAGCGGGGTTCAGCTCGTCATCCATGACGGGTTGCATGCGCACGGGTTTCGGCGGGGTGATGTCGGCGGTGCCGACGCGGGTGCGGTCGATCTGGTCGTCGACGGTATCGGCCGGCCATGCGGGTTTGGGACCTTCGCCGATTTCGCGGAAGTCGACGATGATGGGGTCGGGGTATGCCCACATGCCGCCGGTGGCGGCGTCATACGCCGTGCCGGGGATGAGGCCGGTGACGATGTTACCCGCCGTGCCCTTGCCCGTGAGGTGCGAGGGGACGATGAAGGAGACGTGGCGGTTCTGTTCGCCGGTGCAGTCGGCCATCAGGTCTTCGCGCGCGCGCTGGAGGACGACGGTGTTCGGGAACTGGCCTTCGTTGCGGTAGCTTTTGTTGGTGAAGGAGCAGAACGCGCCGGGCGAGCCTTTGACGATGACGTTCACCTTCTGGCTGCCGCCGTCGACGATGGTGCCGCAGCCGCCCAAGGCGGTTACGAAAGCCAGACCCAGTACCAGTTTACCTGCGCGCATGCGGATGCCCCCGATTAAAATTCGACTCGGGGATTCTCACCCGCATGGGCCTTGCCCGCAATCAGGCGGCTTTGGTTTTTGCCGATTTACCCACAGACGGCGTGAAGGTCAGTTCGCCGTTCTCGACGTCTATTTTCACGGTCGAACCGTCCAGCACCTCGCCTTTCAGCAGCTTTTCGGCCAGCGGGTTCTGGACATAGGTCTGGATGACGCGCTTGAGCGGGCGCGCGCCGTAGGCCGGGTCGTAGCCGCGTTCGCCCAGGAACGCCTGCGCCTCAGCCGACACGTCGATGGCAACCTTGCGGGTGGCCAGCAGTTTTTGCAGGCGGGCCAGTTGAATTTCCACAATCGCGCCCATCTGGGCGCGGCCCAGACGGCGGAACAGCAAAATCTCGTCCAGACGGTTGAGGAATTCGGGACGGAAGCGCTGGCGCACCTGATCCATGACGCCGTTGCGGGCTTTGTCCACGTCGTCGTTTTCACCCAGGCTTACGAGAAGCTCGGCGCCGATGTTGGAGGTCATGATGAGCAGCGTGTTGGTGAAGTCCACCGTACGGCCCTGCCCGTCCGTGAGACGACCATCGTCGAGCACCTGAAGGAGGACGTTGAACACGTCGGGGTGGGCCTTTTCGACTTCATCGAACAGGATGACCTGATAGGGCCTGCGGCGGACGGCTTCGGTGAGGGCGCCGCCTTCATCGTAGCCGACATAGCCCGGAGGCGCGCCGATGAGACGGGCGACCGAGTGTTTTTCCATGTATTCGGACATGTCCATGCGGATCATGGCGGTGTCGTCATCGAACAGGAATTCGGCGAGCGCCTTGGTCAGTTCGGTTTTGCCGACGCCGGTGGGGCCCAGGAACAGGAACGAACCGATGGGGCGGTGGGGGTCCTGCAACCCGGCGCGCGCGCGGCGGACGGCGTTGGCGACGGCGTGGATGGCCACTTCCTGCCCCACGACGCGTTTGGCGAGGGAGGCTTCGAGGGCGAGCAGCTTGTCTTTTTCGCCTTCAAGCATTTTGGTGACGGGGATGCCGGTCCAGCGGCTTACCACCTCTGCCACGTCTTCCTCGCGCACCTCCTCGTTGATCATGGCCTGTTTGGACGCGCCTTCGATGCTTTTCAGTTTGCGTTCCAGTTCGGGGATGACGGAGTAGGAGATTTCACCGGCCTTCGCCCAGTCACCCGCACGTTGCGCCTGTTCGAGGGCGATGCGGGCTTTGTCCAGCGCTTCGGTCATTTTCTGGGCGGTGCCGAGTTTGTCTTTTTCGGCTTTCCACTGGCCGGTGAGGTCGGCGGATTTTTTCTCGAGGCCGCTGAGTTCCTTTTCGAGCGTGACGAGGCGGTCTTTCGAGGCTTCGTCCGACTCTTTCTTCAGCGCGGCCTGTTCGATTTTCATCTGCATGACGCGGCGGTCGATTTCGTCGAGTTCCTCGGGCTTTGAGTCCACCTGCATGCGCAGGCGGGCGGCGGCCTCGTCAATCAGGTCGATGGCCTTGTCGGGCAGGAAGCGGTTGGTGATGTAGCGGTTGGAAAGCTGCGCCGCGGCGACGATGGCGGCGTCGGTCACGCGCACGCCGTGGTGGAGTTCGTATTTCTCCTTCAATCCGCGCAGGATGGAGATGGTGTCCGCGACGTTGGGTTCTTCCACGAAGACGGGCTGGAAGCGGCGGGCCAAGGCCGCGTCTTTTTCGATGTGCTTGCGGTATTCGTCGAGCGTGGTGGCGCCGACCATATGGAGTTCGCCACGGCTCAAAGCGGGTTTGAGCATGTTGCCTGCGTCCATCGAGCCTTCGGCCTTACCGGCGCCGACGATGGTGTGCATTTCGTCGAGGAAGAGGATGACTTCGCCGGCAGCCTGCTTGATTTCATCCATCACGGATTTGAGGCGTTCCTCGAACTCGCCGCGGAATTTGGCGCCGGCGAGCAGCGCGCCCAGGTCCAGCGCGAGCAGGCGTTTGTTTTTCAAGGACTCGGGCACGTCGCCGTTGACGATGCGCAGGGCCAGACCTTCGATGATGGCGGTTTTGCCGACGCCGGGTTCGCCGATAAGAACCGGGTTGTTCTTGGTGCGGCGGGAGAGGACCTGAATGGTGCGGCGGATTTCCTCGTCCCTTCCAATCACGGGGTCGAGCTTGCCGCTACGCGCGGCTTCGGTCATGTCGCGGGCGTATTTCTTGAGGGCTTCGAACTGGTCTTCGGAGGACGCCGAGTCAGCCGTGCGGCCCTTGCGGCGGTCGTTGATGGCGGCGTTCAGCGCCTTGTCATCCAGCCCGCTTTCGAGCAGCAGTTCGGCCACGGGCGAGGTGCGGGCCATGAGCATGGCCTGAAGCAGACGTTCGGTGGTGAGGAATTTGTCGCCGGATTTTTCAGCGAGGACTTGCGCTGAGTCAGCAATCTTGGCGAGGTCGTTGGAC
>JAMIFL010000002.1:0-5823 GCA_035906295.1 Alphaproteobacteria bacterium | reverse complement strand
CAACAGGGTTTCAGATAACCCCAGGTGTTCGAAAGTATTCTCACTCATCGGGGCGGATATTAACGTTTTCTGGCCAAAGAGCAATTTTTTTCAGGAAAAACCAAGTTTTAGGCGGAAACCGGGCATAAAAAACAGGAGGGCCGGTCATAAACCGGCCACTCCCGCTTGTACGTGGCAGCTTCCTTAGATGCTGTCACGGTCCCGGCGCTGTTCGCGGTCCTGCGACGGGTTGCGGTCAGCCTGCTCGCGCTGCTGGCCCGACTGGTCGCGTTGACGTTTTTCCTGGGGATTGGACTGAGGATTATTCGGCATAATGCCTCCTAAGGATAAGCTCGAATGATTTCGAACCATGTGCCCTTTCAACGGCTGCATCCTGACTCGCGTTCCAAAAAATATTTGCCGCGTTGCGCAACACATCTGGCAGCCCGCGCCCTATATCGTTTCCTGCCGCAAGACCTCAAAAACAAAGGGACATGATTATGAAAGTGCGCAACCTGACGGACCTGTTCATCCATCAACTCACCACCGTCCACAACGCCGAAACGCTGCAGGCGAAATCCCTGCCCCGCATGGCCGAGCGCGCGCGCAACAAACACCTCAAATCCGTCCTCAACGGCCACTGCGCCGAAACCGAACGCCACATCACCCGCATTCATGAAGTGATGGACATACTCGGCCTGCAGCACAAACCCGGCCCGGTTCCCGCCATGGAAGGCCTGCTGGCCGATGGCGAAAACCTGCAGGACGACATCGCCGACGACCGCGCGGTGGACGCGACCCTCATCGCCGCCGCCCAGAAAATCGAACATTACGAAATCGCCTGCTATGGCACCCTCATCGCCCTCGCCCGCGCCCTCGGCTACGACAACGCCGTGGTGATTTTGAAGGAAACGCTGGAAGAAGAAAAAAACACCGACGTCATGCTCACCCACATCGCCACTGACGAAGGCGTGAACCGCATGGCCCTGAAACGCGCGGCCTGACCGCGCGGCCTGACACCGCGAAACGCGCGGCCTGAGCGCCCCACCTTGAAACCGCCGCCCCAAATCCATACTGTGGCAGGCATCATGACAGACGACCGCCCCAACTACCGCCCCCTCGCCACCCTCATCGCCGTTTCGGCGCTGGCGGGAGCCGCCATAAACCACGCCGAAATCCACGGCTTCATGCACGCCTTCATGGGCGTGTTCCTGTGCATCTTCGCCTGCCTGAAATTGTTCACGCCGTCCAAATTCGCCGACGGCTTCCAGATGTACGACCTGCTGGCGAAACCTTGCCGCCCCTACGCCTACGTCTACCCGTTCCTCGAACTGGGCTTGGGCCTCGCCTACCTCGCCCATTTCATGCCGGAACAGACATACTGGGCCACCATCGCCCTGTTCGGCTTCAGCACGCTGGGCGTGCTCTCCGCCCTCAAACGCGGCCTCAACATCCGCTGCGCCTGCATGGGCAACATCCTGAACGTCCCCCTGTCCACCGTAACGCTGACGGAAGACCTCAGCATGTGCGCCATGGCCGCATGGATGCTGTGGACGCTCTAAAGTAGCCGTGCCTGCTGCCCCGCCATCAGTTGGCGGTGGGTCACGATACGCCCGCCCCCAAGGATGTGCCTGATTTCTATATCCGGCAGCCGTTCCGCGATGGCCCATGTCCGGTGGCAGTCCAGCGGGTCGCGCTCCGCGCACATCATGGCGATGTCGGCCTTGGCCGTCTCCACGGCCAGCGCCGCCAGCCCGTCCGCCGTGCAGCACGCGCCCTTGCCGCCCAGCCTGTCGCCCACCCACGCATACCCTATGCCTTCTTCCGTAAGCGTGCGCTCAAGCGCCGCGCGGTTGAACTGCGGGTTGTACCGGCTGAACGGGCTGGCCCGCACGTCATGCACCGCTGCGATACCGTGCAGCTTCAGCAGGGCCACGAAAGCCTCGGCGCTCTGGTTCGAATGTCCGATGGAATACAGCATCCCTGTCACTTAACCCGTTTACGCCCTATATGAATACCATGACCCATCCGCACGCCGACTTCCTCCGACAAGCCAAAACCATCGCCGTCATCGGCGCCTCCGCCGACCCAGGCCGTTCCAGCCACGGCGTCATGCGCGCGCTACAGGCCAAAGGTTACCGCTGCATTCCCGTGAACCCGAATGAAACCGAAATACTGGGCGAGGCGTGCTACCCCAGCATCGCCGCCATCCCGGCCAGTATCGACATCGACATCGTCGACGTCTTCCGCCGCCCGGAATTCACCCCCGCAATCGCAGGCGAAGCGGTCGAACGCGGCGCGAAATGCCTGTGGCTGCAACTCGGCGTCATCAACGAAGACGCCATGAAAATCGCAACCGATGCCGGCCTCATCGCGGTTGAGGACGAATGCCTCGCCGTCGTCGTCAGGACGATTTAGCGCGCCTGCCCTGCATGCGCTCCAGATACAGGTAAACCACCGGCGTGATGTACAGCGTCAAAAGCTGCGACAGGCACAAACCGCCAACCACAGCCACGCCCAAAGGCTGGCGCAGTTCAGCCCCCGCACCAAGCCCCAGCGCAATCGGCAGCGTGCCGAAAATGGCCGCCATGGTCGTCATCATGATGGGGCGGAAACGCATCAGGCAGGCTTGGTAAATCGCCTCTTCCGGCTCTTTCCCCTCGGCCCGCGCCTGCACCGCAAAATCCACCATCATGATGGCGTTCTTCTTCACGATGCCGATCAGCAGCACGATGCCGATGATGGAAATGACGCTGACCTCCATGCCGAACAGCATCAGCGTCAGTATGGCCCCAAGCCCCGCCGAAGGCAGGCCCGAAAGAATGGTCACCGGGTGGATGAAGCTTTCATACAGCATGCCCAGAATGATGTAGATGACCAGAACCGCGAACAGCAGCAGCATGCCCTGCCCCTCCAGCGATTCCTGAAACGCCTGCGCCGTACCCTGAAAACTGCCGGTGATGGATTGCGGCATGTTCATCGCCTGCTGCTGCGCCTGAATGCGCTGCACCGCCTCGCCCAGACTCACGCCGGGCGCAAGGTTGAACGACAACGTCACCGCCGGCATCTGCCCCTGGTGGTTGATGGACAGCGCCGCAAGCCCGCGCGTAACCGTCGCGATGGCGCTCAACGGCACCGCCACGTCGTTCTCGCCTGATACGTACAGCTTGCTGATGTCGTCCACGATTTTGCGGAACGGCGGCGCCACCTCGAAAATCACGGCATAATCGTCGGACGCGGTATAAAGGCTCGCCACCTGCGCAGTGCCGAACGCGCTGTAAAGCGCGCGGCGCACATCATCGAACGTAATGCCCACGCGCGCGGCGTTGGCCTGGTCCACCTTCACCACGGCCTGCGGGCTGTTGAGCTGCAAATCGGTGTTCACATCCTGAAAACCGGCTTCCTTGCCCAGCGCCACGTTCAGCTTGTCCGACCATTCATAAAGCTGCTTCAGGTCGCTGGATTGCAGCGTGTACTGATATTGGCTTTTCGACGGCCGCCCGCCGATCTGGATGTTCTGCACCGGCTGGAAGAACGCCTTGATGCCGGTGATATGCGCGGTCTCTTTACGCAATTGCTGGATAACCTCGCCCACCGGCGCACGGTCCCCCTGTTTAAGCGCGATGTTCAGACGCCCGGAATTGAGCGAACCGCCCCCGCCGCCGCCCCCGTTGGCCGAAAACACGTTGGCGACGTTGGGGTTCTTGCGCACCACCTCGGCCACGTCCTTCTGCTTGGCCAGCATCGCCTCGTACGAAATATCCTGCGCAGCTTCGGTCGACCCGCTGATGAAACCCGTATCCTCCGTCGGGAAGAACCCCTTGGGCGCGACGGCGAAGGCGAACACGCTGGCCCCCAGCAGCGCGAACGTCACCAGCAGCGTGAACCATTTATGCGCCAGCACCAGTTTCAGGCTGGCATCATACCCGTTGGTCAACGCCTGAAACGCCCCCTCCATAACGCGCGACAGCCGCCCCATCTCCCGTTCGTGCTGCACTTTCAGCATGCGCGCGCACATCATGGGCGTCAGCGTCAGCGCAATGAGGCCGGAGGCGAGGATGGACACGCTGATGGTCACCGCGAATTCACGGAACAGCCGCCCCACCACCCCGCCCATGAACAGCACGGGAATGAACACCGCCACCAGCGAAAACGTCATGGAAATGATGGTGAACCCGATTTCGCGCGAACCCTTGAGCGCCGCGTCGAACGGCTTTTCCCCCATCTCGATATGCCGGACGATGTTTTCCAGCATCACGATGGCATCGTCCACCACGAACCCCACGCACAGCGTAATGGCCAGAAGCGAGATGTTGTTAAGCGAAAACCCCAGCAGCGACATAACTCCGTACGTCGTGGCGATGGACAGCGGCACCGCCACGCAGGCGATGATGGTGGCCCGCCCTGAATGCAGGAACAGGAAGATGACCGCAACCACCAGCAGGAAGGTAATGCCCAGCGTAATCTGCACGTCATGCACCGAATGGCTGACCGCGACCGAACGGTCCATCATCGTCGTCATCTTTATGGAGGCGGGAAGCTGCGTCTCGAACTCCGGCAGCAGGGCGCGCACGCGCTTCACCACGTCGATTGTGTTGGCGTCCGGCTGGCGCTGGATGGCGATGACGATGGCGGGCTTGCCGTTCAAAAACGCCGCCTGATACGCGTCCTCCACGTCGTCCAGCACGATGCCGAGGTCGCCCAGCCGCACCGGCGCCCCGTTACGCCATACGGCGATGAGGTTGCGGAAATCCTCGGCGTTCTTGGGTTGCCCCTCCATCTGGATGTTGAAGAGCTGCTGCGTGCCGTAAATGCTGCCCAAAGGCGCATTGGAAGCGGCTGCCGCCACCGCGTCCTCGACCTGGTTGAACCCAAGCTGCTGGGCCGCAAGGCGGTTGGGGTCCACCTGAATGCGCACGGCGTATTTCTTCTCGCCGTAAATCTGCGCCTGCGCAACGCCCGGAATGGTCGAGATGCGCTGAAGCATCACGTTATCGGCAAATTCGTTGACCTGTGAAAGCGGCAGCGTCTCCGAAGACACCGCCACGAACAGGATGGGCGCATCCGCCGGGTTCACCTTGCGGAAGGACGGCGGCGACGTCATCTCGTCCGGCAGGCGGCGCTGCGTGGCCGAAATGGCGGTCTGCACGTCCAGCGCCGCTCCGTCGATTTCGCGGTCGAGATCGAACTGAAGCGTAATCCGCACGCTGCCCAGCGTGCTGGTGGACGTCATAGACGTAACACCCGCAATGCGCGAAAACTCCCGCTCAAGCGGCGTGGCGACGGACGACGCCATCGTCTCCGGGCTTGCGCCCGGCAGGCTGGCCGAAACCTGTATGGTCGGGAAATCGACGCTGGGCAGCGCGCTGATGGGCAGCGCGCGGTATCCCGCCACCCCCATCACCATCAGCGCCATCATCAGCAGTGTGGTGAAGACCGGGCGGCGGATGCAGAATTCGGAAAGCGTCATTGGCTTTTCCCGCCGTCCGGTGCGGCGTTGTCAACGCCACCGGCATCCTGCGGCGCGCTGGTGGCCGGCGCAAGGCCGGACGCGCCGGGTGTCTCGGGTTCGGCCACGGTTTTCTCATCCGTCTCAAGCGTGCCGCTGACGCTGACCTTCTGGTCTTCCTTGATGGTCATGATGCCGTCGACCGCCACGCGCTCGCCCGCGTCCACGCCTTCGCCGATAACCGCCTCACCGTTCTGCATGCGGGTGATTTTAACGTCGCGCCTGCGCGCCGTATCGTCCCCGTCGATGACGTAAACGAAATCCCCCTGCTGCCCGTGCTGGACCGCGACTTCAGGCACCAGCAGCGCCGCCTCGCCCTGCCCCAGCGCGATGGT
>JAMIFL010000001.1:0-16662 GCA_035906295.1 Alphaproteobacteria bacterium | reverse complement strand
TCGACCTGGCTGAACTGAACCAGCTGGTTCGTGAATTCAGCCGATTCCATCGGGTCGAGCGGGTCCTGGTTCTGCAACTGCGTGGTCAGCAGCGTGAGGAACTGGGTGTATGTCTCGCTCGCCTTTTTCGTCGTATCGGTGGTGTTGCCCGACAGCGAATTGAGGGTGGTTGAACTGATCGAGGTCATCTTGTTGTCTCTTTTTGTTGGTCGGAGTTGCTTACCAACTCCTCCCGTTTGCTAACGTCTAAACTCAAATCACTACGTTCACATGCGTGAGGCCGGTGTCGGGGTCGACGAATATCGGCATCACGGTTTCGATAGGTGCAAGCTCCGTGCCATCTTCGTCGGAACCTTGATTTCCGCCGTTCTGATGGCTGTTCCCGTTCTGGGACATGGTGCCTGCGAATGAGCCGTTCTGGCCCAGATCGAACGTCAGACCGTCGCCGGTGACGTTGAACCCCGCGTTGTTGAGCGTGCGTTCCAGCATGGCCGCGTCTTTTTGGAGCAGCGATACGGTTTCCGGACGCTCGGCCAGAAGCTTGGCCTTAACGGTATTGTTTTCGCCGAACTGGAGGGTGATTTTCACCTTGCCGAGATTGGCGGGATCGAGCTGGATGGTGAACTGGCGGTCGGTGCCCATGAAGGCCCCTTCCGCGCCGCGCTGGAGGGCTACGGACACCATGTGGGTTGCCGGGTGGCCCTGCGTTGCGCTGCGCGCGGCGGTCAGGGTTGCGGTGGAGGATGACGGCTGGCTCTGGTCGGCCTGTAGCTGGACCGCGGCGTCGAAACCGGCGGACTGGCCGAGGCCGGAATCGTCAAACGTGGTGAGGGACGTGTCGAGGCCTTTCAGTTCGCCGTTCACGCCGCGGGTGAGGCCCGGGGTGGCGGCAGGCTGGACGAAGGCGCCAGCGGCCTGTACGGCGGCAGCGGCATTGGCGTGAACCTGCGCGGTGACGGCGGCATTGCCCGCCAGCAGCGGATTTGCAGGTGCTTCGGCGCCCTTGGCGGTTGTGGATGCCGTGGCCTGACCGGCCTGATTTTGTGCGTTCTGGGCCTGCGGCTGTTCCGGGGCCGCGCCCAGCAGGGCCGCCATGAGCGCGCCGCGGTTGAAGACGGATTGCTGTTGCGGCAGCAGGGTTGCCGCGTCACCGCCGATGGTGCCGTCCTTGCCGGTGGCGACGGTGGCGCCCATGCCGCCCATGGTGGTGAGCATGGAGGCGGTGGTGGTTTCGTCATTCAGGAAAGACGGGCCTTGCGCCACTTTCATGACCGTATTGCCGGATGCGTGCACGACGCGCGGCGCGGTGAGATAGGGGGCGATGTCGGCGAAGGCGAGTTTCTTGAGCGCCTGGAAGCCTTCGCCATCAAGGTCGGCGATGGTCATGGTGATTGTGGTTTCGCCGGGTTTGCCGTCAGCCCCCATGGCGGGAGCGGTGACGCCGGTGGACACGCTGCCGGGCAGCAGGCTTGCGAAGGCGGCGGTGACGCCGGCATCGGCCTTCTGGCCCGCGAGTCTGGCGGAGAGGCCCCGCAGGATTTCGGCGAGCTGGGGGTCGCTGACCAGCGTATACAGGTCTGCGGACGCGCCTTCGGACGCGGTGCCGGCGGAAAGTGCATCGAGCACGCCGATGGTCTGGGCGTCCAGCGTGCCGTCGGCATTCAGGTGGCGGGCGAAGACGGCGGCGATTTCGGGCGGCAGGGATTGCAGGTCTTCGGCCTTCAGGGATTTGAGGGCGGCGGCGAGTTCGGGCGTCAGTTGCAGGGTCTGCAAATCAAGCTGGGTGGCGGCGCCTTTCTTGCCGGTGCCGGCGGCGAGGATGGCGGACGCCTTGGTGGCCGCGTGCGCGCCGGTCAGGCCCGCGATGAGCTTGCCGAAAATGTCGTTCTGCTTATTAGCTGCCAGCATTTCGAGCGAGGATTTGCCCGCATTTTTTTTCGCAGCATTCTTGACCGTGGTGTCGCCGAGGATGGTGTTGAGGGAAGAGGCCTGGGGCATGTTTTTCTCGCGGTATATGTGACGGTTGGCGTTGTGTGTATTGCCGTGTTCTTAAAAAACTTCGTCCATCTGGAGGGACAGGGGGGATTTGGGGCTGCTGGTCATGCCCTTCTTGGTATAGGCCTGACGGTTGCCGTGGACCGTATCCCGCGCGGTGCGCACGATGCGGTCGACGATACGCTGCATGGAGGCGCGGCCCGCTTCCAGCGCCTGCGCGTTGCGGGCGGTGGAGGTTTTGAAACGCCTGGTGGCGTTACGCAGGCGTTCGGTTGCCGCGTTGTCGACGCCCTTGAGCATGGGGGCCTGACGCTGCAGCGTGTCCATCAGGGAACGGTAGCGGGTGAGCAGGGCGAATTTATCGTCCTGCATGGTTTTGAAGGCGTTGAAATCGGCCACCTTCACGGCGTCGGTTTCGCGGTCGAGCAGGTCGCACAGCGTACCCATGATGGTTTCGACTTCGACGGTGAGGGTCAGTGCGGCGTTGGCGGCGGCTGGGGACATTTTCTATGCTCCTTCATTTCCGGTTTGGGCGGCTTTATCCGCGGTTTCCTGCATTTGAATCATGGACGCCTTGATGGCGTCGGACAGGCCGAGGCCGCCGGCCTTGCCGATTTCCTTGCTGTATTGTTCGATCATCATGCCTTTCCACGTGTCTTCGCCTTCGCCGCCGCCGAAGAACGCGTCGGTGCCGACGGTTTCGAACATGGGCTGCAGCATTTCGGTGACGAACATGGATTCAAAATCCTTCGCGGCGGCGTCGATTTCTTCCAGTTTCTTCTGGCCCAGCGTGGTTTGTTGCAGGGCGTTTTTGGCCTTCATCAGGCCGATGTCAGCGTTGGCGAGACCGGAGAGGGCTTTGCCCGCGGGGAAGATGGAGTTCATTACAGCACCTCGATTTCTGCCTGGATGGCGCCGGCCGCCTTGATGGCCTGAAGAATGGTGATGACGTCGCGTGGGGTGACGCCGAGGGCATTGAGGGAGGAAACCAGTTCCTGCAGCGTCACGCCTTCGGGCAGGTAGGCGATGTTGCCGGGGGCGCTTGCGACATCGACATTGGTGCGCGGAACCACGGTGGTGGTGCCCTGCTGGGCGAAGGGTGCGGGCTGGCTGACCTGCGGGGTTTCGGTGATGCGGACGGTGAGGTTGCCCTGCGCCACGGCGACGGTGGAGATGCGGACATCCGCGCCCATCACGATGACGCCGGAGCGTTCGTCGATGACGATTTTGGCGACCTGATCGGGTTCGATGGTGAATTGTTCGACATCGGTGATGATGTCGACGATGTTCTTGCCGCCGGCGGGCGGGGTGAGTTTGACGGAGGCGTTGTTTTCAGCCTCGGCAATTTTTGCCCCGTATTGCTGGTTGATGGTGGAGGCGATGCGGCGGGCGGTCGTAAAGTCCGGGTTGCGCAAGGCGAGGCGGACGGAGGGCAGGTCGCCCAGCGCGAAGCCGACTTCCTTTTCGACGATGGCGCCGTTGGGGACGCGGCCCGCGGTGGGGATGTTCTGGGTGACGGTGCCGGCATCGCCGCCCGCGGCAAAGCCGGACACGGCCACGGGGCCCTGAGCCACGGCGTAGACTTCTGAATCACCGCCCATCAGCGGCGTTACCAGCAGGGTGCCGCCCTGCAGCGACTTGGCGTCGCCCATGGTGGAGACGGTGACGTCAATGCGCGCGCCCTGGTTGGTGAAGGGGGGCAGCGTTGCGGTGACCATGACGGCGGCGACGTTGCCGGTGCTGAGGTTCTGTTCGCGCACGTTGACGCCGAGGCGCTCAAGCATTGCGGTGAGGGATTGCTTGGTGAAGGGTGCGTTGTTCAGCTTGTCGCCGGTGCCGTTGAGGCCGACCACGAGGCCGTAGCCGATGAGCATGTTGTCGCGCACGCCTTCGACATCGACGATGTCCTTGATGCGGGACGAGCCGGCGGCCTGTGCGGGGACGTTGAACCCGCAGGCGAATGACGCGATGACCAGAAGGGCGAGGGCGAATGTGCGCATGGTATTCCTTTCCGGGGATATAAATGCGAGAAGCGTGCCAAGTTGTTTTTGTGGCCATCAACCGCCGGGCCGCGCGCCTCCGGCGCGATTTTGGCTCGCTCCCGCTTACGCTTCGTGGGGCCTCAGCGGCCCGGTGATTTGGCAAGTTGTGCCGGATGACAAACAGCCTTGAGTGCGCGATAATGGGGCATGCGTATCGAAGGCCCGAAATCCACCAGCGAGATTAAGAAGAACGACAAGACCCGCAAAGCCGGCGGCGCTTCGTCGTCCTTCAGCACGTTCATGGAGCCGGAGACGGAAGGCGCTTCGGCGGCTGCGGGGACCGGGTTCATCGGCGGCATCGGCAACCTGCTGGCCGTGCAGGGGGCGGAAGACCCGACCGAGCGCAAGGCCCGCAAACGCATGGTGGAACGCGCGGACAAGGTGCTGGATGCGCTGGATGACGTGCATCGCGGCCTGCTTTCCGGCAGGCTTACGACGGACACGCTGGCGGGGGTCGCGCGCGAGGTGGCGGCGCGACGGGAGAAGATAGACGATCCGGCGCTGGTGGGGCTGCTGGACCAGGTGGATTTGCGCGCGCAGGTGGAAATGGCCAAGCTGGAAATGGCGCGCGATGCCGCGATGGCCAAAAAAACTTAAAACAATCAGCGGCTTAAAAGAACGGGAATAAAGATTGCGGCAGCCTTGTTTTCCTTGTGGAATCTGGCGACGATACCTATATATCTTTGCCTTCACTTTGGCCTGAACCCAAGGATTACAGATGACGACGCCCAGTACCGTTACCGTTTCGCCCGATTACGATCCGAAAAAGGACAAGGGCAAGTTCATGAACCCGGTCATGCTGGCGTATTTCAGCAAGAAGCTGATTGCGTGGCGGGCCGAGCTGCTGCAGGGGTCGGAAGAGACCGTGCACAACACGCTGCAAAGCACCGAGCTGCAAAAGCCCGATATTGCAGATCGCGCGGCGGCGGAAACCGACCATGCGCTGGAACTGCGCACCCGTGACCGTGAGCGCAAGCTGATCAGCAAAATCAACGAGGCGCTGCTGCGTATCGAAGACGGTTCTTATGGTTATTGCGAAGAAACGGGCGAACCGATTACCGTGGCCCGCCTCGACGCCCGCCCGATTGCGACGCTGTCGCTTGAGGCGCAGGAGAAGCATGAGCGTCTGGAAAAAACGCATCGTGATGACTGACGGCAAGGCCGTTGGTGACGACTGATTGAAGCATCACATTCCACTATACGGAGAGGGGCCTTTGGCCCCTTTCTTTGTTTTTGCAGCGTTAGTCTTTGGGTTTGGCCCGGCGGTTCCGATGCGTGCCGTTATTGGTTGCAAGCGGCTTTGAGAGGCCGGTAGGCTTGGGGTTTGGCCCCACTGAAAGGACCCGGCATGGCGGACAAGCGCAACAGCACCAAGGATGTTTTCGAAAAGAAAGCCAGCCCATCCGCGTTCGAGGCGGACCCGAACGACAATGCGGCGTATTTCTCGCTGCTGCTGGGGCATAACATCGACCTTGATTGCGCACCCGGTTTCAAGGACGCGATCGATGAAGGGCTGCCGGTGCTTTATTCCTACAACCAGGGCGACCAGACGCCCGAATTCTTCTGCATGAGCGACGAAGGCCGCACGATGTATGAAAGCCAGCAGGAAAACGGCAATTACGGCCGCCTGCGCATCGTGGACATTGCGGGTTACGAAGTGCTGCCGGTCGAGCAGGCGCCGGTGCAGATGGTTGAAGGAATGCGCAGGCGGTTTGGGCAAAGCGAGGCATTTCCGGACGGTACGCTTGTGACCATTCTGCATTTCCGGGAATTCGCGGGCCAGCCGCGCGACCTTACGGTGCGCAGCATCGTGCTGCAGTAAAACGCGCATATTCCGACCGGATAAAAAAAGGGCCCGTCATTTCTGACGGGCCTTCAAGTTCAGGTGGATTAAGAGGAGATATTACCGGTTAGAACGGGGTCAGGATGTCGAAGACCTGCTGACCGTAGCGGGGTTGCTGCACGTCCGTAATCTGGCCGCGGCCGCCGTAATCGACACGGGCTTCCGCGATTTTGTCGTAGGAGATGGTGTTGTCGATGGCGATGTCCTCGGGGCGGATGACGCCGGAAATGGCGAGGACGCGGTTTTCGTAGTTCACGCGGATTTCCTGATGGCCGTTGATGACCATGTTGCCGTTGGGCAGGACCTGGGCCACGATGGCGGCAACTTTCAGCTTGATGTCTTCGTTGCGTTTGATTTCGCCGGTGCCTTCATGCTTGGAGGTGGTGCTGCCCGCCAGCAGGGAGGCCGGGTTGACGGGGCCGGGGAGGACCTTGCCCAGATAGCTTTCGAAACCGAGCGCATTGGTGAGGCCCGAATTTTCGTTGGCCGTGCGGTCGCGCGTGGTTTCGTTTTTCATTTTCGCTTCGTCGGCGATGTTGATGGTCACGGTCAGGATGTCGCCGATGTCCTTGGCGCGCTGGTCCTTGAAGAAGGTTTTGCGCGAGCCGCCGCCCCACAGGGAGTTGGCCTGACGTTCGACGTATTCCGGCGCCGGCATGGGCATGCTGACGGGGGTGTAGCCGGGTTTCGCCGTCGGGTTTTCGATGGGCGACTGGATGGGTTTTTCACCGACCGACGCGAGACGGTCGACCGAGGAGCAGGCGGCGAGCGACGTGGTCGCCACCAAAGTCAGGCTTAAAAGCCGGGCTGTCTTGATGAATTGCTGCATTTTATACACCTTTCGTTTTTTTGTTATCGGCCAGCCTTACTGGTTGACCGTAATTTCCTTGTTGCCGGTCACGCGGCCTTCAATGGTGCGGTTGCTGCCGGTATTGGAAACCCGGATGACCTGACCGCTGGCGCCGTCTTCCAGCGCGCGGCCACGGGCCGTGAGGGTCATGCCGTGCTGGGAGAAGACCATGGTCACGAGGTCGCCGCGGGAGACCATGCGGGGCATTTCGATGCTGTCGTTGCGCACAGGCTCACCTGCCGACAGGCTGCGGCGGGGGGTGGAGCCGATGAGCATTTCGGCTTCGCGGATGGTGTCGGCGCGCACGGTGTTGGATTTCTGGGTGGTCCAGATGATGTTTTCGGCGCGGATGATGTCGCCGTTGCGCAGGCCGGTCTTGAGAACGGGCACGCGGACCAGACGTTCGGCCACGCCTCGCAGGTTGATGAGCTGGGGCTTTGCGCCGAGGCCGACCACCTTGACGATGGCGGAGAAAGTGCCGCCCACGGGCTGCATGTTGAAGTCGGCCAGGGTCACGTCAGGCGTGGTGCCGCCGGGGACGATGATTTCGGGGACGGAGCCGGTGAAGACCACGTTATAGCTTTCAGCGTCGCCAGTGTCGGTGGCCAGATGGTCGCGGACCACGGCCTTGAGGGTTGCGGAGTCGACCAGTTCGGCATCGCGGCGGATGCGAACTTCCTGACCCTGTTCAGGGCGCCACGGCAGGTTGAAAGCGGTTGCGATGCGCAGGAGGGTCGGTTCGTTCCAGACCAGTTCCTGACCGGGCTGGGGGGCGGGAGCGAGCACGAAATCGGCATTTTTTTCGAGATTCTCGAACACGTCGCCCAGGCGGATTTTTTCGCCGGTGACGGTGACCGACCCACGGGGGACCGGGTTGAGGGTGGAAGCGAAGGCGCGGTCGATGCCGCAGAGCAGGAGGCCCATGACCAGCGTGATGGCGAGAATCAACCCCACCAGCTTTCCGGCCAGACGGGCGGAAAGGGCGTTGGGATTGCTGCGTTTCATCACGATGCTGGTCATGGGAGTCTCCTGTTTCTTCAGTCAGCGGTTAGCGGAGCTGGGTGAGGGTGCCGAGCATGTCGTCCGAGGTCTGGACGACCTTGGAGTTCATTTCGTACGAGCGCTGCGCCGTAATCATGGTGGTGATTTCATCGACCACGTTGACGTTCGAGGATTCACGCGCGCCCTGTTGCAGCTTGCCGAAGCCGACATCGGTGGGGTTGCCGACGGTGGGGGTGCCCGACGCTTCGGTTTCCAGCAGGATGTTGTTACCGACGGCTTCGAGGCCCGCGTCGTTCTGGAAGTTCGCAATCTGGAGCTGGCCTACCTGCTGGGTGGCGGTTTGCCCCGCGATTTTGACGGTGACGATGCCGTCATCGGAGATTTCGATGTCGGTGGCGTCGTCCGGGATGGTGATGGAGGGTTCGACCGTGTGGCCCTGCGCGTTCACCAGTTCGCCGTCGGCGTTGATCTGGAAGGTGCCGTCGCGGGTGTAGCCGGTGGTGCCGTCGGGCAGGTTGATCTGGAACCAGCCGCGGCCTGCGATGGCGATGTCGTAGGTGTTGCCGGTGATGGACAGGGTGCCCTGTTCATTGATGCGGTAGACCGAACCCGGCTTGACGCCGAGGCCGAGCTGGATGCCCGACGGCAGGATGGAGCCGGTGGCGGACGACGTGGTGCCGGGGCGGGCCTTGTTCTGGTAGATCAGGTCCTGGAACTGGGCGCGCTGGCGCTTGTAGCCCGTGGTGGTCATGTTGGCGATGTTGTTCGAGATGACGTCGACGTTCATCTGCTGGGCCAGCATGCCGGTGGCGGCGATATCGAGGGAAAGCATGTTTTTTATCTCCTATTTATCTGTGTGCCGGTGTGCGGCGTTCTTATCGGTTGTTCTTATGAAGTCTGGGTCAGGGACCGGATGGTGGCGCGCACCCTGTCATGTTCCGTTTGCAGCATCCGTGCCACGGACTGGTAATTGCGGCTGACGTCGATCATGTCGGTCATCTCTAGGACGCCCTGGGTGTTGGAGCCTTCAACGGCGCCCTGCACGACCTGCGTTTCGGTGGCCGGGCGGCCTACCGACTTCGTGGTGTACAGCGAGTTGCCGACCGGGGTCAGGGTCTGGGGATTGTCGAATTCCTGCACCATGAGGCTGGTGACGGTGCCTTCCCGCGTGGAAATGGCGCCCGAAGCGTCGATGATGATGTCGGTGTTGGGGGGCAGGGTAATGGGGGCGCCGCCGGCATCGAGCACGCGGTAGCCCTGCTGGGTGACGAGGTTGCCTTCCGTATCCAGCGCGAAATTGCCGGCGCGGGTATACATGGTCTGGCCGTTCGGGCCCTGCACGCCCATGAAGCCCTTGCCCTGCAAGGCCACGTCCAGCGGGTTTTCGGTGCGCTTGACGGGGCCGGTTTCCATGACGCGGTAGTTGCCGTATTCCTCAACCATGGACATGGTTTCGTTCATGCCTTTCGGGCGGTCGAGGTATTCGGCGAACACCATCTTGTTGGCTTTGTAGCCGGGGGTGTTGATGTTCGCGATGTTGTTGGCGATCACGTCCATGTTGGTCTGGAGCGCCGAGAGCCGCGAGAGGCCGATGTAGATTGTATTTTCCATCTCTTAATCCGTTTCCCGTTATGGCCGGGTTGTTGTTCGCCATTCGTCTTTGCACAGGGTGTGCCAGCCTGAATTTCTATTTTAATTCAGTTGGTTGCGCTGCTGCGTCCCGGGCGGCGGCGGACGAGCTGCCGAGTCGCTGGCTATCGTTTTTTCGGCGTTTTGGAAAAAATTGCCGACCGGCGAAGCCTTTGCCGCACCCGGTTTTTCGTGTTAACCTTTTGAGAATCCCGCACAAAATCCTCAGGGAACATTGCCATGGCCAAAAACGACGATAACGACCCCAAGCCCGCAGACGGCGACGCCGGCGTAACCCCGCTGGACGATGAAGGCGGCAAGGGCCTTGGCGCCAAGAAGCTTCTGATGATCGTCGGCCCCATCCTGATTATCGGGGTTGCGGCGGCTTTGTATTTCATGGGCATCATCGGCCCCAAGAAGGAACCGCATGCCGAAGGCGACGAGGCTGCCGTCGCGTCATCCGAAGAGGGTGGCGAGGGCGAAGGCGGCGAGGGAAAAGAGGGCGTCGCCAAGGGGCCGCAATTCATGGAAATTCCGGACCTGCTGGTCAACCTGAGCACCACGGGCGGCCCTGCACGATTTCTGAAACTCAAGGTGAAGCTGGAGGTGGCGAATGCCGCCGACCTCGCCAAGCTGGAAGGGGTGGCCCCGCGCGTGGTCGACCAGTTTCAGACCTTCCTGCGCGAGATGCGGGTGCAGGACCTGAGGGGGTCTGCCGGTATCTACCGCCTGCGGCAGGAACTGCTTTACCGGGTTAACCTTGCGGCCAGCCCGACAAAGGTAAAAGACGTGTTGTTTCAAGAGATTCTGATACAATAAGTTCGTAAACTCACTTTGTGGGGGGCTTAACTGCCGCCCCCCAGTCGCGTGCTGGCGCACGCTCCCCCGGCTCGCTTCGCTTACGCTGCGCGGGGCCTCAATGGCCCAGTTTAAGGGTGAGGGCGGTTCCAGTATCCCCCAGTTTCCGTTACCTTTGGCACGAAACGTGCTATATATTAATCATGGTTAACAAAACATCTCCTCACCGCCATGGCCGATAACACCACAGGTATGCCGACAGATGCCGACGCGCCGATGAGCGACGAGGAACGCGCCATGATGGCCGAATGGGAAGCCATGGCTTCCCAGGCCATCGGCCCCACGGCGGCGGAAGAGGCGCCCATGGTTACGGGCGATGACGGCGGCGGGGACGGCGGCACGCGCATCCTGAACCAGGATGAAATCGACAGTCTTCTGGGGTTCAACGACGCGGCGGGGCAGGAGCAGGCCTCCGGCGTCATGGCGCTCATCAACTCGGCGCTGGTCAATTACGAACGCCTGCCGATGCTGGACATCGTGTTCGACCGCCTTGTGCGGCTGATGTCCACCAGCCTTCGCAACCTGACATCCGATAACGTGGAAGTGTCGCTGGACCAGGTGTCCACCGTGCGTTTCGGCGATTATATGAATTCCATCCCGCTGCCCGCCATGCTGGCCATCTTCAAGGCCGAAGAGTGGGAAAACGGCGGGCTTTGCATGGTGGATTCCGCCCTCATCTATTCCATCGTCGACGTTTTGCTGGGGGGGCGTAAGGGCACGCCGGCCATCCGTATCGAGGGGCGGCCTTATACGACCATCGAAACCAAGCTTATCGAGCGCATGGTGGGGGTTGTCATGTCCGACATGTCGTCGGCGTTCGACCCGCTTTCGCCGGTCAGCTTCACCATGGAACGCATGGAGACCAACCCGCGCTTCGCGGCCATTACGCAGGGGTCCAATGCCTGCGTGCTGGCGCGGTTGCGCGTGGACATGGGCGACAGGGGCGGCCGGGTGGAAGTGCTGCTGCCGTATGCGACGCTGGAACCCATCCGTGAACTGCTGTTGCAGATGTTCATGGGGGAGAAGTTCGGGCGTGACTCGATTTGGGAAACTCACCTCACTAACGAGTTGTATATAACGGATATTGACCTTCAGGCGGTGCTGGCGGAGAAGACCGTGCCGCTGGGCGAGTTGCTGAACTGGAAGCCGGGTTCGACGGTGTTTTTCAATACGCGTCCCAAGGACCGGGTTGAGGTGCGCTGCGGTGACTTCCCCATGTTCAAGGCATCGACCGGCCAGAAGCAGGGCATGTTGGCCGTGCGGATCGACAAATACGTGCCGCCGGCCAAAAAGAGCGAGTAATTTCGGGTTCTGCGGGCGTCTATCCGCCCTTTCTGCGTTTCCGGTCCTTAACGCAGCCTCAGCTACGTTGCGGTTCTCGAAAGACTGTCTATCCATGCCGCTTCCGATTTACGTGAATAACCTTGCGGGGCTTGTAGACTCCGCAATTCCGGCGCTCTAGCTTTTATCTTATGGAAGGTGCGCCTCTTTCTCTCATCCTCGATGTCGTCATCCTCGTGTTGCTGGGGCTGACGATTGTTTATGCCGCGCGGCTGAGCCTGCAACTGCGCCGTCTGCGCGATTCCAAGAGCGAGCTGGACAAGGTGGTGCGCGACCTGGTCAAAAACCTCGACCGGGCGGACCGCACGGTCATGGGGCTCAAGGTCGCGGCGGCTGAATCCGGCACGGAACTGCAGGGCAGCATCGACCGCGCCCGCGCCATTGCCGACGAGCTTGAACTGATGACGGATTCCGGTGACCGGCTGGCTTCGCGGCTGGAGGCGCTGGTGGACAATACGAAGCCGCTGACCGCCAAGGCCATGGGCGCCGCGCCCGCCGCAGAACCCAAGCTTTCCCAGCCCATCAAGCCGCAGGCGCCGGACAGCGGGACCGCTTATGCCAAGCACCTGCGCAAGCTAGACGAGGGGGAGGCGGTGTCTTCGCCCAAATCGCCTTTCGTCATCCGCGACCCGGAGGCGGAGCGCGGCATAGATCCTGCGTCCGAACGGCTGGCGCTGGAAGATGACGGCTCGGGGCAGGGGCTTTATTCAGAGGCCGAGCGTGACCTGTTCCGCGCGATGAAAAACCGGACCAAGGGCACGGTCGGGTAATTTCCTTATTGTCGGGTTCCTCCGGCGAAAAACGGCACGGGGCAAAAAACTGCGCGCGGCGGGGTGCATGTTTTAACGCGTTTCAGGTATAATTGCAGAATGAACGAATTTTTCGCGCGTTTCAGGATTTTGCCGCTGCTGGTGCTGGTCGCCATGCTGGCGTTTGCCGTGCGCATCGGCGAAACCGTGATGGACGTGCGCGACATTACCGCCGAGGCGCTGGCCCAGGAAGACCCGGC
This sequence comes from Alphaproteobacteria bacterium, assembly GCA_035906295.1. GTDB lineage: Bacteria > Pseudomonadota > Alphaproteobacteria > Micavibrionales > UBA1664 > UBA6145. The sequence continues at coordinate 4,093 of JAMIFL010000001.1, read as the reverse complement.
CGCGGGCGACAAGCAAGAGGCGAAACCAGCTGAAGAGCCTGCCAAGGGCGCGGCGAAGGAGGGGGAGGCCAAGGACGTGGTGAAACCGGCCGCGAAAACCGAGGATTCGACCCTGCCGGAAGTATGGGCCGACCCCAACCAGCAGGACATGGCGGACAGCCCCGAGCAGATGAAGCTGCTGGAAGATCTGGGCGCGCGCCGCCAGCAGCTTGATAAGCGGGAAAAGGCGCTGGAATCGCGCGAGGCGCTGATGAAGGCGTCGGAAAAGCAGATCGACACCAAAATCGGCGAGCTGACGGAGCTTAAAAAGCAGATTGAAGAGCTTTTGGGGCAGCAGGAAAAGGAACAGAATTCCAAGATCGGCAGCCTCGTGAAGATTTACGAGGGCATGAAGGCCAAGGAAGCGGCGGCCATCTTCAACCAGATGGATATGAATATTTTAATCCAGGTCGTTTCCAACATGTCGGAGCGCAAGAGCGCGCCCATCATCGCTTCCATGGATACGGCGAAGGCGAACGAGCTGACGGTGCGCCTGACCGAGATGAACAGGCTGCCCGACCAGAAGACGGGCGGTTTCATGGGCGCCAATACAAGCGGCGGCCCTGCGCCGACCACGGCGCCGGCGGGGTCGGCATCATTGCCCGGGCTTGATGCGCTGGGGCAGCCGTAAGGGGCTTTAACCTCTCGCGTTTCATTCATTAAAATACATAACAATCCATACCGCGCGGCGAATATTAAAAATCGGTAAATTCTGTGTATTTTAAGTGGCTTGGCGCGTTTCCCGCTTGCGTGATAAAATAGTTAAAATCTAGACTCAAATCTTAGAGTCTTTGGGCTCAAGAGTCTTTGCGGGGGCACACTCATATGAAGCGCATTCTTCTGGCGACCACGGCGGCAGCGTGTCTCACGCTTGCAACCATGGGCGACGCCCTTGCCGACTGCGCCGCAGCCCCCGTCGCTTCCCCGACCGACATGGTCATCAGCTTCCTGACCGCGAACACCACGCAGGCCGCCCCCGCGAGCCTGTTCACGTCGCCCATCAAGAAGGGGATGATGCTGTATGACGGCACGGCCAACGCGTTCAAGTACTGCGACGGCACCAACTGGCTGACCATCGCCAACACAGGGCAGGGCGGCATTGCGGCGGGTACGGGCACGGAAGTGCAGTTTCGCAATTCCAGCACCGGCTTGCTGGATGCGGATGCTGCGTTTTCGTATGACAAGGTCAACCATCGGCTGGGTATCGGCACGGCTACGCCGCAATGGTCGTTTACCCTGTCCTCTGAAACCGATCCCAGCATTGCCATCAACGGTTATGGCGGCGGGGCTTCCACCGGGATGCGCCTGTTCAGCGCGGGCGGGACCATTGCGGCATCTACCGCGCTGTCGACGGGCAAGGAACTGGGCCGGATTGCGTTCTCGGGTTTCTGGAATGGAAAGGCCGAGAATTATTTTGCCAACGGCGATGCCCGCGCGCATATCTCCGTCACCTCCACGGAAAACTGGACCGGGCCCAGCAATACGGGCACTGCGATGAGTTTTGGCGTTACGCCGAACGGCGGTTCCGGCCCTGTCACTTATCTTAAAATCGATCAGGGTGGCGGTATCGGCATAGGTACGGTTACGCCGAATGCCTCGGCGCTGGTGGATATGACTTCGACCACGCGGGGGCTTTTGCCGCCGCGCATGACGACGGCGCAGCGGACAGCGATTGCGACGCCGGCGACGGGGCTTATCGTTTACGACACGGACGACAACAAGCTGTATATGAAGACCGCGTCGGCGTGGACGGCGGTGGGGACCGGTTCGGGCGGCGGCAGCGTGGGGGCCGAAGGGTTCATCCAGTTCGCAGGGGCCACGGCGGGCATGTTCGCGTCGGACAATGCGGCGACGGGGCAATTCTTCTGGGATTCGACGAACCACCGCCTCGGCATCGGTACCATTACGCCGAACTCGAAGTTGAGCATCAACAGCGGCACGGACAGCGGCATTACGGTGCGCGGCAGCGCCGCCAACATTCTGGACGGGCAGCGTTCGATTGAAAGCGCCAACGGTCCCAATATCTACTTCACCAAAAGCCGTGGCGCAGTGGGAGCTGAAACGGCGGTGCAGAGCGGCGACCTGCTGGGTAATTTCATTTTCCGCGGACATGACGGCACGACGTTCCAGGAACCCGTGCTGTTCAGCGCGGTGGCCGACGGGGCGCCCACGACGGGAAGCGTGCCGGCACGATTCTCAATCTCCACCGGTACTTCGGCGGGCGCCCGGGCGGAGCGGCTGGTCATCAACAGCGCAGGCAGTGTCGGCATCGGCACGGTGGTCCCGAATGCGTCCGCGCTCATGGAACTTTCTTCCACCACCAAAGGCCTGTTGCCACCGCGCATGACGACGGCGCAGCGTACGGGCATCACCACGCCTGCCACGGGGCTTGTGGTTTACGATACGGACGACAACAAGCTGTATATCAAGACCGCGTCGGCATGGGCGGCGGTTGGGGCGGGGGCCGCGTCGGCGTCCAGCGGCACCAACGGTTACGTGCAGTTCGCGGGGGCAAGCGCGGGCACGTTCGCGTCTGACAGCACGACGGACGGGCAGTTCTTCTGGGACCCCGCGAACCACCGGCTCGGTCTCGGTACGGTGACGCCGACGGAACGGCTTACGCTTAACGGCAATTTGCGCCTCAATAACGCAGCAAGAACCAACGGCGTGCGCCTTGCGCTCAAGTCGGACGGGCTGGCGTTCTGGGACAACAACATCGACACCCAGACGGATGTGCTGGACGACGGGACGCGTTCGGCGTGGCGCATGTACATGGGCGACAACGGGACGAGCTATAACGCCTTCGGCCTGCAGACCGTGGACCGGGGTTCGTCATGGGGCTCCGGTACGACGCGGCAGGTGTTCACCATCCTCAACAACGGCAATGTCGGCATCGGCACGAACGCGCCTGACCTGCGTGGAACCGGTCGCCGCACGTTGACGATTATCGACCCGACCAACCAGGGGAACCTCGAACTCGGTAGCGCCAGCGCCGATGCCGACGGCAAGCGCGTCGGTCTCATCACGTTCCTCGACAGCGTGAACACCACCGATAAAGGCATCGCCGCGATTACCGGCGATACCGCCGGTACGACCGCGAACAATCGTGGCGGCGCCATGAGCTTCTGGACCAAGGCCGACGGCGGCGCGATGGTCGAGCGCATGCGGCTGACCAATACGGGCTATTTTGGTATCGGCACGGCTACACCGACGGTGCCGCTTGAGGTGCGCAATACCTTGCGGGTCGGCGACAAGGCCGTGTTCTCGATGGATTTCAGCGGTTCCAACCGGAACGAAATTTACTTCATGCGGGCGAACGCGGCGGACTGGTCCATCCGGACGATGAGCACCGGCAATCTCGATTTTCTGGACCGTCCGGGAACGGGCATACCCTTGATGACGCTGACGCAGGGGGCTTCCGGCACATTGCTGGGCGGGGTTGGGATCGGCACGCAGACGCCGGATGCGAGCGCGCTTCTAGATGTTTCATCCATCACCAAGGGTTTCCTGCCGCCGCGCATGACGACGGCGCAGCGGACGACCATCGCGTCGCCCGCTACGGGGCTTGTGGTTTACGATACGGATGACAACAAGCTTTATATCAAGACCGCGTCGGCGTGGACGGCGGTGGGGACGGGGACGAGCAGCGCCAGCAGCGGAACGCAGGGGTATATTCAGTTCGCGGGTTCGACGGCGGGGACGTTCGCATCGTCGCCGACGGCGTCGGGGCAGCAATTGTTCTGGGACAATACCAATTCACGCCTCGGCATCGGCACGGCTTCGCCGAGCGCACAACTGCATATCGCCACCTCGCGGTCCGTCGCCACGGCGGGCGAGGAAATCGCGCTGTCCTCGGGCATGACGTATAACGTGGCCGATACCGGGTTCAAACAGAACATCCGCACCACCACGGCGGCGGCGAACCCGACGGGCACCATCGGCAGCCTTTCGGGCCTGTTTTCGCACAACGTGATGTCGGGCGCGGGCACGGTTACCGAATTCAACGGCCTGTGGACGCGCATGGACGCCAATGCGGGCACCGTCACCCACGCCA